>JAHEJX010000029.1 GCA_024638645.1 Actinomycetes bacterium
TGGCTGCAATACGGCTGGCTGTTCGCCGCAACGATCGACCTTGTTCTCTCGCTCGTCATGATCCAGCGGCTGCTCGAGCCGGTGCCACTCCTCACCCGCATCGTCGTGCCTCTCGCCCTGGTCCGGATGCTCCGCAGCCCCCGAGCTCGCCTGCTGTTCAACGTGCCCCCGAGCCGTCGGCAGCGTCGGAAGGCCCGCAGGAGGGCACGACTCGTTGAGGTAGCAGCGTGAATTGGATCCTCGCTCACGCCGACGAACCGACTCTCCGCTCCGCCGCCGACTACGTCGGCAGCCCTATGTACGAGGTGATCAGCGAGCACCAGTTCGCCTTCATCGTCACCTTGACGCTGCTGGCAGTGGTGTTCATCGTCCGCAAGCTGGCCAACAGAGGCAACGCATGGGCGTCACGACTGGTCGGCCCTTACGACACCCTCAAGTCCGCCAACCGCTTCCTGTTCTGGATGTTGCTAGTCGCCGGGACGATCCACATTGCGCTGCTCCCCGGCCATGAGCCATCGATCTGGAGCGTCGGCTACCTGCTCGTTGGATCGGCGGAGCTATACCTGGCGAAGCAGGTCTGGGCCGAAACGCTGCACAAACGCCACGCCAAGCTCGTCCTCTGGGCCTCGCTCATCGGCTACACAGTCACCGGATTGGCAGGCGTCGTCCCTGACCAGATCGGCCTTGGCACCAAGCTCGTCGAGCTGGCGGCGCTCGGGGTCCTCATGCAGCCGGCCCCAGGCGGAAGACTTCGTCGCACAATGTCGACTGCAGGCATCGTCTCACTCGTCGTCATTGTCGGCTTTGGAGCCTGGGTCGGAGCCTTCTCCGGCGAAGGCGGTCACCACCTCGGCGAGACGGCAGGCCCCGGCACGCTGATACCGCAGGGTGAGGACCGCGAACCGACGGCGCACGAAATCGAGGAAGCTCAACTGCTCTACGAAGCCACCCGTGACGCGACCCGCAAATACGAAGACCCGGCCGTAGCGGCTGCAGACGGATACGACGTAGGCAACATCTTTGGGCTCGACTACCACGCCCCCAACGCGGCCTACCAATCGGACGGTCGAATCCTCGATCCGTTGCGGCCGGAGAATCTCATCTACGCAGTCGGGCCCGACGGCCCTGTGCTGGTGGGCGTGATGTACGAAGCCGAAGAGCTTGGCAAGCCCGGCCCCGCAGTGGGCGGCCCTCTCACCGTGTGGCACGGCCACGACCACATCTGCTTCTCCCTCACTCCCCCGGCACTCGCCGGCCTCACGAGTCCCTTCGGCGTATGCCCTGCGGGTTCCATCACGATGCCGATCACCGGCGAGATGCTCCACGTGTTCGTCTTGCCGGAAGCGCCGGACAGGTTTGGCCACCTCGAAGAAGACTGGCTCACCGCATACCTCAACGGCGATCCGCTGCCAGAGGTCTACGAAGAAGCTTCGGACTCGTAATAGGCCCGGATCGACTCGAGGCCTGATGCATAGTGATGGGCCATCTGCGCCGGCCCGTATCTATGTTCCGTGGCCACCGGACAGGCATTGCGAGCCAAGCACTGGTACGCACAGCCAGAGGCGGGCTCAATTCGATGGGACGCGCACGAGCCGATGTCGAATCCGGTCAGAGCATCGACGGCTCCAACCGGGCATGAGCTGATGCAGGGTTTGTCGACGCAGCTATCACACGGGTGGGCAAACGCGTCCGGCGGGGCAATAGGGATATCAGCGTCCACCAGAAACACGACTCGATGCGCCAGCCAGAGACCGAACTCGTTGTTGATCGTGAGCCCCAGCGGTGAGGTCCTACCCCAGCCGACGTGTTCGGCAAGGCGGCTCAGCGGCAGCAGGGCTGCGCCCGGATAAACCATTTCCCAGGCTGCACCGTCCAGGTAACCGGTGACGAACTCGCCGGCCAATCGTTCGCTCGCCTGGTCGAACGGGTCGCGGCCGTAGCGATCCTCGGCAACGATGTAGTCCCAGAGCCGGCTGCCTCCCTGGCCCAACATCACGAAAGACTCGTAGTCGGCGGCATTGATGCCAACGTCGCGCATCGGCCCGATCGCCCATTGCGGCAGCTGCCCCACAGGAATGGACGCTTGTAATAAAAGGCCCGCCTGTCGCAACACATCGAGCCCCTGCTCAACCCTCACCCCTAGGAAACTAGCCAGGTAACTACTTGACTAACCATTTCCTGCCTGTCGTTCAAGAAAGAACTACCAGGTGCCGATCAACCAGGAACGGAGAGAAGCCACCACCCGCTAGGGGAGGTCCAGTGACTAACAACAGAACAGTCCCGCCCTCCATCCTGATTGTTGAGGACTCCCCGCTGCACGCCCGCATCATGATGACGATGCTGAGCGATATCGGAATCCCCGACTACAAGGTGGGTTCGGCCCCGCAACTGGCGGCGGCGCTCAGCATGATCGAGAAGTGGCAGCCGGACTGCATACTCCTCGACCTGACGCTCCCCGACGCAGACGGTATTCAGGCAGTGGAAGCAGTGGTCGCCGCCGCACCTGACGTCCCCATCATCGTCGTCAGCGCTCACGACGACCCCACGATTGCTCTCGCTGCGGTCGCAGCCGGCGCCAAAGAATTCATGTCGAAGTGGCCTGCGGACGCAGACGAGTTCGGGTCGCTCGTGCGGCTCGCCCTCGCCCGCCGCATTGCGGCAAACGTCAGGGCCGGCCAACTTGCGCAAGTGACATCAGCCAGAGGCTGACCAACCGAGTTTCTCCTACACTCACCGGCCATGTCGTCATGGCCGGTGAGCTACTTGCGGAAGATCCGATATTCGGACGTCGATTCGCAAGGCATCGTCTTCAACGGCAACTATCTGACGTACTACGACGACGCAATCACTGACCTATTCCTAGCCGCCGGTATCACGGCTGCCGACATGCATGGCGACGGGTACGACGTCGTGACTGCTCACGCCGCGGTCGACTTCGAGGCAACGGCTTCGCTCTTCGAGGACATGGAGATCGGCGTACGCATCGGCAAGTTCGGCAACACGTCGCTCACTTTCGAGCTCGAGAGCCACATCGGCGATCGCGTGACGACGACCGCCAGCATCATCTACGTCACCGTTGATGCTGCAACCTTTCGACCTATCACGGTTCCACAGAGCTTCAAGAACGCCATGCAGGCCATCCACGCCGACCCCATCCCAGGAAGTGATTGACCGGTAGCTGGAGTCTTGCGACCGCAAACTCCCAACGTCTCGCAGGGCGAGCCGCGCCGTTAACGTCCTATCAATGACCGACGCCATCATCAAACAGTCGCTCCAGTCGGAGCGAAAGGTGATTGGCAGGGGGCTCCAGCTGATCCGTCGCCAACTGTCGCGGGCCCCCCGCCAGTTTGCCATTGGACTCATAGGAACCTTGATCTACGCGGTGGCGACGATCGGTTCGGCCTACGCGATCGGGTACGCCACGGACGAGGTGCTGCTCCCGGCCGTCGACAAGGGCGAAGTCACCACGGCCAGCCTGACGCTTGCTGCGCTCCTGATCATCGGCGTCAGCACGCTGCGGGGATTTGGCATATCGTTGCGGAGGTTCGGCGCATACATGGCGCAGTACAAGTTGCAGCAGCGCGACCGTACGGATGTCACTGACCGCTACCTCGAACTGCCCATCGAGTGGCACCGTCGCTACCCGACCGGCCAGCTCCTCTCGAACGTCAACGCCGACGTCGAGGCAGCTTCGTTTATCGCAGCCCCGCTGCCGATGGCATTCGGAGTGATCGTGATGTTGGCCATCACGGTCGGGCTTCTCATCTTCACCGACCCGTATCTAGCCGTTGTCGGGTTTGCAGTGACACCGGCGATTGCCATCACGAACATCTTCTACCAACGCCGAATGCGGATCGCCGCAGCAAGTGCGCAGCGGCTGCGTGCCGAGGTCACCGAGATCGCTCACGAGTCGTTCGATGCCGCCCTGGTCGTCAAGGCCATGGGCAGGGAGGACGCCGAAGTCGGCCGATTCGGATCCCGGTCTGACGACCTGCGCGACCGGATGGTCGATGTAGGTCGGCTGCGGGCCGCATTCGACCCCATCATGGAAGCGCTCCCCACGATCGGAGTGCTCTCGGTCGTTCTGGTCGGCGCCTGGCGCGTCGACCAAGGGTTGATGACTGAGGGAACCCTCGTCACGTTCGCTTACCTGTTCCGCCTCATCGCCCTGCCCATGCGGGTGTTTGCGTGGCTTCTCGGTCAGCTCCCGGCGGCCATCGTCGGCTGGGACCGCATCGAGGCTGTGCTCGACGAGGGCGGAACAGTCGAATACGGGTCGACCGCTCTGGTGAACAACGGCGGTGCAACGGCCGAGGCCACCACTGTTGGCTACCTGTACCCCGAGACCGAGACGGCCGATCTCGCCGATGGCGCCACGGGCCCTATCGCCACCGACGGTGAGCGGCGGGGTATCGAGTCGGTGACGCTGGATGTTCCGCCGGGGCGCACGGTCGCTCTCGTGGGCCCCACCGGCTCAGGAAAGACGACGGTAGCCCACCTGTTGATCCGCCTGTTCGACCCCGATGCGGGAGTGATCCGCCTCGACGGCAAGGGCCTGATCGATTTGGAACGCAACGAGCTCGCCGGCGCCGCCGCCCTCGTCTTTCAGGAGGCGTTTCTCTTCGATGACACGATCGCAGCCAACATCACACTCGAAGCCCCCTACTCACAGGAACAGGTTCGCGAGGCGGCCGAGCTGGCACAGGCTCACGAGTTCATTGCGGCGCTGCCCGACGGATATGAAACCTTCGTAGGCGAACGCGGAGCCAGTTTGTCCGGCGGGCAGCGGCAGAGGATTGCCTTGGCACGAGCGTTGATCCGCAAACCACGACTGCTTGTGCTTGATGACGCAACCTCCGCCGTCGACCCGGCCGTCGAAGGTGCCATCCTCGAAGGCCTCTCCGAGCTGAAGACGACGGTGGTGATCGTGGCTTACAGGCGGTCTTCGATAGTCCTCGCCGACGAGGTGATCTTCATCGAAGACGGTCGCATCACCGGTCGCGGATCACACCGATACCTCTACACCAAGCTCCCGGCATACGCCGCGCTCATCGACGCTTACGAGTCTGAGGCTGCCCCATGACATCCACGATGACCCGCACGACGATCGAAGAAGAGGTAGCGCACCGGTCCGGCGCGATGAGGACCATCCGCCGTGGATTGTCACTGTCCCCTGAGTTGCGTCGCGGCCTGCCGGGGACGATCGGACTCGCCCTCCTGGCTACCGCAGGCAAAGTAATCATCCCGATTGTCATTCAGCAGGTGTTGGACAACGGCGTCAGAGACACGGGCGTTGACATGACTTTTGTCATCCAGATGACGCTGATCGCGCTTGGCGCGGTCGCCGTGACTGCGGCCGCCACCGGCTGGATGCACCTGCGGCTGGCGAAGGTGTCGGAGACTGCGCTTTCCGGATTGCGGGTGCGAGCGTTCCGCCACATCCACGACCTGTCAATGCTCCATCAGGCTTCCGAGCAACGCGGCGCACTGGTGGCAAGGGTCACCTCAGACGTCGACCAGATCAGCCGCTTCATGCAATGGGCAGGGTTGATGATCATCGTCAACTTCGGGCAGGCCATCATGGCGATCGTGGTCATGGCCGTCTATTCGATACCCCTTGCCCTCACAGTCGTCGCCTCCATTCCGCTGATAACGCTCACCGTGCGCTGGTTCCAAACTCGCCTCGAGAAGGCATACCTGATCGTTCGCGAGAAGATCGGGCGCATGTTGGCGACACTGGCAGAAGTGGTGGTGGGAGCGCCGGTCATCAGGGCATACGGAATCGAAGAGAGTGTGCGCGAAAAGCTCGGCAACGCCATCGAGGATCATCGCTCTTCTGCCGTGCGCGCCGGAGGTTTCTCGGCCAGTTTCTCCGGCGTCGGTGAGCTGCTTTCGTCGATCGTTATCGCAGCGGTCTTCGTTGTGGGCACCATCCTCGCAGTCAACGGCAGCGAAACGATCGGGACCGTGGTGGCATTCCTGTTCCTGGTGCAGCTGTTCATCCAGCCGATCCAGACCTTTGGCGAGGCTGTCAACGAGGCCCAGACCGCAGTCGCAGGATGGCGCAGAGTGCTCGACGTGCTCGACATAGCGCCGGACGTTGCCGACCCAGGTCCGAATGGCATTGATCTGCCGCATGCTCCGCTCGGCGTCGAGTTCACCGGCGTGTCGTTCCGCTACCCGAAGACTGGAGAAACCGCCCAACAAGCCTCTGGCACTGTGGCACTGCGCAGCCTCGATGTGACAATTGAGCCCGAGACCAGAGTCGCCGTGGTGGGAGAAACAGGCTCTGGCAAGACGACGTTCGCCAAGCTGCTCACCCGTCTCATGGATCCGAGTGAAGGCAGCGTCAAGGTCGGCGGCGTCGAGATCTCGAATGTGCGCTTCCGCTCACTGCGGGACAGGGTTGTGATGGTGCCCCAGGAGGGCACGCTGTTCCGCGGAACCATTGCGGACAACGTCCTGATGGGTCGTCCGGAGGCAACTCGGCAGGAGCTGCGTGACACTTTTCACAGACTCGGTCTCGACGATTGGCTGAACGAGCTGACCGCAGGTATCGATACCCAGGTCGGCGAGCGCGGTTCCGCTCTCTCCGTCGGAGAACGCCAGTTGGTGACCCTGGTGCGAGCTGCGATTTCCGATCCGGAGCTCCTCGTGCTCGATGAGGCAACATCCGCAGTGGATCCGGCCACTGAAGTGCGCATCTCTCGGGCACTCAACCAGCTCACGGCGGGCCGCACCGTTGTCACTATCGCCCACCGGCTGTCGACCGCAGAAGCTGCGGACCGGGTCTTGGTATTCGATCAGGCAGAGCTGGTCCAAGACGGTTCCCATGCCCAGCTGGTCGAACAGGGCGGCACCTACGGCCGGCTCTATGCCAGCTGGCAACGCGGGACCAGTACCTAGCCCACAGCTCAGCAGCCAATACCCAGAACTGAGTGCGCGGACGTGGCCACGTTCGTATTTGTTGGCTATGGTCTACACAGCAACAGCGCCAGATTTGACTTGTCAGCTTGCGGGCGCTCAATAAGTACAGCTAAAGCGACGTCGAGGACCGCCTCTCGTCGTGAGGCGGTTCTTCCGTCTCACCGGCCCGCAAGCTCCACTTCATCGGTGCCCGCAATTAAGGAGACCTCCATGGCCGAAAGAAGCACCATCTTCACCCAGCTCCTCGAAGAGAAGCCTTTCCTGGTAGCCGACGGCGCAATGGGAACCGCACTCTTTGAGGGAGGGCTGGAGCCTGGAGGTTCGCCGGAACTGCTCAACGTGGACAACCCTTCTCTCGTCGAGTCCGTCCACCGCAGCTATGTGGACGCCGGCGCCGACATAGTGCTCACCAACACGTTCGGCGGCAACAGGCTGCGAACGGAGTTGCACAAACTCGACGACCGAGTCGTCGAGCTCAACGTTGCAGCCGCTCACGTGGCGCGTCGGGCCACGGAGCATGCCGGACGCCCGGTAGCCGTGGCCGGCAGCATCGGCCCGACCGGCTCGTTGCTGCAACCGTACGGGCTCCTGACCGAAGACGAGGCTGAGGCCGCTTTCCGCGAACAGATCATCGGGCTCGTCAAAGGTGGCGTTGACGTGCTGTGGATCGAGACGATGTCTTCTCTCGAGGAGCTGCAAGCAGCATTCCGTGCTGCGGCCGAGACAGATCTCCCCACCGTGGCGACCATGAGTTTCGACAGCCACGGCCACACGATGATGGGAGTCCACCCCCGAACGCTGGGAGCATGGGCGGCTCAAACCGAAGGGTTGACCGGCGCCGGCGCCAACTGTGGCATCGGGCCGGACGACATCATCGCCGCAGCCGCCGGTATCAGAGAGGCTGCTCCCGAGGTTTTGGTGGTTGCCAAAGGCAATTGCGGGATCCCGCTCTATTCCGGGCTGACGCTCGAGTACCCAACTTCGGCCGACGACATGGCCGACTACGTCGATGGGTCTGTCGCCGCCGGCGCCCGGATTATCGGCGCATGTTGCGGATCGACTCCGGCGCACATTGCTGCGATCCGGCAAAGAGTCGATGCCGTGAAGGTCGCCAACTAACCGAGTTTGCGAAGGGCGGTGGCCTGACCGGCCGCCAATCCGGCCACCACGAGCGTCGCCAACAACAGCGCGATTCGGCCGGCCGCAGTCATCGCGTTCGGAAACGCGACGAGAACTACTGTCGCCCCGACTACCCAGCCAAGGTCCATGGTGGTGGCCAACTTGCCTCCTGCGACCGCCCTCGAAGGCTTCGCCAGCCGACCGATTTGGACGCCGTAGGCGAGCAGGCTCACGCCTACGAAGGCAAGCAGCCAGGCCTCCAGGCCGAATGTGTTGTCGAGCCACGGAGCCCCGAGCAGCAGGAGGGCTCCACTGCCGGCCGAAAACGCTCCGTTGCTCTTGAGCAGGGTCTGCAACGTGTTCACTGGATTCCCTTTCGCGAGAGGTTTCGGGACACAGTGCGTCACCGACATAATGATGTCGATTATCTGTTAGGTAATAGACATTGCTACCTCCTCCACATAACCTCGAGGCATGACGGTCACCTTCGGTGAAAGGCTCAAGGACTGGCGCACCAGCCGCCATATCTCCCAATTGGGCCTGGCGGCCGAGGCGGGCGTCTCGCAGCGCCACATCAGCTTCCTCGAAACCGGCCGGGCCAACCCGTCGCGCGAGATGGTCATACATCTTGCGGCGGCACTCGACGTGCCGTTGCGCCAGCGCAACGAGCTCCTCGGTAGCGCCGGCTTCGCCCCTGCCTACCGGCAGCGTGGGCCGGACGACGACCAGATGCGCCAGATCCATGATGTGCTGAATCGCCTGCTCGAGGCCCACGAGCCGTACCCGGCCTACATCGTGGACCGCATGTGGAATCTGGTTGCCGCCAACGAAGTCGCCGGCAAGGTCCTGGCAATCGGCATGCCGGCCGGCACGGACCCAACAGCGTTCGGGGGGAACCTGGTCCGCCTCATGCTGCACCCGCAGGGCGCCCGTCACGCTATCGCCAACTGGGAGGCTGCGGCCGGAGTGCTCTTGCGGCGCCTTGCCCGCGATGTCGCGGAGCAGCCGGGCGATGACGCTCTCGCAGACCTTCTCGACGAAGCCAACGGCTACCTCGCCGACGTCGACAGAGAGTTGTTGATCGAGGCGCCGCCCACTGCGGATGAGCTGCTCATTCCGATCGTGCTGCGAACCCCGCTCGGCGAGCTCGAGACATTCACCACCATTGCCACGATCGGTGCTGCTCACGATGTGACGCTCGAAGAGCTGAGAATCGAGTCGTTGCTACCAGCGACCGCAGCGGCTGAGCAGATCTTGCGCCAAATCGCGGCGAGCTAAATAGCCGCAGCCGCTGTGACCTCGCCGGCCATCACGAGCTGGGCGGCGGCTGCGAGATCCGGCGCCAACACGCGATCCTCCGTGAGCTGCGGCACTGTTTGCCGGAGAAGCTCGATGACGCGCAAGGAGGCCGGGCCGGGTGCCGGCTCCCGCATCTCGATCGCCTGCGCCGCCGTCACCAGCTCGATGGCGATGAGCCTGCCCAAATTGGCCACGGAGCTGCGTAGCTTCCGAGCTGCGCCCCACCCCATCGACACGTGGTCCTCCTGCATTGCAGAGGTTGGAAGCGAATCGACGCTGGCCGGAGCGGCAAGCCTGCGGTTCTCGGCAGCAATGGAAGCCGCGGTGTATTGGGCGATCATCAGGCCCGAAGAGGCCCCCGGATCGTTGGTTAAGAACGGCGGCAGCCCTTGGCTCCGAGCCGGGTCCAGCATCCGGTCGATCCGCCGCTCGGCAATCGCGCCGACCTCGGCTGCGGCGATCGCCAAGTAGTCACAGGCCATGCCGAGCGGAGCGCCGTGGAAGTTGCCCCCAGATTCGATCCTGCCATCGCCGGTCACCACCGGGTTGTCGATGGCCGAGCGCATCTCATTGTCTGCAACTCGGGTGGCAAAGGTGACTGTGTCGCGCGCCGCACCGGTCACCTGGGGAGCACAGCGCAGCGAGTAAGCGTCCTGGACCCTGGGATCATCGTGGCGATGCGAAGATACGATCGCCGAACCGGACAGCACCGCACGCATGTTGGCCGCGGACACTGCCTGGCCGGGGTGCGGCCGCATTTCAATCACGTCTGCGGCGAAGGCCCGGTCGGTGCCGAGCAGTCCCTCAACGCTCATCGCGGCCACGATGTCAGCTGAGTCAAGGAGCATCTCTAGGTCGGCGAGAGCCAGCACGAGCATCCCGAGAATCCCGTCGGTGCCGTTGATGAGCGCCAAGCCTTCCTTGGCCTCGAGCTGTACCGGTTCAATCCCGACCTGGGCAAGAGCGACGGCAGCCTCGGCGTCCTTGCCTTCCAGTTCGACGACACCCTCGCCGATCAGAGCCAGCGCGGCATGTGCCAGCGGGGCCAGATCGCCCGAAGCACCGAGAGAGCCGTATTCGTGAACGGCGGGCGTGACCCCTGCATTCAGTAGGGCGAGCATGGTCTCGACGACGAGAGGTCGGATTCCCGAGTTTCCCATCGCCAGAGTGCGTGCCCGCAGCAACATCATTGCGCGCACCACCTCGCGCTCAACGCGCGGACCCATCCCCGCAGCGTGAGAGCGAACCAAGTTGCGTTGCAGCTCGCGGCGGCGTTCTTCCGGGATGAAGCTCGTCGCCAACGCACCGAACCCCGTCGACACGCCATACGTCGGCTCCCCGGAGGCGGCCAATTCCTCGACGGTCTGGCGGCTGCTATCCATTGCCGCCCGCGCCGATGCGGCGAGCGCAACGGTTGCCTCCCCGCGCGCCACTGCCACGACGTCTGCTCTGGTCAATGAGATGCCGGTGAAGGATATGTCAGCCATTGCGATCCGCCTTCGGCTCGGTGCGGTCGATCACAGGCGCGATGCGGTCGAGGTATTCGTCCATGCCGTGCTTTGCGAAATTGTCCCATGTGGCCATCGACCGAGAGTCTTCCATGCGATCGACGATCAGCCTGCCATTGAGATGATCGAGCTCATGCTGGACCGTGCCGGCACTCAGGCCTCGGTAAACCTGCGTGAAAGGAGCTCCGTCGCGATCGAGCGCGCTCACCTCCACATTCATATAGCGGGGCAGGTCTCCGCGCAGCGGAACGCTCAGGCAGCCTTCGTTGTTCAGCCACGTCTCTTCGTCGAGCAGCCGCATCTGCGGGTTGATCAACACGGTTAGCGGAATGGGCGGCTTGTAGGGATAGCGCACGTTTTTGGTGACGCCGATCACGCACACCGCAAGCGGTACGCCAATCTGGTTGGCGGCAATGCCGGATCCGTTAGCTGCGGTCATCGTGTCGATGAGATCGTCGATCAGTCGTTGGATCTGGCCAGCGCCAATGATGTCGGGATCGACGGGCGAAGTGGGCTGTCGAAGAACAGGGTCACCAATCTGGGGGATCGGCCTAACCGGCATCGGAGCCAACTCCCTCCATCAGTCGGCCTTCGATCCACAGTTGTGCAAGAAGCGGCGCGCCGAACCAATAACTCAACGCGGCCGGTTCCGCAACATCCCACAGCGCGAGGTCGGCTCGCTGGCCGAGACGGATCTCGCCCCGATCCGTGAGTCCGAGTGCGGCGGCGGCATGACGGGTTGCTCCGTGCAAGGTCTCGGCGGGCGTGAGGCCGAATCGGGTTGCCGCAAGTGCCATGGCCAGTTGCATCGAGCCGAGTGGTGCCGACCCGGGATTCAGATCGGATGCAACTGCCATACGCACTCCGGCTTGACGCATGGCGGCGACGGCGGGACGGCGCGCTTCGTCGAGGAAAGCAGAAGCCCCAGGAATGAGCACCGCCACTGTTCCTGTCGCCGCGAGCGCGTCGAAGCCGGCCTCGGAGGAGTGTTCGAGATGGTCGGCCGAGAGTGCTCCGTGGGCTGCAGCCAGTTCTGCACCGCCGAGGTCGGACAGCTGATCGGCGTGAAGCCGCACCGGCAGCCCAACCTGCGCCGCCGCAGTGAATATGCGCTCGACCTGTTGCGGCGAGAACGCAATCGACTCGCAGAAGGCGTCAACGGCATCCGCCAGGCCTGCGGCGGCGGCCCCCGGGATCATCTCGTCGCAGATCAGGTCGACGTAGCGGTCGACGTCTTCTGTGAACTCGGGCGGAACCGCATGCGCCCCCAAGAGTGAAGTCGTCACGGTCACCGGGAGCGCCTCCCCCAATCGTCGCGCCACACCGAGCATGCGCAGCTCGCTCTCGACGGAAAGCCCGTATCCGGACTTGATCTCGACCGTCGCCACGCCACTCGCCATCAGCCAGCTCACTCTCGGCGCTGCGAGATCGAACAGCTCATCCTCCGACGCGTTGCGTGTCGCCGCCATCGTCCGTCTTATTCCGCCACCTGCCGCGGCAATCTCTGCATAAGTGGCACCTCGCAGCCGCTTCTCGAAGTCGGCGAGACGCTCCCCGGCGAACACGAGATGGGTGTGACAGTCCACGAGGGCAGGCGTAAGGAGCCTGCCTGCGGCGTCGACGAGCACGGAGCTGGTCACTTGAGTCGACCGCGGCCCCAGGTAGGCGATACGGCCTTGCGATATACCGATGACGGCGTTGTTGAGGAGGCCGTAGTCGTCGCTCACACCGAGCGTCGCAATCCTTGCTCCGGTGATCAGCACATCGACGTGGACGCTCACTCCGCCACCGCAGCCAATCCCCCGCCGAGCGTTTCCGGCAGGATCCCGCCGTAGTGACGGCCATGGGCAACGGTCTGGGTGCCGCCCACGTAGACATCTGTGACATCGTTGCGGGTGGCTGCGAACAAGACGGCGTCGAGCGAATCCGCCCCGGTCAAAGCGAACGATCCGGGATCGAGGACAATGAAATCTGCTGCATTGCCTGGCTGCAACGAACCGATCTCGGGCCAGTCGAGAGCAGTCGCGCCGTGCCGAGTGGCGGCATCGAGCAGAGATGCCGCGCCATGAACGCCGCGCTTGCCGGTTCGTAGGCGGTCATGCAACTCGATCCCCCTGGCCTCTTCGAACATGTCGACAACGGCATTCGAGTCGGTACCGAGGCTCAAGGGGATGCCGCCGGCGACCAAGTCCTCGGCGCGGCCGAGGCCGTCGGCAAGATCCCGTTCGGTTGTCGGGCAGAGACAGACCCCGGCTCCCGAGGCCGCGACAAGCTCGATGTCGCGGTCCGTCAGGTGAGTGGCGTGGATTGCAGTAGATCGCGGGCCGAGCACGCCGGTTTCGACCAGCAGCTCGACCGGCGTGATGCCGTGTTCCGCCAGGCAAGCTTCGTTTTCCGCCGGTTGCTCCGACACATGGACATGAATCGGCACATCCAACTCGTCGGCCACACCGCGAATTGAGGGGAGGTCCTTGGCGGGAACGGCTCGCACGCTATGGGCGGCGACACCGAGCCTGACATGCGGTTCGTCTGCGACGGCGGCGGCGAGATCACGGACCCGGTCGGCCCACGCCGCTGCGGATCCATCGCCGAATCGGCTTTGCTCGGGACGCAGCGGACTGCCCTTCACGTCTGAGCTCAAATAGCAAGCGTCGATCAACGTCAGGCGAATTCCGGCATCGCCTGCGGCCTTCGCCAAGGAAAGTGCCATGGCGTTCGGATCGGAGTATCCCTGTCCGCCCATGGCGTGGTGCAGGTAATGGAACTCCCCGACTGCAGTGATGCCCGCTCCCAACATTTCGGCGAACACTCCGGCCGCGAGCCGACGATAGGTCTCCGGGTATAGCTCGCCGGCAACGCGGTACATCAGGTCGCGCCACGACCAGAAGTCACCACCCTGGGCGTGTGTCTTTCCTCGCAACACCCGATGAAATGCGTGCGAGTGAACATTGACGAACGACGCAGCGACGATGCCGGAAAGGGCGGTGCCGTCCGTTGGCTCGCCGACGACAACGGCCGTAATGAGTCCGGCGTCGTATTCAATGGTGACGTCGCGGACCAGCTTCCCTGCAACGAGGCCGGCCGGAAAGCGAAGCCGCCTCACTAACTCTCCATCGGCAGGTCGACGCCGCGGTCGCTGGCCACCTGTTTGGCCAGTTCGTACCCGGCATCGGCATGGCGCATCACGCCGGTGCCCGGATCGGCCGTGAGCACTCTGGACAGCTTGGCCGCGGCAAGGTCGGTCCCGTCGGCAACAACGACCATCCCGGCATGTATGGAGCGGCCGATGCCTACTCCACCACCATGATGCAGGCTGACCCAGGTCGCTCCCGATGCCGTATTGACCAGTGCATTGAGGAGGGGCCAGTCCGCAATTGCGTCCGAACCATCCGCCATGTCCTCGGTCTCTCGGTACGGCGACGCGACCGAGCCGGAGTCGAGGTGATCGCGCCCGATGACGATCGGCGCGGACACCTCGCCGGTGCGTACCATCTCGTTGAATCGCAGGCCGAGCCGGGCTCTCTCTCCATAACCGAGCCAGCAGATTCGAGCCGGCAGGCCCTGAAAAGCGACCCGTTCCGAGGCCAACTTGATCCATCTGGCAAGCGCCTCGTCTCGAGGAAACTCCTCCACCACCGCTTGGTCGGTCGCTGCGATATCTGCGGGATCGCCGCTCAGTGCCACCCACCGAAACGGACCCTTGCCTTCACAGAACAGAGGCCTGACGTAGGCGGGGAGAAAGCCTGGATAATCGAACGCCCTGTCGAAACCGCCGAGCCGTGCCTCGGTGCGCAGCGAGTTGCCATAGTCGAACACTTCTGCGCCCCGGTCCATGAAGCCCACCATGGCTGCACAATGCCGGGCAATCGACTCACGAGCGCGACGAACGAGCCCAGCGGCGTCTTCGCTGCGCATTCGCTCCGCCGCCTCTGGTGAAAGATCGGCTGGAACGTATGTCAGTGGGTCGTGCGCCGACGTCTGGTCCGTGACGATGTCGGCCGGGAACTCGAGCTCGAGCAAACGAGGAACCAGGTCCGCCGCATTCCCCACCACCCCAACGCTGCGCGCTTCCCCGCCATCGCGAGCCCGCAGACAGCGGGCGATCGCCGCTTCGAGGTCGACGGCGACTTCGTCGAGATAGCGCGTCTCGAGCCGGCGCCGCGCCCGTTCCGGATCGACCTCGATGCAGAGGGCGACGCCTCCGTTCATCGTGATCGCAAGCGGCTGCGCTCCACCCATGCCGCCGAGCCCTGCCGTCAGAGTGATCGTTCCCCGCAGTGAGCCCTCGAATCGTTGGCGGGCGATTTCGGCAAAAGTCTCGTAGGTGCCCTGAAGGATGCCCTGGGTCCCGATGTAGATCCACGAGCCGGCCGTCATCTGGCCGTACATGGTGAGACCCATTGCTTCGAGACGGCGGAACTCTTCCCAATTGCCCCACTCGGGCACGAGGTTGGAGTTGGCGATCAACACCCGCGGCGCCCACTCGTTGGTTCTGAACACCCCGACCGGCTTGCCGGACTGCACGAGCAATGTCTCATCACCTTCGAGGCGTTGCAGCGTCGCCACTATGGCGTCGAAGGCATCCCATGATCGGGCGGCTCGCCCGGTGCCGCCGTATACGACGAGTTCGTCGGGACGTTCGGCCACCTCCGGGTCGAGGTTGTTCATGAGCATTCGCATGACAGCTTCCTGCTGCCAACCTTTGCAGGAGATTTCGCTGCCCCGCGGAGCTCGAACTGGTCTGGGTCCGCTCACGGCCTCCATTGTGGCGCGAAGACGGCCGAGATGACGGTTAGGCGCAGGCGATATAGAGCGGAGCTTCTACATGGGCACCGCCCGCGATGAAGTTCTCGCTGGCGGATGTCCAACAATCCCCTCCGATCGACTCCCAGTTCGTTGCGATTCGAAACGGTTTCGAGGCGTCCCAGTCAAACACAACAGTCATATCGGGGCCGGTGACCGCCGTCAAAGCAGGCTCATCTGGCCAAACCCATTGCGTATTTCCTGCCGCATCAAACTGTGGGGCGAGCGGATACAGGTTGACCACGGTGCCGACGCCATAACTGCCCTGGGTGGCAGCAGTGGGCGTGAGTTCGACGGTCACCTGGTTCGGCGAACTGCAGGAGCTGATAAGCATGAAAATCACAAGGAAACCGCGAATCATGGACTTGTGACGATGAAGGCCTTCATCGCGGTTCCCGTACCCAACTAACCCCCGGTGCCGTTTACGGTAATGACATGTCGACAGCTACCTCGGGGACGGCTGTCCCAGCCGGTGACGACCAATTCCAAGAGTTGCTGGCCCGCGCTCGCCACGGCTCGGGGCAGGCGCTGCGCAGCCTGTACGACTCGCTCAACGGCGAAGTCGCCGGGTATCTACGGGTCCGCGGCGCTACCGACGTTGGTGTGGCCACCAACGAAGTCTTCCACCGTGCCTTCTCGAGGCTCGATCGCTTCAAAGGAAACGAGTCAGGGTTCCGGTCATGGGTCTTCACGATCGCCCACAACCTTCTGATCGACGAGCACCGCAAGCGAATCAGGCGACCCAACGTCGTCGCCGGCATCGACCCGGGCCGACACGACACAAGTGGCGGAGATGTTGAGGCCGAGGCGATGGCCAGGCTCAACAGCACCGACGTAGCGGCCCTTCTCGACGGGCTCACCGAGAGCCAACGCGAGGTCATGGTGCTAC
The DNA here is from genome assembly GCA_024638645.1 of Actinomycetes bacterium. Lineage (GTDB taxonomy): Bacteria > Actinomycetota > Acidimicrobiia > Spongiisociales > UBA5794 > JAHEJX01. The sequence continues at coordinate 16,546 of JAHEJX010000029.1, forward strand.
GCATCGTTGCCGGGCTGACACTTGCCGAGGTCGCCGACGTACTTGGCCGCCCCGTCGGCGCAGTCAAGTCGCTACAGCACCGCGCCGTGGAGAGCCTGCGCAACAACTTCCACACCAACGCGTATCCAATCACGCCATCGGCACGTTCACAGAAGTGACATGAACGAGCACCAAGACATCTTCGACGAAATCACAGCGGACGATCCCGCCAACCGGCGCCTTGCGGCGACACTTCGGGCCTGGGGCGAGTCCAATCGCGACGAGGTCGTCCCAGATTCCCGGCTCGCCGCAATGTTCTCCCGTGAACCGGCTGTGAAGGAACCCGCTCGATGGCGGCAATGGATGCAGCGTCCCGCCATCGCATTCGCTGCCACCTTCGCGGCGGTTCTAATGCTCGGAGTGGGCGCCTTTGCGCTGGTTGCGAATTCTGGGGACGAAGCCCAAGTGGCAGCCCCCACCACATCTGCGCTCTCGGCCGCTGAAGGAACACCCGTTGCACTCGGCGACATCACGCTTCCGGAAGACCTCAGCGACCAGACCGGATTCGCGGCTTGTGTGTTCGACAAGCTGTCGGCCTGGTTCGATGCCGGCCTCGACAGCGCCGAGGCCCCACAGATCATCGCCGAGTGCGGCATGCCGCCCATCCCTGATCTCGGTCCAGAAGCAGAGGCGTTCCGTAGCGACCTGCAGGCGTGGGCCAATTGCGCGGCGGGCGAAGTTCAAACGATCCTTCCGCAACTACCGGCCATGCTCAAGGGGGATGGCGATGTCGCCGACCCGCTGGAGGCCTGCGGTGAGCCGCCGGACCCGAGGGACTACGGTCTCGAGCTCCCATTCCTCGACTTTTCGCAGATCGACCCTTCGCAGTTCAACTTCGGGCCATTCAACCTCGAAGATTTCAAGTCCAGATTCAGAGACTTCGACCCGGACGCATTCAACATCGAGGACTTCCTGGCCAAGCTCCCGCCGGGCCTGCTACCGGATGACTTCAACATCGAGGACTTCAACCTGGAAGAGCTCAAAGAGATGTTTGGCGAATTCGATTTGAGCGAGTCCAATCTCGAGAGGTGTGAGGGGATCGAGGGCCTACCCGACATCGAAGGTGGCGAGGATCTGAACAGCTTCGACTTCGAGAGCTTCTTTGCCGGGCTCGAGGGCTGTGGATTCGGAATCTTCGGAAAAGGCGAACTCGGTGATGTCGACCTCAGCACGTTGTTCAGCCAGTTCGAGGATTTCAATATCGAAGGGCTAGAGGACCTCGACATCGAGTCGCTCCTCAGCGGTTTCGACCTCCAGGATCTCGATGCCCTCGACCTCGACCAGCTCCTCGCCGACCTCTTCGGTGACGAGGAGCTGGATCTTGGTTATTTCTTCAACGAGTTCGCCGAGCAGAACACCTAGGCCGCATCTACGGTCTCGGCGGCGGATCTGCATAGATGAAGCGGCGCTCGTCCGCGTCTGGCTCCGGATCGCTCGTCACCTTCGCCTGCAGCACGCCTCGCATTGCCGGGTACTTGTAGCCGAAGGCCACTAGTACGACCCCTGCGACGAAGAAGCTGATAGTGCGGCCTACGGCGTTGATCTGAACAAGGTCGGCCGTCAGCAGCTTGGCTACCGCAATCACGATTGTGGCGATGGCGGCCTGGACCGCAGGCTTCGATTCGGTCCGCAGACCGACATAGGCAGTAGCGGCAGCGAGGAGAATCCAGCTGGCGGTCGTCAACGCAGGACCGTTGCGTACTCCCAGGAAGGCCTCGGCAAGCCACAGTGCAGTCAGAACGTATGCAGTGGTGCCGGCGATGGATCGGAATTGCGGTCGCTCTTCCAGCGCAGCGCCAACGGCGATGAAGATGACCACAATCAGGTGGGCGACGAGCCGGCTGGGCTCGATCGACTCTCTCATCTCGAACGCAGCCACCATTGCGAAGCTGAGCCACGCCAGGACCGGGGCGCCGATCAGTCCTCCGGCGACCGTCAGCACAGGTGACTCCGTCTTCGAGCCGACGACCAGATAGGCGAATGCCTGACCGGCGAGGGCAACCATGAGAACAGGGCCGTCGAGCAGCAGCAGCGATGCGACCGCGAGGAGCGAAGCGGCCGCAGCGAAGTGGGTGAGGCCCAACACACGCTGCGGAATGCGCACCGCGGCACCGACGAAACCAACTAGTACGGCAGCGGCCAGCGCCGCCAAGCCGGAGGCCTCAGGAGATAGGTCCCAGATCGCGGCGGTCGCAGCCACGATGGCTGCAGGAGCCCAGATGACCGATCCGAGCTCGGAACCACGGAAGAAGTCTGACCACACTCGATCGAGTGAGTGCCTGGACACCTGGACGGGTCGATCGAGCACGACTCGCACAGTCGGCACGACCCACAAGGCCAGACCAACAAGTATCACGCCCGCCTGGGCAAGCACCAACGAGTCTCCGCCGTCGAGCTGCATCGCAACCGAGCCGAATGTGGCAAGAGACAGTGCACTCGCCGTGACCAGCAGCGTTCCCCAGCCGTTGAAGAAATACACGGCAACAGCTGAGAGAAGAAGCGTTGTTGCATAGATGACGTAAGCATCGACCGAACCGGCACTACCCACACCTCCGTCGCCGAAGCTGAGCACGAAAGGTGCGGCCACTCCGCCGAGGAGGCCGATGGCGGCCAGAGCGGAATCACCTCGGCGCGCCGCGAGCCAGAACGACAATGCCGTGATCACGATGGTGCCACCCATCGCGCTTTCCCAGCTGAGAACGTCGAACATCTGATGCCCGGCGAAGACGCTCAAGAAGATCACGGCTATCCCGACGCCTTGCAGGCTCTGGCCGAAGATCGGCCTCCCGACATAGGTGAAGACGCCGGTGGCGATCAGCGCCGCCCCAACCAGAACGCCGGCGGCGACGCGCAGCGGCGGGGTGAATAGGCCGTGGTCGATCGCAATTCCCATCGCGAACGCTACGGCGAGGAAGATCATGATTAGTCCGCCCCATTTGAAGGCGGTCTCCTCAAATCGATCCATGATGCTGGCGGACTCGGCCGCCCTGTCTGCAGGTCTGGGTGAAGTGCTCATAGGGGCAACGTATGGGGATAGCGCCGATTGCACATCCGGGCACTCCCCCCAAATCTCTCTGGGTGGAACTAGGGGTTCTTCAGTCCTTCGAGGGGCGAATCGCGCTCAGCAACGCTGCGTCGCAGTCGTCACCGCAGGCTTCGGCCTCGCGCACTCGAGCCAGAACAGAACCCACGAGCGCGGCCATGTATGCCCCACACGTGCCGTTGTAGACGACACCTGCTTCTGACTGATAGATCCCTTCCGGATCAGAACAAGCTGCCTCAAACCCTTCTTGATCGGTTCGAGCGGCGTGGGCGGACAGAGCCAGGTCGACGGTCGAATATGGCTTGAGATAACCGACTTGGCTGATCTTGCCGTCCCGGACGCGAAACTGGGTGGGCGTCGGACCGATGGCAAACGCAGCCGCGAGTGGCTCGTCAACGAGGTCAACCAGGCAGTCGACCACAACCTCTCCGGCCACAACCACGCCGGCTTCGCAATCGGCCAGGTAGGTACCGCCATAAGCGGCGGAATACTCTGCGAGACCGACCTCTCGCGACATTGCTGTGGGCGGCAGGTCGAGAATTGAAGCGACCTGCGTTGGATCGCCGCTCAAATAGGCCCAGTACTGAGCGACAACCGCCGATGCTGCTTCTGCGGCATCCACAGTTGTCGTGGGAGCGGCCACCGTGGTGGGGGATGCAGACGAGGATGCAGTCGACGTCACAGCCAAGGTGGAGTCTCCAGGCGAAGACTCGTCGCCGGTCAGCAGGATGAAGACCACGGCCAGCAGCGCAATAGCCGCGAAGAGCAGAAGGCGTTTGTCCACGATGGAAATGCTACAGATGGGCATCGGTAGCGGACGGTGCGGCTGCGCCCGTAACCTCGCCTGATGCGAATTGCCACGCCAAGCCTGGTCGTACTGATCGGACCGTCCAGTGCAGGCAAGACAACCTGGGCGCATCGCCACTTCGAGCCGGCTGCGATCGTGTCATCGGACGCCCTCCGAGCCGCCGTCGGAATCGACGAGTTCGACCAGCGGGCGAGCACCGACGCCTTTGAGGTCCTCAACGAGATTGTCTCCCGGCGCCTGGCTCGCAAGCTCACCACGGTTGTCGATACCCTCGGGCTCAACGAACAGGACCGAGCTTCCTGGCTGGAGCAGGCGCGAGCCGTGGGGCTGCCGGCGTACGCGATCACGTTCAATACTGAGCCAAAAGTGTGTCGGGCCCGCAACAAAGAGCGCCGGCGCCCCGTGCCGGCCAAAGCTCTAACGGGCCAGATCGAACGCTTTACAGGGACGTTGCCCACCCTGGCCGACGAGGGTTGGACGGCAGTCGTCTCCGCCGACGACCAGGTGCGCCTGGTCAGCTCGAGCGTGATCGGTTCAGCAGGGGCCATCGCACGACAAGAGCAGGATCCAGTGACACTCGACTTCGGCTTGCAGTTGGCTGTGTTCGATTTCCATGGCAGTCCGCAAAATACGCGGAGCCACCTCGGGGACATCGCCGTCGCTGCCGAGGAACTTGGTTTCTCCTCAATGTGGGTCATGGATCACTTCATCCAAATCCCGCAAGTGGGCCCCGAGTGGATGGACATGCCCGAGGCATATACAACCCTCGCCTATCTGGCCGCCCTGACTCGACGAATCAAGCTCGGGACGCTCGTCACCGGCGTCACCTATCGCAACGCTGCCCACCTCGGAAAGATCATCGCCACACTCGATGTCGTCAGCGGAGGCAGAGCCATCGCCGGCCTCGGGGCCGGTTGGTTCGAAAGAGAGACGAAGGCTTATGGGTGGGATGTGCCGACCACCAAGGAGCGCTTCGAGCTCCTCGAGGACGTCCTCCAGTTACTCCCGCTCATGTGGGGCCCGGGGGCGCCTTCCTTTGCGGGAAAGGCCATCAACGTGCCGGAAGCAATGTGCTATCCAAGACCGCTTCAAGAGAAGGTGCCGATCCTGGTGGGTGGCGGAGGCGAGCAAAAGACGCTGCGGTTGGTCGCCCAGTATGCCGATGCCGCCAATCTGATGGGCAATGCAGACGTGGTGCGTCACAAGATGCAGGTCCTCGCCCGGCACTGCGAGAACGTTGGCCGCGACATCGACGATATCGAGATCACATTTCTCACTCCTATGTTGCTCGGCACCGACCAGACGGACCTCCACGGCGCCATCGATCGCGTCAAGCCGCCCAGCATGAGCAGGGAGCAGTTTGCAGCCGCCGCCAACGCCGGCTTGATCGAAGACCAAATCGGCCGATTCCGGGATCTTGCGGACGCCGGAGTCGACACGATCATCATCTCTCCAGTAGGCCTTCGCGATGCCTCAGACCTGGCCAAATTCGGGTTATTGCTCGACGCTTTCAGCGACGGCTGACTCCGGCCCGGTTATCTTCGTGGAGATGGAAGGCCAACTAGACCCAACTCGAATCGCCGCGCAGCAGCTCGGCCGGATGCGAGGGATGACCCGCTACTACCACGAGCGGTTCTTCTCCGACATTCGGACCAGCACATTTGGGTCGATCGTGCTCTTCCTTGTGGGCTGGTGGGGAATCGGCGAAGCCTTTCTCCTCATACCCGTCGTGGCGCTCGTTGGAGCCACGATGACGGCGTTCGACGCCTCCTACCTGATCTTCGCCCGTCACTACGCGACGAAACTGGAGCAGGACCTCAACGAGGCAATGGGACAGGAAGTGCTGGTTGCCGCCCGGCTCGAGGACAGCTACCTGTTCCCCCTCAACGAAACCAAATTGGTGACGGCGTCTTTTTCACCGTTCTCCTGGTTCAGCTACATGACGCTTTTCTTCACTGCGCTCGGAATCATCACGTTCGGGTTCGGCCTAGCGCTCGGCCTGCCCGTGTTGACCGACCATGGGTCAATTTGGCTGGCGTGGTACCTCACACTGCTTGCCGTAATGACCTGGTCGGCGTTGTTCGTCGGTTGGTGGTGGTTCGTCAGCGGCGCCGGAGAGAAACGCCTCTCCGAGATCCTCCAGGCCTAGGAGCCTGCTCCCCACTTGCCGACCATGGCGAGGACGGCGACGACCAGAATCAAGGAGTCGAGCACAGCCCACGGCATCACCTGCTGCTTGAAGGTGGCAACGCCCCCCGGATCGTCGCCGGCGGCAAAGGCCGCTCCCGCTTTTCCGCTGCCCTTGGCGATCTTCGTGATTCCAATGACGGCACCCGCAATCACTGCAAGGAAACCGATCGAGACGAATGCATTGCTGAACTCGTAGAACGAAGAATCGAGCACCAGAGCGACGCCTGTCGCTAGAAGCACCACTGCAGCCGGTGAGTACAGGCCCTTGCCCCACCATGCCACCGTTTCGAACCAGCTCGCAGCTGCTGCACCACCCGCGGCCGCGAAACGGTTGGCCGAGACGAGCTGCACGACGTTGGCGCCAATCCAGGTGCCGGCGGCAATGATGTGCAGCGTCAGCAGAATGTCACTCATTTGGAACCCCTCTCGCAGTCCGGTGCAACCCTACCGACTCGCTCGAGGACCTGGCGTAGAACCTCGTTTACGCTCCGGGCGTGTTCGCCGCAACCGTTCATCTCACAGCCCATCTCGACGGGACGCTCCGGCCCGACGTGCTCGAGACTTCGCTCGAGCGGAGGCCCGAGTTCGACTTCGACATGTCCGAGATATGGGCAAAGCTCGAGAACCGCCAGGTCACGGGGTCATTCAAGTTTCGTGGCGCAACAGCGAAGCTGGCTTCGCTCAGCCGGGAAGAGCTCGCCAATCCAATCGTCACCGCCTCAACCGGCAACCACGGCATCGCAGTTGTGACAGCGGCTCGCTCTCTCGGTACCCGGGGAATCGTGTTCGTCAGCGACAATGCAGATCGCAAGAAGGTGGAGCGCATCAGGGACGCCGGCGCAGCCATCGAAGTTGTTCCCGGTGATCCGGTCCTGGCGGAAGTGGCGGCCCGCGCCGCAGCGGCCGACCGGGGCGGCACTTACATATCTCCATACAACGACCCGATCGTCGTTGCCGGGCAGGGCACGATCGGGTCCGAGCTGCTGCGGCAGCTGCCCAAGCTCGCAGGCGTGGTGATTGCGGTCGGAGGAGGCGGTCTCATCTCAGGCGTCGCCGCCACCTTGAAGGCCCACAATCCGCAGATCCGTGTCGTGGCGGCGAGCGCGGCCCACTCGGCGGCGATGCACCACTCCGTCGCCGCCGGTGCGATCATCACGACTGACCACCTGCCAACGCTTTCCGACGGGACCGCAGGAGGCATCGAGGAGGGGTCGGTTACCTTTCCGATGTGCCGCGCTCTCGTCGATGAATGGCTTCTCATCGACGAACCGGCGATCGTTGCAGCTATGAAGACCTACGCCAGAGCGACCGGCGATGTGGTCGAGGGCAGTGCGGGCGTGGCGCTTGCCGCCCTGCCTCGAGCTGCCATATCCGGCCCGGTCGCCGTTGTGATATGTGGGGCCAACGTCTCCGCTGAGACGATCGCTCGAGTAAGCAATGTATGAATGATGCCTTCACATTTCGTAGCATCGGGTCATGACTTCAGAAGCAGCCTCCGTAATCGAAGCCGTCCTCGGCAGGGTCGACTATCTGGCCAATCGCGGTGCTCTGATCATGCGCGGCGGCGCCGTCTACACATGGGCAGGCGCCGTCGCTGCGACTCTTGCCGCATTTTCGGTGCTGGGATGGCCGGGCTGGATCGTCGGAGGTGTGTGTCTCCTGCCGGGTGGGATCCTGTGGCGGTACGGCGATCGTTTGGCCAATGCACTCGATGTCGATCGTATCCGAGGCCAGCTTGGCCAAGCTGCCAACCTCGCCAAGTCCCGGCTCGTCGAAGTCGTAGGCGAAATCGGCGAGAGTCGGCGCCAACCTATTCGCGGCGGATTCCGGGTCCTCAAACTGGTGCGAGGATTGCGCAGCGATTTCGATCAGTTCGGAATCGATATTGCGGGCGTGGCTGAAGTGAGCAACCCGGGCAGCTTGCTCGTGGTGGCAGCCAGCCTCGCCGGAGGGATAGCGCTATGGACTTTGGCCGCAGTTGCCGTGCTGATCAGGGTGGTCCTGTAATGGGCGAATATCCGCAGCTGTCGTCTCCGAACATTGCCGGGGACGCATTCGTTGCGGATACGGCCCGCGTATACGGCGATGTCACAATCGAATCCGAGGCGTCCGTCTGGTACGGAGCCTCGATTCGCGCAGAGGTGGCGCCGGTCACCGTCGGGCGGGGTAGCAACGTCCAGGACAACGCCGTGCTGCACACGGACGACGGATTCCCGGTCGCGTTGGGCGCCGACGTGACCGTCGGCCACGGCGCGATCGTCCATGGCGCCACGGTCGAGGACGGTGCTTTGATCGGCATGGGTGCCATCGTCTTGAACGGCGCGGTCGTCGGGGCGGGGGCATTCGTCGCCGCGGGGACAGTTGTCCCCCCCGGCGCCGTCGTCCCAGCCGGAATGCTGGTCGTTGGCAGCCCGATGAAGGTGCAACGCGAGGTCAGCGATGCCGAGAACCAAAGCACCGCCAACGGTCTCCGCCACTACAAACACTACGCAAAGGTGTATGCAGCATTGCAAGAAAGCGAGACTGAATGAGCTGGTGGGAACGATTCGTCGCCATCTTCAAGAGTGAAGCGGCCGACGTAAAGGAAGGGCTTCAGAAGGCCGGCAAGAGTCTGAGCGACGAGCTCGACCGCAAACAGGCCGAGCTCGACGCCGAGCCCCATGAGCGTATCGACATGTTGCTTGAAGAGGGCGAACAAGCAGATGCGAGGTTTGAGGAGCTGGAGAACAAGATCAGAGGAGAGGGCGAATCCGATACGTGATACGTAACGCCCAGCACTATTGCGGAGGACGTGTTACCTGATACTCATGCTGCGAAGCGGCGTGCGCGCCTATTCACAACCTTGGAGGTCATCGTCGCCGGGTCCGCCCCTGCAAAAGTCGGTGCCAACTCCTGCGATCAGCTGATCAGCGTCTTCGCCACCAAAAAGCCTGTCGTTGCCGACTGCCCCGGCGAGATAGTCCTCCCCGTTGCCACCGCGGATGATGTCGTAGCCGGCGGCACCAACGAGATAGTCATCCCCATTGCCACCGCGAATGATGTCGCGGAGATCGCCGCCGTGAACCTCGTCGCGGCCCTGGTTGCCCCAGATGCGATCGCGTCCAGGACCGCCGCAGATGAAGTCGTTCCCTTTTAAGCCACGAATCTCGTCGTCGCCACCGAGGCCTGCAATCACATCGCTGCCGTCGGTACCAACTATGACATCGTCTCCGTGAGTGCCGACGATGGTCGCCGTGCGGCCGGCGCACTCGTAATCGCCCGGTGGAGTTGTCCCGCCACCGCCGCCGCCACTGCTGCCATTCACGGAGAACTTGCGGACCGGTGAGTTGCGCTGCTCAGTGACCGACAGCACATGCTTGCCGTCGCGGGTAAACGCGATTGCCTCACCGGGCGTGCTGGGCGGGTGACAGCTGGTCACCGGGTGAGCGGCCAAAGCCGCATACACCGACTGCCCGGAGTCACGCTTCCAGGCAAAGGTCTCAGAGCCGTTCTTGACAATGATCGTCTTGCCGTTGGGAGAAATGTCGGCGGCGGTGCTCGGCCCGTAATTGGTGGAGCGGCGCTGCTTGATGGCCACCTTCGGTTTGGCTTTGATTATTCCGCCCTCTTTGAGGCGGCTCTGCGGGATCTTGTAGACCCAGCCCATGTCGCTCTTGCCACCGACGGTGGTCAGTTGCTTCTCGACGATTACCAGATCCTTGGAGATTGGATCGACGAATACGCCTTCCCCGTTGCGCCGCCAAGTCTTGCCCGCGTCATTTGGATTCTCGTATGCAAACTCGAACTTCTCGATCGCTCCGCTGGGAATCGTTGTTGAATTGCCCTTGCCGGGGGGCGCCGGCTCGGCGAAGCGATAGATCCACAGCGTCGCGCGACTATGTCCGTTGTTGCCGATATCGGCGACGTATATGTAGTCCTTGTTTGCGTTGGGCCCCGGACCAATAGCGATGTCTTCAAAATCACGGGCAGTAACCCCGCCGAGGTTGACGATGCCACGATCCTCACCGTCGCCCGCCATTGCGTAGATTCGAGCTGTATCGCCACTGTCGTTGTGCAGCCAATAGCGATTGGTGTGGTTTGGCGAAGCAACCAGGCCCGACGCTTCCCGAATGTTGTCGCGCGACAGTTCGCCGACGATGTCTACGTTGCCAAATGTCGGACAATCTTGGCCGGCGGCCACGCCGGATGGTGAGTTGGCAACCACGAGAAAGGCAATCGTCAACAACAGCGCGAGCGCGCCGATCAGCCGTCTATTGGAAAGTCGAGTTGGAGTCATTTGTAAGCGTTCAATTCCGTTGGAAGTCCGGGATCAACGCCTCCTACATCCTGCTTGCCCCAGAGCGACCACGGAATGTAGTGGGCTCACCTGGTTGGCGCAACAACGGTGTTCCCCGCGACCTAGAGGTTCGCCGCCGTCAAGGTGTAACCTTCGGCCTCCTCGAGAAGCGGAGAACGCGCTACGTGATCGGCGATGATTTCACCTTTCAGCTACCGGATGCTCACCCCGACGAGACGCAAGAGTGGCTCGATTCGCTCGACAACGTCATCAACGCCGACGGGGAGCCGCGTGCCAGGTTCCTGATTGCCAAGCTGCTCAAACATGCGCAGGACCGCGCCGTCGGCGTTCCAAAGACCGTCTCGACTCCGTACATAAACACCATCCCGCCGGACTTCGAGCAGCCCTTCCCCGGCGACGAGGACATCGAAGGAAGACTGCGTCGCATCGTCAGCTGGAATGCCGCCGTCATGGTGACCAAAGCCAACATCGCAGTCGACGGCATCGGGGGGCACCTGTCCTCGTTTGCTTCATCGGCGATGCTCTATGACGTTGGCTTCAACCACTTCTTCCGCGGCCACCAGAACGGCCCCGGCGACCACGTCTACATCCAAGGACACGCCAGCCCCGGCATCTACGCCAGGGCGTTCCTCGAGGGCCGGCTCGACGAGGCCGACCTCGACCGATTTCGGCGAGAGATCGGCGGCGGGCTGTCGAGCTATCCCCATCCGAGACTCATGCCCGAGTTCTGGGAGTACCCAACAGTTTCGATGGGCCTAGGGCCGATCAACTCGATCTACCAGGCGCGGTTCCTCCGCTACCTCCAGCATCGGGGTATCCAGGACACATCGACGTCGCGAGTGTGGTGCTTCATCGGCGACGGCGAAACCGACGAGCCGGAGACTCTCGGATCGATCTCGTTGGCCGGCCGGGAACGGCTCGACAATCTCACATGGGTGATCAACTGCAACCTGCAGCGTCTCGACGGGCCGGTGCGCGGCAATGGGAAGATCATCCAGGAGCTGGAAGCCATGTTCCGCGGCGCGGGATGGAACGTCATCAAGGTCATCTGGGGCACCAACTGGGATCCCCTGCTGGCCGCAGACGAGGGCGGCTATCTGGTGCGCCGCATGAACGAATCGATCGACGGCGAATACCAGGTCTACAAGGCGCGCGATGGCGCATTCGTAAAGGAGCGATTCTTCGGTCCGGGACCGGAGCTGCAGCAGCTCGTAGCCCACATGAGCGACGACGAGGTGTGGGCACTGCGACGCGGCGGTCATGACTACAAGAAGCTCTACACCGCGTACAAGACAGCCACAGACGCCACCAATGCGCCGACCGTCATCCTGGCCAAGACGATCAAGGGCTTCATGCTCGGCGAAGGCGTCCAGGGCGGAATGACGACGCACCAGGTCAAGAAACTGAGCTCTGAACAGCTGATTGGCCTCCGCGACCGGCTTCAGCTGCAGGACGACATCTCCGACGAGGCAATCCTCGCCAACCCCGAAAGCCCGCCGTATCTCAGACCTGCTCAAGATTCGCCAGAGGTGGATTACATGCTGGCGCGGCGGCGCGAGCTCAACGGGCCACTGCCGCAACGCACGTTGGATACCTTCGTTCCGCTCACCCTGCCACCGCACGAGCCGTTTGCGGAGTTCGAAGGCGGCTCAGGGTCGGTGGAAGTCTCCACGACCGGCGTCTTCACCCGAATGCTGCGGAGCTTGGCACGGACCGAGGAATTCGGTGACCGGGTAGTGCCCATCATCCCAGACGAGGGCCGTACGTTCGGAATGGACGCTCTTTTCAAAGAGCTGGAGATCTATGCCTCGCGTGGTCAGCTCTACGAGCCGGTCGACGCCCACCTCCTGCTCTCGTATCAGGAGTCACAGGACGGACAGATTCTCGAAGAGGGAATAACCGAGGCCGGCGCGACGGCAAGTTGGATTGCTGCGGCTACGTCCTACGCCAATCGCGGCGTGCCGATGGTTCCGTTCTACACCTTCTATTCGATGTTCGGATTCCAACGCGTTGGTGACCTCATCTGGTCGGCGGCCGATTCCCGAGCACGCGGCTTCCTGATGGGCGCCACTGCCGGGCGTACCACCCTCCTTGGCGAAGGCCTTCAGCACCAGGATGGGCATTCACTACTCCAGGCCTCCGTTGTCCCGGTCTGCCAGGTCTACGACCCTGCCTTCGCATATGAGCTGGGCGTCATCGTCGAGAACGGCCTGCACCGCATGTACGGCGACAACGAGGACATCTTCTATTACATCACCCTTTACAACGAGGCCTATACCCATCCGTCGAAGCCGGATGGCATCGACGAGGGAATCGTCAAAGGCATCTACCGCTGGGAGAGGGCTCCCGAAGGTAGGGACCACAAGGTCGGCATCCTCTTTTCCGGATCGGCTCATTCAGCGGCCCGCGCCGCCCAACAGACCCTGGCCCACGACTACAACGTCGGCGCTGAGCTGTGGAGCGTGACGTCATACAAATCGTTACGCGAGGAAGCGCTCGAAGTAGAGCGGTGGAACCGACTGCACCCTGATGAGACCCCGCGGGTTCCGTATGTGACCAAACACCTCGAAACCGTCGGCGGGCCCATCGTTGCCGTGACCGACTACATGAAGGCGGTTTCCGACCAAATCGCCCGCTGGGTGCCGGGCTCGTTCATGCCACTCGGCACGGACGGTTTTGGGCGCAGCGATAGCCGCGAGGCACTGCGCCGCTTCTTCGAGATCGACGAGGCCCACATTGTGGCCACCGTGCTCAAGTCGCTCGTCGACCAAGGCGCGCTCGAGCCGAAGGTCGTGCTCGAAGTGATCGAGCGGTATGGCATCGATCCAGACAGTCTGCCTCCGGAACTGGACACGCCCTAGCGGATGCTTCGCATCGGCGGTATCTGGTACCGGGTAGCTCGTAGCTGCCGCCGCGGTGTCTCTCCCCCTCGCCAGCGAAGCGAGTGTTGGGGGGAGTACCCGGCGGAGCCGGGGAGGGGGGTGCTGAGGTAGTCCTGCACGTCGTGCGCGATGTGCCGACGCGCACTTAGCTCCCCCTCCGTCCGATCGCTTCGCGATCGTCCACCTCCCCCAACGTCGCTTCGCTCCTGGGGGAGGAGACAGCGCACCCGGGTAAAGACAGCGCACCCGGGGGACGAGACAGCGGATGTGCCGCCTAGCGCCAGCTGCGCCTAAACCAATGTCCAAGCGGTCTGCACGACGGCACTGTCGCCGATCTGTAGCCGCAAGCTGATCGGTCCAAGCGGCACATCTTCGAAGCTGAATCGGCCAAGTGAGTCTGACTCGGCGGACATCGACTGTTCACCGAAGTGCAGCTCGACCGTTCCGACCTGAGCCGGCACTACCTGGCCGACCAGGCGGCGCGTGCCGTCTGAGATGATGGCGACCTCTATCTCGAAGCCGGGGGCCTGGAATGTGACCTGGCGAGTGCCATCGACGCCACGCACCCCAACCAGCTCGGCCTCTGCCGAGTCGAAGACGAGTTCGGCAAGCTCTATGTCGATCGTCCTCCAGGTAAAGGACTCCTTGGCTGCCTCGATGAACCGCTCCGGCACCGGATCGGTGGCATCGAGCGCAGACGCCAGCTCGGAAATCAAGCGATCATCTGGTTCGTGTGTGGTCGGGTTCATGTGTTCTCTCTTCCTCGGTCTGCCTCACCAACCCCCCGCTGGACGGTGTCCAGCGCTCGGCGGAGCTTCTCAAGGCATCTGGCCCTTGTTGGTCCGATGCTTCCAATCGGTCGTCCAAGCATGTCTGCGATGGTCTCGTAGTCGAGAGGTGGATCCGCGGTGACCGCCCTCAACAACTGCTGTGACTCAACGTCGAGCGTTGCGAAGGCTGCCGCTACGTCAGCGTCTCGCTCCGTCGCCAGCAGACCGTGGTCGACGGCCGGGTCCGAGTCCACGATCTGGAATTCGACCGCGGTAGGCACCGTCCGCTCATAGATTCGCTTGGTACGGATCGCCTCGTTGCGAGCAGTGGTGGCGAGCCACGAGGCGAGTTTCTCGGGATCGCGGATGCGGTCGAGATTCTCAACCAGGCGCAACCACACTGTCTGGCTGACGTCGCCGGCTGTCGCCTCGTCGAGACGGAAGCCACGGATGACAGACCAAACCAGCCGCGCATAGCGGTCTACGAGGGAGTCCCAGGCTTTCCTGTTCCCATCGCGTGCCGCTGCCAGCAACTCTGTGGTGGTGACCTTGGTCATGTCCGACCACGTTACCGGCCTGCTGACACCCGAGCCGCGCACTGCTGCAGTAGTCATTGCTTGCCTTTCATACAGTTACGTGACGCGACAAGGGTGCCTGTGATACAAACAATCGTCGGCACGTGCCCCATCCAAAGCACCTGGTAGGAGGGGCTATATGGGCGGGCGGCTATCGTCCGGGGCGTTTGATGCCGACGTTCTTCAGCTGGTAGTAGGACTCCACGGCTGCGGCGACTTTCTCCCTGCCGAATCCAGACATCTTGAAACCGCCGAATGGAGCCTCGATGCCTGGGAGAAACCACTCGTTGACGAAGATCTGGCCCGCTTCCAAACGATCTGCGATTCGGGTGATGTGGTCGAGGCCGTTTCCGGACACGCCGCCCACGAGGCCGTAGTCCGAGTCATTGGCAATCGCGACCGCCTCATCTGGATCGGTGTATGGAATCACCACGAGGACGGGCCCAAAGACTTCCTCACGGGCAATTGCCAGGTCGTTCGACACGCCGTGCGAACACCGTCGGCTGATAGAAGTATCCGGGCAGGGTGATCGGGCCGCCACCGGTCGCCGGCATGGCCCCATCCTCGCCGGCCTTGCGCAGATGTCGGTCGACCCGATCAAGTTGAACGCCGAAGACATCCACCTAGTCCGCTCGGTCCAACGTGGCATGGCGAGCCGCGGATACCGCCCCGGGCCGCTCATCCTGGATGAAGACATGGGCCTCAACAGCGAGCACACAATGGCGGCAATCAAGGCTTGGTATGAAGAGGCGATGGACGCCTAGGACGAGCCATCTACACGCCTATTCCTCCAGGACGGGCTCCCCACTCGATGCCGTCGCTCGCGTCGCGTCCACGTTGGCGGCGCCCAGCTCAATCCAGACGTAGGCGGCAGTGAGGATCATCAAGCCGCCGAAAATCGCATAGGGAGTCCACAGGCCGACGAATTCAGCGAGCATCCCGCCCAGGATCGCGCCGATGGGCATCAACCCCCAGGTGCCGGCCCTGAATATGCTTGTCGTGCGGCCCATCATGCGATCCGGAATCAAGGATTGGCGCAGCGATATTGCGAGCACGCTCCACACCACCACAGTGACGCCGATGCCTGCGGTCCCCACGACGCCCTGGACCCAGTTCGTAGCCATTCCGACCACAATCACGCTCAATCCAAAAGCGGCCCCACCCAAGGCAATCCCGGTTCGCGAGCCGAGAGTGCGAGCTGTCGCCTTGGCGAGAGCTGCGCCAATGAGCGATCCGAGTGCCAGCACGGACAAAAAGAAGCCGTAGAACCGAGGCTCGACACCCATCCGCTCCTGAGCGACGACGACCAGCGGTGCCCAATAGGCCATGACCGTGATATTGGCGACCATGGTGAGGACCAACAGCGCCCGTAGAGCCCGCTCCGAGAACAACCAGCGGGCGGCTTCGCGAATCTCACCGAGCGCCGATTTCTCGGATCGGGTCGGATCCTCCGGTTCGACATGGCGCGGAATCGCCCAGATCAGCAAGGAACTGAATGCAAACGTGATCGCATCGACAGCAAAGGGTGCAGACATAGCCACCCCGAAGACCAAGCCGCCGACAAGCGGGCCGATCAGTTGGTTGCCCCCGGTGTTGGCGAAGGACAGGACCGAGTTGGCACGCTCCAGGCCGGCTACGTCCTTGCCGACCAGGCTTGTCAACATCCCGGCAGCGGCAGCGTCGAAGGCCGTCTCCCCAGCCGCCACCGCGAACCCGATGGCGGCGATGAGAACGAATGTGTGCTGATCAGCGACGACCAGCAGTGCGAGGATCACAAGCATCACCGCCCGGAACAAGTCGCTGATGATCATGAGAGAGCGGCGGGACATCCGATCCGCGAGCACTCCCGTGAAAGGGGCGATGAGAAGCCACGGCAGCATGAGGGTCGCCTCCACCAGTCCGATGCGAAACGGGCTGGGATCAAGTGAGGCAAGCAAAAGCGGCAGAGCCACCAGAAGCATGCCGTCGCCGACACCCGAGATTGTGGCGGCAAACGCATACATACGGAAAGGTCGGCCCGATGTTGTCAGCTGCCCTGATCCGGCTGTCACCACATGAACATACCGAGGATGAGCCACCCATTCCAGAGGCGAAGTCTGGCAGCGGGTAGTGGTCGGTTACGCGCCGAACGTGACGAAGGCCCTCGCGGCGATGCTGTCGGCATCGGCGTAGTCGAGGGGTGGCAAGGCAGCCGCGAGCGCTGCCGAGACGCCGGCTCCTTCGCGGAGTCGCCGGTGGACATCCACCATCAGGTCAATCGTTGCGAGCTGATCCGGCACGAGTCCGACATTGGCGACGACCGATCGGGTGCCCTGGGCAAGTAGAGCCGTTGCCAACCCCATCACCTCGTGGCCGCCGCTTGAAGTGTTGGCGCCCGCATCGCAAGCGGACAGCACCATGACCTGAGGAGCTTGCTCGAGAGACTCGAGGTCGTAGACCGTCAGCGGGCCGTCGCCCATCTCCAAGGAAGAGAAGAGCGGGTTGTCAGCGCGAAAGTCACCGTGACACGCAACATGCGCGATCGTCGCCCCGTCGAGTGCTCGGGACGCTTCGGCTGCGGTCGGCTCGACAAGGCGCAAGGCGTGGTCGTATATGCCACCCACGCGGTCGACTTCCGCCGCGGAGTGCTCGAGGCGAGGCCCCGCAACCACGCTCGCCTCGGAAATGGTTGTTGCTGCTCCTTGGCGCGTCCGTTGCGCCCAGAGTGCCGCCGAAGGCGAAACCACCACATCGCCGGACGCCAGCGAAGGCAGCAGCGGCCATGGCACTGCATAGAGCGACCCAACCGGAACTATGACGACGGGCTCGTCCCTCAAGCGCAAAGGGTGCACGAGCATTTCGTCCAAACGCCTTGTCGCTTCCTCGACGACGCCGAAAGCTGCTGCCCGGGACGCTGCGGAGGCGTTTCCCATCGCCAACCGTCGCAGCGCGACGGACAAGGAATCCAGCTCGACTTGAGCCCGACTCAACCTGCCGAGATCGACGTGCCTCGCTCGGCCGGAGCGAAGTGTCACGGCAACCAGCGAGCCGTCCTCGAGCTCACCAATCTCTACGAGGCATCGGGATCCAACCAGGTCAACGACGTCGTTCGCCGTCGGCACTTTCAATCGGGCGCTGGCTGCCGCATCTGCCCGGAGAGCCGTATCGCGAACCCTCTCCCGCAGATCCGCCACCCGCTTTGCCAGATCAGCACGCGGCTCGCCATTGAGCGTTGCCCTTCGCAGCTCGGCATCCGCCTCCCGGAACTGAACTAGGTACGAGACGAGCTCCGGATCCTTGCCTGAGTTGGCTGGCAGGTTGCGCAATGCGCCGGCACGGGTGCGTTCCATCCAATTGAAAAGCCGGCGGGCCGACCCGGACTCGCCGGCGAGACGGAGCCCGATGTTGGCGAGCTCAGAGCCGTGGCCGGACACGTGGAGGCGCGCCATAGTGCCGCCGAGCGTGGCTTGATACGAGTCGAGCACCTCGAGACCGGCGCGAGCCGCAGCTGCCGCGCCCCGACGATCTTCGTCGTGAAGTCGTAAACGGGCTGCGGCTACCCAACCCTGTACGCGTAGTTCCGCTGGCCCGGCGTTGCGCGACTGCGCAGCTTCGGACAGATACACCCGACAGGCTTCATAGTCGCCGGCCGCAGTGGCGATAGTGGCTGCCAGCAATCGGGCATGCACGGCCTCAGCCTTCAGGCCGGCAGAATCGAGAGCGTGGACAGCACCAGTGACGGCAGGAAGATCTGATCCGTCCAGATCGCCCTCGGCGACCCGCGCCCGCATCACGAGATAATCGGCGTACGCAACCCAACCGTCTCTCCCCTGCTGCTCCATGGCCTGGCGAGCGGCGCGTGCGGTCTCTTTGGCGGTAGCCGTGTCACCAGACAGCAGCGCAGCCTGAGCTGCTTGAAGGAGGGCATCGGCGTAACTCGCCTGCATGCCGGTGTTGCGCAGTTCACGTGCCGCCTTGACTGCAATGTGCTTGGCGTCGGTGACGAGGCGGGCTGCGAGCAGGGCCTCCGCTCGATCGGACCAGATCTCGCCAAGCGACTTGCCGAGATCGGAGAACGCATCCTCTGCTTCGTCCAAGAAGTTGAGAGCCTCGGGGAAGTCGCCGGACCGCAGGGCCAGCCAGCCGAGGTTCTGACCCGCTTGGGCGACGGCAGCGCGGTGGCCGAGCGCCGAGTAGTGCTCGCGGGCGCGAATCAAGTCCTGCTCGGCCTCGGGAAGCCTCCCTTCATAGGCGTTGAGGAGCCCGCGATTGGTGAGAGCATGTCCTGCCCACATTTGCTCCCCATCCATCTCGAGCGCTGCCACCGCATGGTCCAGGTCATCACGCGCCAACGAAAAGTTCCCCAACCGGTAGTGGATGGCGCCGCGTTGTGCCATAGCGCGTGCTCGGTGGACACCTTCGAGGAGGCTGAGAGCCTCCGTAATGGCGTCGAGCGCGGCCGCCTGATCTCCGCTCCATGCAAACGCGCCGGCCCGTGTCATCTGGACCTCGCCGATGACCTGAGAGTCTCCGGACGCTTCAGCTACGGAGCGGGCCTCCTCCAGACTCTCCCCCGCTTTCACGAACTCCCCCAGGTTGGCGTAGGCGAGCCCGATCGAACGTAGCGCTCGGGCCTCGGCTGCCTGGGACTCACCTCGTGCGAGTATTTCCATGCCGCGCTCAATTGCTCGCCGCGGCTCGGCATTCGCCAGCTCGAGCAATTCTTCGAACTCGGAGTTCAACTCACGCTCCTGTGTGCATCGGCCCATCGGGTGGCATTTCCCGCTTTCAAGCAGAATCTCAGTCGTTAAGTTAAGTGTGAACAGGCCGTTTGCGTATTTGGAGCCCCAACGAATATCTGCGTGGAGGCTCATGGAGGGGAATCATGGCAGCAGACAACGATCGTCACGATGAAGAGAGGATGGTCGCCTGGAGGCTCAATTACCTGAGGAGAACTGCACGCGCCGAGTACGCCATCAAGCCGGGCGTCGAGATCAGCGGTCGGCCACCCATCTTCTATGTTCCGAACCAACTGGTGACGACGGCCGAGCACAAGGACTTCGTGCAGCGAATCCTCGAAGAGTGGTTCGATTCGTGCGGTGATCCCGAGCCTCTCGTCGAATACGACGACAACCTCGTGACTTTCGAGGTCGGCGACGACTCGCTCCATACAGCAGAAGGCGTCAAGCGAGCCGCCGCCAAGCTGGGGATCGAGGACATCGCCGTTGCCCCGCTGCATGTGTTGACACCGGCACCGGGACCAAAGATCGGGCCGGGCGACGATCCGGATCCGGCATCGGAACATGCCAGAACCGGCAAGGGCCCCGCCGTCGATCCGGGCGCTCCAGTCGCCGTCATCGATACGGGATTGTGGACAGATCCACCTCACCCACTCGGCGCCACGATCGCCGCGGGCGGCAAAGAGGAGGTCGACGTCAACCCGGACGACGGATTCGTCGACTTCTACGGATCCGGCCACGGAGGCTTCATCGGCGGAGTAATCGAACACAACGCACCGGGCGCCGAGGTGATCGCGCACAATGCGTTCCATCCGGGAGGGCTGACGGAAGCCAGCGTGATCAATGAGATCGATGCGGCCCTGCAGAAAAGCGATGTCGTTGTACTGAACGTGTCGCTCGGAAGTTATGAGCAGGCAGACGAGGCGGGTGGCGTTGAACTCGTCGCTCTGCGGGAAGCGATGCGCCGGTGGCGAAGGGACAAACCGGCGGCCCTGATAGTCGCAGCCGCCGGCAACGACTCGACGACCCATCCGTTCTTCCCGGCCGGTTTTGCCGGAGAGAAGGAGTTCGCCGACATGGTGGTGAGCGTTGGAGCCCTCGGCGCCCCGGCGGCCGGTGTCGGAATCCATGCCGCCGCTGCTGATTTCACGAACTACGGCACATGGGTCACCGCCTGGGCACCCGGGGAGAAGATCGTCAGCGTGTATCCGAAGGGCCTTT
>JAHEJX010000114.1 GCA_024638645.1 Actinomycetes bacterium
GGAATGGGTCCGTGATCCTCACGCCGGAGAGCGTTGCGTCGCCGTCGTTCGTTGCGACGAATTGATAGGTGAGTGTGTCGCCCAGCGAGACTGTGCCGGATCCATCCTCATCAGCGTTGGAGGCAAAACCTTTGATCACTGAGATCGACGGGTTTTGCCCAATGGGCGTCGACACGGTGTCATCGTCCATCACATCTGTCCCGTTTGGGTCGGTACCCGTTGCGGTTGCCGTATTGATGATGAACCCGGCGTCCACGTCCGTGGACGTCACGATGTGGCTAGCTGTGCAGGTAATCGACGCTCCAGGCGCCAACATCGTCGCCGAACACGACACTGGGCCCACAAGCGGGTCGGCAACATCTACCGGGTCGAGCGTCACATTGCCGGTGTTCTCGACAAAGAACTCGTAGCTGAGAGTGTCATTCAGGGATACGTCTCCGGAACCGTCCTCATCGGCATTGCCTGCCAACGACTTGGTGATTTCGATCGCCGGCTCCGCCGGAATCTGCACCAGGTGGCCATCCGAATCTGAAATGTCGTCGCCGGGGTCGCCTGGATCGCCGCCGGGTCGGTCAGAAACCACCGTCGCCGTGTTCACTATCTGTCCGGCGTCTACGTCTCCTTGCGTCACTGAGTACGGCGCGGTACATGTCATCGACTCTGTCGGCGCCAACGCCGAACCTGCCACGGGCACACATGTCAGCGCGCCCAGGCCGGGCAGCGGATCTCCGATGGTCACGTTGGAGAGAGAGACGTCTCCATCATTGGTCGTGACGAACTGGTACGTGAGGGTGTCACCAACGCTTATCGACCCGCTGCCGTCTTCGTCTGCGTTCGCCGAGAGCGTCTTGAGCAGTGTGATGGAGGGATTCTGCGACAGCGAGATCGACTCGTCGTCTCCATCACTCACCGCGTTCCCGGCAGGATCGTCACCGGCTACCGACGCGCTGTTCTCGATCTTCGCGGCGTCGACGTCTGCTTGGGTGACGATGTACTGCGCATTACACGTCATCGATACACCCGGTCCCAGTGTCGCCAGTGGACAGATCACCGGTCCCCCAGTCAGCGGGTCGTTGACCGCAATTGCGTTCAACGTCACGTCACCGGTGTTCGTCACGACGAACTGATAGGTGAGGGTGTCGGCCAATGAGATGTCACCAGAACCGTCTTCGTCGGCGTTGGACGAGAATGTCTTCGTCAACTCGATCGACGGGTTCTGCGGAACAGATACGATCACGCCGTCCGCGTCCGACACTGATCCGCCGCCTCCGGTGTCATCACCGATCGCGGTCGCGAAATTGTCGATTGATCCGGCGTCAACAATCGCTTGGGTCACTACGAATGTCGCTGAGCAAGTCATCGACTCTCCGGGAGCCAGCGTGGCGCCGGCCGCTGGAACACACGTGAGAGCGGACAAGCCGGGAAGCGGATCAGTGATCGTGACGTTGTCGAGACCGATATCGCCGTCGTTCTCAGCAACGAACTGATACGTGAGAGTGTCGCCGAATGTAACTGTGCCCGAGGAGTCTTCATCCGCGTTGGCAAATAGCGACTTGGTGAGGTTGATCGAGGGATTGCGGTCTGGGAATACCGTCTCGGAATCGTCGTCGCTGATCGGATCCCCATTTGGTTTGAAGCCAGAGGCCGTACTCGTGTTGTCGATCCTCCCGGCGTCGACATCTGCCTGGGTCACGACATAGGTCGCGGTGCAGGCCGCGGACTCACCCGGCAGAAGTGTCTTGGGAAGAATGTCGGGGGTGCAGTCGAACGCCGAAAGTCCGGGCAAGGGGTCGGTGAGCGTGACGATCGTGAGCGTGACGTCGCCATCGTTGATGACGTCGAAGGAGTACGTCAAGGTGTCGTTGAGAGACACGTCACCGGAGGCGTCTTCGTCGGCATTCCCGGCGAAGCTCTTCGTGACGGTGATCGACGGGTTCTGATCAGCCGATACGGACTCGGAGTCCGTGTCGGCAACATCGGCTCCCGAGTCTGAGGTTCCCATTGCAGTCGCCGTGTTGTTGATAGCCCCGGCGTCGACGTCGACTTGGGTCACTGAATACGTGGCAGTGCACGTCATCGAGGCTCCCGGGGTCAGCGAAGAGCCGGCTGCGGGAACGCAGGCCAGAGCCGACAAGCCTGGGAGCGGATCGGTCACATCCACGGCATTGAGCGTCACGTCACCAACGTTCTCGGCAACGAACTGATAAGTGAGTGTGTCGGCCAAAGACACACTTCCCGAGCCGTCCTCATCGGCATTCGAAAGCAGCGTCTTCGAAAGCTGAATCGACGGGTTCTGCTCGAGGATGGCGAGTTCGTCGTCGGTGTCACCCACCGGGGCTCCGTCGGGATCCTCCGCCAGGACTGAGGCAGTGTTGGCGATCTGTCCGGCATCGACATCGGCCTGAGTGACGGTGTAGCTCGCAAGACATGTCATCGCCCCGCCGACCGCCAGTGCTGTGAACGGGCAGGTGACGGGACCACCCACCAGTGGGTCGGTCAGAGCAATGTTGCTCAAGTCGACGTTGCCGGTGTTGCTGACGACAAACTCATAGTCGATGGAATCGCCGGCGCCTATGGTCGCCGGATCCGTCAAGAGAGATTTGACCACCGCAATGGTCGGCACGCGGTTGATCACCACGGTGTTGTCGTCGGTGTCGTCGACCGGGTTCCCACCAGGATCGGTCGAGCTCACGCTCGCCGTGTTGAAGATCTGGCCGGCGTTGATGTCGGCCTGAGTCACGACATAGGTCGCGGTGCAGGACAACGCTTCGCCAACCGCAAGCGCTGCCGGCTGCGCCGGTACGCAAGACAATGGAGACAATCCCGCAAGCGGGTCCGAGATTGTCACTGCGGTCAGGTCAGCGGTGCCTGTATTCGTGGCGACGAATTGGTAGGTCAACGTATCGCCTGCTGACACGTCACCTGATCCATCCTCGTCTGCGTTCGCGCCGAGGCTCTTGTCCAGATCGATGGCAGGTAGCGCCAAAGGATCGGTAACAGTGCCCGAAGTGAAAGTCGGCTGCTGGCGGGAGGCGACGAAGGCCGTGTTCGTGACTTCGGTCAACCCACCCGGGATCGGATCGTCAACAACCACCTGGAAGGTGATCGTCATCGTCTCCGTCGGGTCGAGCGTGAATGGATCGGCCGGCGTCACCAGGTTCGGGGGAAGCCCATCGTCGAGCGGCATCGGATCAATTGTCTGGTTAGTGCGGACCTCGAAGCCAACCGTGGATGCGGTGATTACCACGTTGTCGACGAAGAATTGGTCTGATCCTCCGAGGTTGGGCGACGTGCGGAATCGAATGGCAGCTCCAGCGGTCAAGTACGCGTCGAGGTTGCGGCTGATTGGCAAGAAGACAGGGTCGCTGCCCGGGCCCTCCCAACGCACAATCTCGGCGAACGGCACGATGCCGTCTGTGGC
This sequence comes from Actinomycetes bacterium, assembly GCA_024638645.1. Lineage (GTDB taxonomy): Bacteria > Actinomycetota > Acidimicrobiia > Spongiisociales > UBA5794 > JAHEJX01. The sequence goes on from JAHEJX010000114.1 coordinate 3,422, forward strand.
TTCCAGCACCACGTAGTCATTGACGTTGTCGAAGCCGGACCTCGCGTACTCGAAACTGATATCCGCCGTGTCGTAACCAGCCAAGTTCACAGCTCGCGAGACACCCTCGCCGCCGCCGTCGTTGTCTCTGACGCGCAGGCGGAGGCTCCCGCCGACGTTCACGATTCGCTCGTCTCCCGAGTTGGGTCCGTCGCTCTCGTTGAACTCGACCCAGTCAGGGTTCCAAGCCAGCGATCCTGTGCTCCCGGTGTAATCACCAGTCTCGAAGTCGTCTGCGTAGGTCTCGTTCACACGAATCGGCCCGCTGACGGTGGTGCTCTCGGCTACGTAAGAGGTGCCGACGGGCACGGAGTCGGCGACTGTGAAACCGTCTTGCGGCGTGTTCGATGTGTTGTCGACGACGATCGTGTACGTGATCGTGTCGCCGGCAAGGGCACCGGTCGGCGGCACATCCGATGTCTTGGTCACCGTCAGCGATGGATCGAACACCGGGATAATCGAGTTGCCCTGGATGGAGATCCCGATGCTGTTGAGCTGGGCGTTATTGACGATCGAATCGGCGCTGGGTGGGAGAGGATCGGCCACCTGCACGTCGTACGTGACTGTGACCGTCTGGCCCGGGACGATCGGGCCGAGATCTTGCCCACCCTCATCGAACGGGAACGGAGTGGCACCCGAGTCGGGGAATGGTGCGGCATCGACGGTCGTGGATCCAGGCACATAGCCAGTGTTCGGGTCCAGGGCATCGGTGAAGATGGCCGGATCGATGTCGGCGGTACCATCATTGCGAATCGTCACTTGGTAGCGGATGAACTCACCCGGATCGAGGACGCCGTTGCCGTTGGTGTCACCGGATAACGAACCCGTCTTCGCCATCGCCACCAGCACGAGCGGGACTACGGCCGTGCCCAAATCGAGCGCCGGGGCGCCGGGACTGGCATTGAATGGGTCCTGGCCATAAGCGGCGGCGAGTCTGGTGCCATCGAGCGTGTAGACCTTCAACCCGGTTTGATCGTTGTCGCTGGCATCGAATAGCCGCAGCATCTGATAGGCATTGACGAGGAAGTCGACGTCATAACGATCGCCGTTGGAGTCAATCAAAGGACCCGTCGTTGGATCGCCGTCGTAATCCACAAGCACAGTCGTCGCCGCTTCAGCAGTAACCCAAACCGGGCTCGAGTTCTCGATGGGCGGGTCGTTGCTACCGGGACCCCACCCAACGACTGCCGCCGTCGACAGATTGCCGGCCGGAATGAGGCTGAATCCCCAGTCGTGGGTGGTCGCGTCGTAGTCGACGATCACCGACGCGTAGAAGTTCGAAGCGGCGCTGAACCTGGCCCCGGACGCCGGCATTGTGTACGGCGCCGAGGTGCCTGGATTCACAGTCACCGAGTCCGGGCCGCCGACCTCGAGGTCGACCGTAACCGTCAGCTGTGAAGCCCCTGGGTTGTAGATAGCCACGGTGGCCGGATCGTCGGCCACGGTCGTTCCCACCGGGTTGAAGTAGGTGTTGGTCCACTGCGCGACCGGAGCCAGCGAGAACCAGCGGCCCTCGTAGCTGACACCAACGTCACCGGTAACCATGTCGACTTGGATCGGGCCGTTGGCGCTGACAGTGGCTCCTTCAGACAACCCCGCTACGAGCACGGCATCCCCAGCGTTGAGATTGAAGGTCTGATCGTCGGTTCCGTCGCCATCGACGTCTACATCAACCGTCGTCGCGTTCGCTGCAGCCATGACCGAGGCCGCGGTGTATTCGAAGTTGCTACCAAGCGGCGAATCGATCCCCATCGGGATCTCGTAGAAGGAGCCCCACAGGTCGATCGGAAAGACTTCGACGGCTCCGGCGAGGACGACGCCCGGCGTCACCGGCCAACCGGCCCGAGTCACTGCAACCGGACTGGTGGAGCCGATCTGGTCGGCCCCGTCATAGAAGAGGACAAGAGGATCGCGCGGGTTGGCCGGGACGTCATTGATCAGCGATGCATTGTCACCGGCGTCAAGAGAGTCACAAGCATCCAGCGAGCAGCCGGGAGGGGCCCCATTGGCTGCGACGCCATCACCCCACACTTCGGTTGTTCCCTGGGCAGGGTTCGCGAGATCGAGCTCGAACCCATCTTCCCAATGGTCGTAATAGACGATTGTACCGTCAACGGCGGCAGTCACGGAGATGACGGTATGGACCAAATCTCCTGCCGCGGCGCCAAGTGCCAGGGCGCCGTCGCGAATGTCTTCCTCAGGCAGCGGGACAAGATATGTCTCAATGGGCTCCGGGCCCGCCTGTGCAGAAGGCAAAGCCGGTATCGAAGTAACGACCGGCAGAGAAGCGAATAGAAGCAAAAAAGCCACGACCAGGGTGGCCGACCGGGCACCCCCCCACCGCAGGTTTGTCCCTGTCACATTCCCTCTCATACTCAAGCGCGCGCCAGATGCCCCTACCCAGGCGTGCTCTGCGGCGGCATCACACAACGGCTCCGCAGCTACCTACCGGCCAGCGGCGCCATCCTAGAGGTTCGAACCGAGCGGGGTCAGCCTTGTGAGTCAGTTCTGATCTGCGGCATCCACGAATATCACGCGGGTGTACCCAAGCTCGAGGAGAAGACCCTCAATGACGTTGCGCGCATTGCGCTCGGCCGTTTCGAGGATCCCAGCCTTGATGGCGTTTTCCACAAGGACGGTCTCAGCCACCTGGCGGGCGTCGGACTCGAGCTGCGCGTCTCCACCCGTGAGCACTCCCGTGCTGCGATCGATGACCTGGGTCTGCTCGTTGTCGAGCGCTACGTATGTGATCTGCGCCTGGGGCATCGCGACCGTGACGGTGCCGGTCTCCTTGTCGACGTCGAAGCTACCCGTGTAGAAGTCGTCAAAGTCGATGCCCGCGCCGATCTCGACCACCACAAACATGAATATGCGGTCGCCGCGCGCCCAGTTCAGCCAGCCGAAATCGTTCCCTTTCTCGATCGTGGTCGACTCGATCACCTCGACGGTCGTGAGCTCGGCGACGTTGCGCACCTGCTCGACGACTGTCTGGCTGATGTCGGTGTACTCCTCGCCACCGCCGAAGAGGCTGAACCCGCTGAAGACGTTGCCAATGAAGAAGGCACCCAGAATCAGCACCCCTCCGATGACAAGCGCACCGACCTTGCTCGACATCGATGTCTCCGCCATTCAGTTCACCACCTGGTCAGCCATACAAACACCGCCACTCCGGACCCATTGTGGTCCGAAGGGCGGCAGATTCCTACCGGTCAGTTCCCTATCCCTGTGGTGATATGACACGGGTGGGGTTAGGAAGTTCTCGAATCTTGCTAGCGGCGCGCATCCCGCATCGGGATACCGGAGACTCGATGCCGGGCACCGCGAACCAGCTCTCCCCTAGACAACCTTTGCCATCCATGGTACCTTTTAAGCCAAGGTAGCTGGCATTGCCGGACATCTTGGATAGTTAAGTAGCTTGCAACGCAGGATGCTTGCCCAAGAAGTCCCAATTGCGTCAGTTTCCTCAGAAAGCACGGCGATAGAACCCGAGAGGGACGCCAGATGGATCACAGCTCACAACTGCTCAAGGGCGTGTTGGACATGGTGCTACTTGCGCTGATCGCCGAGGAGCCGAGCTATGGATACGAAATGGTGGACAAATTGCAGACAAAGGGGTTGGAGCTCGTCGCAGAGGGGAGCATCTATCCCCTGCTCAGCCGCCTCCAGAAGAAGGGCTACATCCAGGGCTACTTCGTCGAGTCTGCCAGCGGCCCACCGCGCAAGTACTACCGCATCGTCGAGTCGGGGCAGAAGCAGCTCGCTGATTGGAGCGAGGAGTGGAACCGGCTGTCAGCCGGGGTTGGAGAGGTGCTGAATGGCAGCAACGGAGGACACCATGCCTGAGCAGATGACCATCACAGAAGTCGTCGACCGCTGCCAGGCCTACTGGTCGGCCACCCACGTGCCCAGCAAGGCCGTCAAAGAGATGAAGGCCGAGCTGACCTCGCACCTCGAGGAAGCCGGCCAAGCCGGCAAGACCCCGGAGACGGTCATAGGGACCGAACTCAACGAGTTCGCCGAGGAATGGGCCCGCACATATAGGCGGCCCATGGTCGTAACCGAGTCGGCGGGCAGACGGCTGTCCGGAGCGCAGGGCCGAAGGACACAAACGATTCTGTCAGCTATCGCCATCTTGGTGATTGCCGCCGGGATTCTGATCTTCACACCAAAGGAGAATGAAGTGGAAAACGACATACTGCAGTGGGTGTTCCTGGTTGGGGCGCTTGTCCTCTTCGTAGGCGAGATCCTCACCGCAGGTTTCTTCCTTCTGCCATTCGCACTTGGTGCTGCGATCTCGGCACTCCTGGCGTTCGTTGGAGTGCCGCCGGCGGTCAACCTGGTCGCCTTCCTGGTGATCAGCGTGATCGCACTGGTAGCGCTGCAGCGCTACACCGACACCGATGACGATCAGCCGCCGGTCGGCGCCAACCGTTATGCCGACAAGATGGGCACGGTGCTCGTGCCGGTGTCCCGATCCAAGGGCACGGGGCGGGTTCGGGTCGAAGCTGAGAACTGGCGTGCCTCAACGGATCTCTCCGATGAGATCCCAGAGGGCACGGAGGTACAGATCCTCGAGGTTCGCGGCACTCGGCTCATCGTCGAGCCAATCGACCACAACTAGCAAGATCTCTAGAACGACAAGAAAGGGAAAGGGAAACACATGGGTGCATTTGTAGGTGCATTCGGCGTAATCCTCGTACTCCTGTTCGTAGTTGCAGCCACCGGCTTCAAGCTGGTCAAGCAGTGGGAACTCGGACTAATCGAGCGGTTCGGCCGATACGAAAAGACGGTGGGGCCGGGACTGCGCTGGGTCATGCCGTTCATCAAGAACCTGCGCCGGGTCGACATGCGTGAGCAAGTCGTCGACGTTCCGCCGCAAGAGGTCATCACCAAGGACAACGTCGTTGTGACAGTCGACGCTGTCGTTTACTACCAAGCCACCGACCCAGTGAAGCTGAAGTACAACGTGGCCAATTTCATAGTTGCCGCTACGAAGCTGGCACAGACCAACCTTCGTAACGTCGTCGGCGACATGGACCTGGACGACGCACTTACTTCACGCGACACGATCAACGCCCAGCTGCGCGAGATCCTCGATGAAGCGACAGACGTCTGGGGCACCAGAGTCGTTCGTGTCGAGATTCAGCGGATTGATCCGCCGGCGGACGTCACGGACGCCATGCACAGGCAGATGAAGGCCGAGCGTGACCGTCGTGCTCTGGTCACAGAGGCCGAAGGTGACAAGCGCAGCCAGATCCTCAAGGCTGAGGGTGTGAAGCAAGCGCGGATCCTCGAGGCCGAGGGTCAGGCCGAAGCAATCAAGCAAGTCGCTGAAGCTGAGAAGTTCCAGAAGCTCACGGTTGCCGAAGGTGAAGGTCAGGCCATCGAGCGTGTCTTCGGTGCTATCCACACCGGCGACCCGACTCCGGACCTGATCGCCATTCAATACCTGAAGGCCCTCGAGGGAATCTCAGATGGCCAGGCGACGAAGATCTTCCTCCCGATGGAAATGAGCGGCATCCTCGGATCCGTCGGCGCCATCGGCGAGATCTTCAACTCGACCGACACGGGAGCCAACGGGCAACGCAACCCATAGGCCAAGCGCAACCACATGCGAACCCCTGAGGGGGCCATCTGCGGATGGCCCCCTCAGCAATGTTCCCGTACCCTTGCCTAGTGACAGGCGTCACCGTCGAATGGACTGCCACCGAGACCCGGCGCGACTCAGCGCTCGATTCGCTGCGGGGACTCATCGTCGTCGCAATGGCACTCGATCACGCCAACTTCTTCATGGCAGAAGCTCACTCGCCTGGGGAGCACTGGTTCGGACTGCCGGTTTGGAACAGCTCGCTCCCCTTTGTTACCCGTCTCGTCACACATCCAGCTGCGCCGGGGTTCTTCTTCCTGATGGGGGTAGGGATGGTGCTGTTCGCCGAATCGAGAAGAGCACGAGGCTGGAGTGAGGCGAGGCTGATTCGCCACTTCTTGGTGCGCGGTCTGGTCTTGATCGCGTTGCAGTTCACCATCGTCAACCTGGCATGGCAGAGCGGGCCGGGAGACTTCCCGACGTTGTACGTTGGTGTCTTGGCGGCGCTGGGGGGCGGCATGATCCTCGCCACTTTGGCGTTGCGGCTTCCGGCGTGGGCGTTGGCGACCGCCGCCGTATTGCTGTTTGTCGGGATGGAGCTCACCCATCCGGATGCCGCCGACTGGGAAACGCTGTTCCAACAACCGCTAGGGGTCGCCCTGGGCTACAGCGGCGGCAACGACTTCTACTGGTCGAACTACCCGGTGCTGCCGTGGCTCGAACTCGTGCTCCTGGGTATGGCCTTCGGCAAGTGGCTCCGGGGCGACCGAGACCGGGCTTACCGAACCGCCTTCGCACTTGGTCTGGTCTTCCTGGCCGGCTTCTTCGTTCTCCGCGTCGCCGACGGCTTCGGCAACGTCGAGCCGCGCCAGGACGGGTGGATTGGATTCTTCAACGTGGTCAAGTATCCCCCGGCGATGACCTTCACGCTGCTCACAATGGGGTTCAATCTGATCGTGCTCTCCGCATTGGGATCGCGGCTCTCGGAGCACCGCCACTCGAACTACTTCTGGCAGCACGCAAGGGCGATCGCGCAGTCGCCCCACGGCCTGCGCGCCTTTCTCGCCGCCATGGGGTTG
>JAHEJX010000203.1 GCA_024638645.1 Actinomycetes bacterium
TCGTAGAGCTCGGCGAAAGTCTTGTCGGTCATCTTCGGTCACACTCGCTGTTGCAGGGGAGGCGGGCGAAAGAGCGGGCGCGCCTAAGATACAGCGATCCGGGCTAGGCGGCCTGAAGCAGTCGAGCTGGTCTCCACTATTCCCGACGCTGTTCAGTATTGATAGGGGTCGGGACGGGCTAACGCCCGCCCCGCCCTCCGAACCGTGCATGCGGTTCTCCCGCACACGGCTCTCCAGTCGGTCGGGTCCTCATCGGGACCGGCTCGCCATGGCATGGGCAGTCTCGAGGGTGAACAGCCCATGTTCAGCGAAGAACGCGTTCGGCCAGCGTTGATGGTCGGCCGCGCAACGGCCCATCCCGGGTCGGTGTTGTTGTTTGCGCAGCAACGCCCGTAGACGACGGCGGATGAAGCCGTCCAGAGGGCGAAAGGTGTAACGGTCAGCATGCTGGAAGTACGCGAACCAACCCGGCAGCGTGCGGTTCAGATCCGCAATGATCACCCGCAACGAGTCACCCCGCGTGCGTCGTGTCTTCGCTTTGACCCGTGCCTTGAATGCCTTCAGGCTCTTGTTGCGTACCCAACGTCGACCCGCCTCGAAGCGGTAGCCGAGAAAGTCGAACCCCTGACCCGACACCCGACAATCGCCCACTTGGGTCTTGTCCGGATGCAACGTCAGACCCTGCGACTCGCACCAACGCCGCATCTGTGCCAGCGCCGATTCGGCCTCGTCGCGACTACGGCACGCGATCACCAGATCGTCGGCGTATCGCACCGAGTGGTAACCGCTCGCCATGAGCTCGACGTCCAGCGGGTGTAGGTACACGTTCGCCATCAACGGGCTGAGCACCGCGCCTTGCGGCACGCCCCCGGTCGGCGTCCATTGCGACAGCTGCGTAACGATGTCTTGCTTCAGGTATTTCTCAACCAGCCGCAGTACTCGTCCATCGCTGACGCGTTCCTTCACCTGCTCCAGCAGTTTGGTGTGTGGGATGTTGTCGAAGTAACCCTGGATGTCTGCGTCAACGACCCACACATAGCCAGCGTCCAACAATCCCTGCACTTGTCGTAGCGCATCCTTGCAGCCACGTCCCGGACGGAACCCGTAACTCGTATCCATGAACTCGCGTTCGAAGATTGGCTCCAGCACCAGCTTCAACGCCCCTTGCACCACGCGGTCTTTCACCGTCGGAATGCCCAGCGGGCGTCGACCTCCGCCGGCCTTGGCGATTTCCACCCGGCGCACCGGCTGCGGTTGATAACCATCGCCCTTCAACGCTTCGTGAAGCTCACCAAGGTAACGGCTCGACTGCGCGGCAAACCTCTCGATACTCTGTCCGTCAATTCCGCCCGCTCCGCGCTTTTGCTCGACCCGGCTCCAGGCCAGCTCCAGCGTGCGCGGCGCGTACACCTTATCCATCAAACTGAACCACTTGCCTCCTTTGACGCCGTTGTCCAGCGCCGCCAGCATGCGCTCGGTCCACACACCAGATTCCACCCACTCCCATCTCCATGGCTCGTGACTGTCTGCACCTTGCGTAGTCCTCGTGGACACTGACGGTGCTGCAACTTCGCTTTCGCTGCTCGCTTCCGGCTTGTGAGCTTTACGCATCGACCTTCCTGCCCCCCTTCGTTCAACCCGCGTTGTGTTGCACGGACCTTTCGTGAGCCGTCCACATCAAACGGAGCGCCGCGTTGGCTTTACCTGTTCCCCGCCTGCTTTCACGGCGGTGTCGCAATATCCGACGCATACTCAATGCTTCTTGACTCACTGCACTACTATGAGGGCTCTGACTGCTGCTCGCCGTCACCTCGGCTCGCAGCTCTCCCCACTTTCCTCGTCTTACCTTCCAACCGCTCCACCTCCAACCACAACGTGCCTCCACGGGTCGCTTTGCACACCAGTACAGCGCCCGCGGTGCGTTTCAGGCTTACACCCTCCCAGGGGCCTCGCCAGCACACGCCGCCGAATCGAGTTCGTCATCCTGCGGATCGGTCATTCGCCTCCGGATGCTTCCCACCCCGCCTCACGGCGGATGCAGTTTCCTTCAACTACAGGGCTCTGGTTTACCCTGACATGGATTTGCACCATGCTGATAAGACGCCCTCGTGGGCGCACTGGGAGCGAGCGAGCTCGCGATTCTTCGTGGCTGCCGCGCACCGGCCGGAAAAGCGACCGCGACCGACATCAATCCGAGAACACCCGCGTACAGAATCGTGATTTCCGGCATCGGCGTTTCTCCTTGGCTTGTCGAGACATCGGGTCGTGAAGCGGCTGCCCGCGAAATCAATCGGGCGCCACACGTTCTGACGGTGCGCGCTACGACATCATGCCGCTGAGCGATTGCCGTGCGCGCCCTCCGGCATCGAAATTCGTGTCGTCGAGCCACGCTTCGAGGATGGATTTCGCCTCCGGCCATTCGTCAGCGAGGATCGAGTACCAGGCCGGGGGGCACGGACTCGACCTTCGCCCCGGACAGCGGACGAGGGAACAGGTGCTCGGAGTCAGTGCTAATCGCATTCCGCCGACCTTGCCCATCTGGCTCGCGAAGCATCGCGGCTTCGCGGGATCTAT
>JAHEJX010000115.1 GCA_024638645.1 Actinomycetes bacterium
ATCCGGCCGATCAAGTCCAACTCTGTCTACGAGGACTCCACATGTGGCGGGGGCGTCCGTTTGGAGACTTCGCAGACGATGAGCCGTTCCGTCTCGAGGCGATTCGCCTCGAAGAGCTAAGACTTGCAATGGTCGAGACGGGGATTGCCGCCGAAATTGCCTTGGGGCACGAGAATCTCGTCACCGGCAGGCTCGAAGGGTTGGTCCAAGAGCATCCATTCCGGGAGCGCTTCTGGCAGCTTCTGATCCTTGCTCTCGCACTCGGTGGGCGCCGTGTCGAAGCATTGCGGTCGTGCTCGGACCTGCGCAGGGTCCTCGGCGAGCTCTGGCTCGAGCCCGGCCCGACGGTGCGCCGCATTGAAGAAGCCATTCTTGCCGAGGACCGTGATCTTCGCTCGAGCCTGGATCTGCTGGGCAACGGCGACACTCTTGCGCCTGCGTGATGGCCAAATTGCCCTCATCCTCGTTGGTGGTTCGCTAATTTGCCCGTGTGGAGATCTCAGACCGGGATATCGGAGAGTTCCTGCTGAGTCTTCCCGATGAGTCCCGGGAAGACATGACGGCGCTTGACAAAGCCATCGGTTCTGCGATGGCTGGATTGCCTCGTGAGCTGTACGTCGGCAAGTTCTGGGGTGGCTCTGACCAAGAGATCATCGGCTACGGCCGCTACTCGTATGTGAGACCCAACGGCCAGAACGTCGAGTGGTTTGTTGTGGGGCTGGCGCAACAGAAGAACTACATCAGCGTGTATGTCAGCGCCGTCGAGGGTGACGAGTACCTCGCTGAGAAGTATGGGTCAGAGGTTGGAAAGGTGAAGGTCGGCAAGTCGTCGATCAGCTTCAAAACGGTCGATGACATCGACGTGGACAAGCTCGTGGCGCTGGTGGCGAGGGCCCGCGCCGTCGTATCTGCCTAGATACTGAACTCGATCTCCGCCTCGGCAACGCCGTCCTCGATGACAAACCACTCTCCGGGCATGATGCGAAGAACGAATTCGCCGGAAGTCGTCGCATCAATGGTGAAGCGCACGTAGCGATCTTCTGTGGTCAAACCCTCTTCCGACCCTGGGAACGAACCCAGCTCTACTCGGTCGGGAGTCGCGGAGGTTCCGTCTGGCAACAGCAAGGCGAAGTTGTCGGCAAAGAGTTGCCAGTTGCCTTCCTTTCTGCTCAGCACATCAAAGTTGAGCGTCAGCGCCATCTTGTCCTCCTCGATGGTGCTATGAGTGAGCGGATCGTCGTAGCGCAGCTCCGCAGATGTGAGGTTGACCTCGAGCAGGTTCATCACCGCGGCGCCTGAGATCGACGGCTCGCTGGGCTCCAGTCGTACGGCTTCACCTTCCGGGCCGAGCGGCACTCTGGCTCGGTTCTCGCCCGGCGCTCCGACAAGGAGTTCAGCCCGCTGGTATTCGAAGTCATCGCTGACAAGGAAGGTCAACTCGCCGGGGGCGGCTGAACCTGCCCCTGCTTGAGGTGCCTGCCCTTGACGGGTGGATAGAACGAGGCCGTCGAAGAGGACTGCCATCTCCGGATCGAAGACTGCGGGATCGACGCCGAGGTTCTCGAAACGGCCTCGCAGCGTGAGCCAATAGGACACCCGGTTGGTGAACCTCGTCTGCGATGTCCAGACATCCGCCGACTCGAGCTCGACACGAAATCCGCCGTGCCAGAAGTGCTGGTCGAGCACGAAGTTCGTGCCGTCCAGTGGGGGAGGAGCTGTGGTGGTTATGGGGCCGCCGTTGGCGGTACGCGGCCGCCGGGTGGCTTCGGTCCCGCCACATGCAGTCAATGCCATTGCTGCGATCGTTATGGCCGCCACCAGGCGTCGCATCGCTGTCTCCACTCAGGCTGATATGTATGTGTCGGCGGATACGCGCCAACGCCTTAGAGCCGTGAAGCAAGGTTGGGCTCACCCGTCGCTCGGCCACGACGGGCGTGGACCATCCCAGGCCGGGTCTGGCCCAATAACCGCCGGTCGCCGTTTGGCCCACTCGATCTCCCATTCGAGGGGTATGCCGTTGCCGACGCAGTCCAGGAGATTGTTGGTCTGCGGTTCCATGAGGGCAGAAAGCTTCGTCCCTGTCGGGCATCGCTCGACGGGGTGACGCAGGCCGATCAGGTGTCCCACTTCGTGATTAACGAGATACGTGCGGTAGCTTTCAACAGTCCCATCCCAGTCGTCTCCTCCAAGCCGCCAGCGGTCGGCGTTGAGAGCGACGACCGCACCGTTTTGGCAGCTGACCGTGCCATATGTTTCGAGCGGCAGACAGAGGGCATCAACCACTTCGCCTTCGGCGAGAATCACCGTCAGCTCGCTCGAATCGTCGTCAACGAACGTGAATCCACTCTGGATCCAGCCGCCGGGATCATTGAGGATGGCTAGAGCTTGGGTGGCGAGTTGCGCGCCCGTGACGCTATCCACCCGACTTTCGAATCGGATACGAATCTGGATACGTGCCGACTCGACCGTGCCGGGTTCGGCTACTTCGAGCGGTGTCGCAGTGGTCGGCGGCGCTGCAGGCGACGTCGTCGTCGGGGCTGTCGTTGAGATCGGCAAGCTGGTCGTGGCGGTGGTGGTGGTCTGAGCCGGAGGCGACGGGGTCAGCTCGGTCGTGCTTACCGGTGTCGATTCGGCTGCGCTGCACGCCGCCATGAAGAGAGCAAGGGCCACCAGTCTGCGCATAGCTACCAACCGCCGAAATGCACCACGTCTTCAAACGCCCGCCGGGTCGGGTTCTCGATCGGGCGCAGCGGACGATCGGCTGGAAAGCCGAGGCCGATGAGCAGGGCGCAATGGTGGCCGTCGGGAAAGCCAAGAACTTGCCTGGCGACGTCCTGGTCGGCGGCATGTGCTTGGCCGCTGCCGACGCCAAGGCTCGTCGCTGTGATCATCATCTGCATCGCCGCCTGGCCCATATCGAAACGATCGAAGTGCGCCTGGTCACCTTCAGCAGTCCGCAGAACGATCGCGACTACGGCGGCAGCGCCGGCGATCCAGCCGGCTCCCTGCCACACTCGAGCGAGCTTCTCCTTCGCGTCGGGGTCGGTGATGACGACGAAGTCCCACCGCTGGCCGTTGCGAGCAGATGGTGCTCGCCGTGCTGCCTCGAGAATCTGATGCAGATGCTCGTCCGGGATGGACCCCTCCGTAAAGGAGCGAACCTGGCGGCGTGACGTGATTGCTTCCCATGCGTTCATGGCGGCGACAGTAGCCATACTGGGGGGCATGGAACGCAACGTACTTGGCGGCGACCTCGAGATGTGTAGCGTCGATCCGCTGACCGGATGGTTCAGAGACGGCTCATGCGCCACGGACGAACAGGATCGAGGCAGCCACACCATCTGTGCTGTGGTTACCCGTGAGTTCCTCGAGCACCAGCGCAGCGTCGGCAACGACCTGATCACACCGATGCCGATGTACAACTTCCCCGGGCTCACGCCGGGCGATCGCTGGTGCGTAACGGCACCGAACTGGATGCGAGCGCATCGAGACGGCGCAGCTGCGCCGGTTGTTCTGGCCGCAACGAATGAGAAAGTGCTTGCAATAGTTCCGCTCGACATCCTCCGCGGATACGCGGTCGACGTTCCAGCCGATCCCGGCTCGTTGGAGACGCCGTGAACGAGTTCCCGACCGATGACATGACCCTCACGCACATCGTTGTCGTCAGCGACTTCGAGACCTCAAGGGATTGGTACCGCAACGTCCTGGGCGCGAAGCTTCATCGGGAGTACGGCGGCACGTCTGCCGTCTTCGCCTTCAACGGCACATGGCTTCTGGTCGTCACCGGCGGTGAACCAACTGCGGACAAGCCGCATATCACCTTTGCGCCGACCGATCACCCAGATGTCGTCGATCACTCCTTCACGATTCGCGTACCGGATTGTCAGGCCGCCTACGAGCTGCTGTCCGCAAGAGGAGCCGAATTCCTCACGCCTCCGTACGACTGGGGGGCCGAAGTGCGCTGTTTCTTCCGGGATCCAGATGGCCACCTGTTCGAGATCAGTGAGGTGCCGTGAGGCTTCTCCCCGCATTTGGTCGTCGCGCCTGAAGGCCAATGGTCGGGTAGGAGACCGAACTCGTCAGGACCCCGTTCAGTCATGGATTGGTCCGATCGGGGTCGACTTGGAGGGGATCGACGCCACGTGGAACAGTTCCCCGCGGCAGGGTAGGTCTCCGCCGCTTCGGGCGATCAAGCGTCAGGCGCCCAATTCGGACGGCGCTTTTCGAGGTAAGCCGTCATTCCTTCCTTCGCCTCATCTGATCCGAAGAGGCGCCCCGACAGCTCGCTCGCCCAGGCCATTGCTTCTTCGAACGGCAGCGCCGGGACCCGTGTCAACAGTTGTTTGGTGGCAGCCATCGCCGATGGTGCACCAAGGAGTAGGTCCGCCACGACCTCATCAACACGCGCATCGAGCTCATCGGCACCCACCGCAGCGTTGATCAGGCCGAGACTCGCTGCTTGCGGGGCGAGGAATCGATTGCCTCGCAGAAACGCGGCTGCAGCGTCGGCTCTGGTCATCTTGGGGAGGCAGACAGTTGAGATGATCGCCGGTGCAACACCGACCCTCACCTCGGTGAAGCCGAACTTGGCTGCGGCGACGGCTATGGAAATGTCCATCGAACAAGCAAGACCTACACCGCCAGCCACAGCATGGCCCGCGATCCGCCCGACGAAAGGCTTTGGAGAGTTCACGATACGGCTGAACAGCTCGGCCATCCGTTCTGTGTAGGACTCGCCTGCGGCGCTCTCGTTCAGGTCGGCGCCCGCGCTGAAGATGTGCCCTTCGTTGGTGACGACGACGACTCGCACCGAGTCGTCTGCCTCGGCTGCATCGATGGCGCCGAGCAACTCACGGAGCAGCGCCCCGCCTAGAGCATTGCGATTCTCTGGGTCGGCGAGGGTCAGTGTCATCACGCCGCCGCCGGTGTGTGTCGAGATCTTCACGGAAGCGAGTGTAAGTGGGGAGATGTTCGATAGCCGACGCTTTCCGACCGAACGAACGGAAGAGTTGCACCGTTGATCGTGAATTGCAGGGGGCAGCTCCGTATCTCGCCTGGCTGAGATGCGGGACGGCCTTAGCTACGCCAGAAGGAACATCTCCACTATGCGGCGGATGGATCTGAACACCGTGAGCATTCGCCGCTCACAGCCAGCTCGACCGTGGCAGCCTCGAACCCGTGGCTGTTGCTGAGGTGGGTACGGATCTGTTGCACCAGGTCCCCGCCGTGGTGTTCAACCCGCCCGCAGCTGCGGCAAACGATGTGGAACTCATCGTCGGGGTGGGCGACCTCCCACCGCGCTGCGTCGTCGTTGCCGAGTCTTGATTCGCGTGCGATGCCGATATCTGTGAAGAGGCCGAGCGCTCGATAGACGGAAGCCAGGTTGACCCCTGATGCCGTGTCAGCCGCTACTTGTTCGGCGGTCAGATGCCCTGGCGCTCCTTTCAGCACTTCCCAAACCTCTGCGCGCTGGGTCGTCAGTTTGTGGCCGTGTTGGCGAAGCTGACTCTTCAGGTCGATCGATTCCTTCACAGTTGCATCGTATGCGTATTGCGAATCGTTCGCAATTAACCTACGATCGCGGTGCGACGGACGAGGACCTCAGATGCACGCTCCAGACGGCTTTTTGAATGTGGGGACCGCCCTCGCCACTGGTGCGCTCAGCGCCGGCACTATTGGGGCGGCACTGCGGCAGTCGGGTCAGACTCTGCGAGACAAGCAGATTCCGCTCGCCGGCTTGGCTGCAGCGTTCATCTTTGCCGCTCAGATGTTCAACTTCCCAGTCGCCGCCGGCACCACGGGCCATCTGATCGGGGGCGCGCTGGCGGCAGTCCTGCTTGGGCCAACGGTCGGCGCCTTGGTTGTGACGGTCGTCGTCATCGTCCAAGCGCTCGCGTTCGCCGACGGCGGGCTCACCGCCCTTGGATACAACATCCTCAACATGGCGATCGTGCCTGCTTTCGGCGGTTATGCGGTCTTTCGGCTATTCCGCCGGCTCCTGCCCCGCTCCGCAGGCGGTGTCGTCGGCGCCATGGGCCTAGCCGGGCTCATCTCGGTGGTTCTCTCCGCTGCCGCGTTTTCCATCGAGTGGCTGTTCGGCGCCACCGCGCCGGTGCCCTTCGACACGGTCTTTGGTGCCATGGTCGCCGTCCATTCGCTGATCGGTATCGGTGAAGGCGTAATCAGTGCTCTCGTCATCGGTGCCGTCCTTGCTGTCCGCCCCGACCTAGTCGTCGGCGCGTCCGATCTCGACCGAACGCAGCTGGCCGATCGGCGTCCGGCCAAGATCCGAGTGTTCGCAATCGCGGCCCTCCTTGTCACGCTCTTCGTCGCCGCAGTGGTCAGCCAGTTCGCCGCTGAGGCTCCCGACGGGTTGGAGCGGGTCGCTCTCGACACCGGGATTTCGGGTGCCGGGGACTCACCCCTGTCGAGCGGCCCCTTCGCCGATTACGCCACGGCCGGTATCGACAACGAGAGACTCAGTTTGGCGATCGCAGGCGTGGCCGGATCGCTCGTGACGCTTGCGGTCGGCTTCGGTCTGTTCGCTGCGGCGAGAGGAGCCAGACGCGGCGACCGGAGCGTCGCCTAGTGGGCGCCGGTCACGCCCACGCTCTCTACGTGCATGAGCACAGTGCCATCCACAACATGGCACCGGAGGTGAAGCTCGTCGCCACTTTCCTGTTTGTGATTGCGGTCGCCGTCACGCCCCGTCAGGCGATATGGGCCTTCGCCGTATATGCAAGCCTTCTTGCGTTGATCACACTCGTGAGTCGAGTCAAACCGGGGTTTCTCGTGGTGCGGCTTGCCGCCGTAGTCCCTTTTGTGCTCTTTGCGCTGCTGATCCCGTTCGTGGCAGGAGGCGAAACCGTAGAAGTTCTGGGACTGACCGTATCTCGGGAGGGGCTATGGGGAGCCTGGAATGTGCTCGCCAAAGCGACCCTCGGAGCCGGCGCAAGCATCCTGCTTGCGGCCACCACGGAGATATCAGAGATGCTGCGCGGCATGTCGATTCTCAAGGTTCCTCCCGCGTTGACGGCAATCGCCATGTTCATGGTGCGGTACCTCGTCTTGGTTTCGGGAGAGCTCGCCCGGATGCGCACTGCAATGACTGCTCGCGGCTACGACCCACGCTGGCTGTGGCAGGCGAAGCCATTGGCGGCATCGGCGGGTGCGCTGTTCATCCGCAGCTATGAACGCGGCGAGCGCGTCCACGCAGCAATGGTTGCTCGAGGGTTCACAGGTGAGATGCCCGACCTCGGCGGCAGGCGTGGCTCCCGGTCCGACTGGATACGCGCCGCAGGTCTGGTCGCCGTTGCGGTGACCGTTGCCAGCTTTGCGCTGGTGTTCTCATGAGTCGCGTTGCTTTGTCGGTCGCAGGACTGCGCTACACATACCCGGACGGCCGCGAGGCGCTGCGCGGCATCGACTTGGAGGTTGGCGTCGGCCAGAAGGTGGCGATTCTCGGTCCCAACGGCGCCGGCAAGACCACACTCGCACTTCATCTGAACGGAATTCACGAAGCGCTGGCGGGGACCGTCACGGTTGGCAGCCTCGAGCTCCGTCCCGAGTCGGTCGGCGAGATACGCCGGCGCGTCGGTCTGGTCTTCCAAGATCCCGATGATCAGCTCTTCATGCCCACGGTGGCCGCCGACGTTGCTTTTGGACCAGCCAATCTCGGTCTCGTTGGAGAGGAGCTCGAAGCGCGCGTTGCCGAAGCGTTGGCCGCCGTGGAGGCGCTGAGCCTCGCCGATCGGGCGCCCCATCACTTGAGCGGAGGTGAGCGGCGTCGAGTCGCGATCGCCACGGTCCTGGCGATGCGGCCTGACCTGCTAGTGCTCGATGAGCCGACTTCCGGTCTCGATCCTGCAGGACGCCGCGAGTTGATAGCCACGCTCCAGTCTCTCGAGATGACCCAGCTGGTTGTCACGCACGACCTTCCATTTGCGCTCGAACTCTGCGACCGTGCGCTGATTCTCGATGGGGGAGTGGTCGTCGCGAACGGGCAAACGCAGAAGTTGCTCTCCAACCCCGACTTGCTGGCTGCGCATCGACTCGAGATGCCATTCGGCTTCGTAGGTTTCGGCTGATTCGGCCAGAATTCCTTGATCCGTTGTGACGGTCGGTACCGTATAGTTTGTGAACACTTTCACAAGCTGAGGGTTGATCGATATGGCGCAGCTGAAGCCGATGAGGGACCAGGTTCCCGAGGACTCGCTCGCCGCCTATCTCGAGGAGATCGGCCGCAGTCCGTTACTCACCGCCGAGGAAGAAGTAACCCTGGCCAAGCGCATCGAAGCGGGCCGTGATGCGGCCGCAGAGATCGAAACTGGTGTCGCCGACCAGCGCCGCCGCAAGCTCGAAGCGATCGTCGCAGACGGGATCAGGGCGAGAAACCACTTCCTCGAATCAAACGTCCGTCTCGTGGTCTCCATCGCCAAGCGATATCGAAGCGGTTTGAGCGGGGTCGACTTCGTCGACCTCATCCAAGAGGGCAACCTCGGCTTGATGCGGGCAGTCGACAAATTCGAATGGCGCAAGGGTTTCAAATTCTCGACATATGCGACGTGGTGGATCCGGCAGGCGATTAGCCGCGCAATGCAGGAGAAGGGAAGAACGATTCGACTCCCTCCCAAGGTCCACGATGCCGCTCTCAAGGTGAAGTCGGTTGCTGCTCAACTGCAAGCCGAAAACGGACGCACCCCATCCGTCCACGAGTTGATGGAGCGGACGGGACTCGAAGAACGCCGCATCGAAGAGGTCATGAAGATCGGCGAGATGTCATACCTCGAGTCCCCAATTGGGGAAGACGGCGCCGTGCTTGGCGACTTCATCGTCACCGACGAAGAGCCTGGCCCCGATCACGCCGTTCTCGACTCCGACAGATCCAAGCGGTTGCAAGCAGCCATCGCAAGGCTCAGTGAGCGCGAGCAGGTGATCCTGCGACACCGATTCGGCCTGACCGATGGCGATCCCCATACCCGTGTGGAAATCGGCGAGATCTTGGGCCTCACCGCGGAGCGTATCGGCCAAATCGAGCGCGCCGCGCTCTGCAAGGTGCGGCACCCGGCCTTCGGGCTGCTCGAGAAGGATTTCGAGTAGCCGCTACGGACTGTCCTGCCAGATCACCGGGTGGATGAGGTAGGTGCCGGCCAGACCTTTGAGACTGACTGTGCGCGACTCAGCGAACCGCAGGTCCCCGCGTGACTCGACGATCTCACGAACGAGCGATGACACAACGATCTCGCCGCCGGCAGCTTGGTCGGCGATCCGGGCCGCCACATTGACGTGATGGCCGAACAGGTCACCATCGTCGTCGACGATCACTTCGCCTGTGTGGGCCCCGGCACGGATGGTTATTGCCATGTTGGGCTCGGCGTGCGCTATCGAGGCGAGAGATTGCTGCACCGCAATCAGGCAGGTGACGGCTCGGTGCGCCGAGTCGAAGGCGAGCATGAACCCGTCGCCCTGGTTCTTGATCTCAACTCCGGCATGGAGCGCAGTCTCCGTTCGGATCACCTCGGCATGGCGGGACAGCACCTGGTACCAGCGCTCATCTCCATAGTCGTGGGCCAGTTGCGTTGACGATTCGATGTCGGTGAAAGCGATCGTCACTGTGCCGTCCATCGACATCGAGTCGGGTGGCCGCACCGACGAAGCCGCTACGTCGTCGGCGAGTCTCGAGATCGTGGTCAGGCCCTCCGCATCCGGCTCGGCCGGCGTCGCGTCAGTCGACGTGTCGACGAAGCTCAGAATGATGGTCGTGTCGCCTAGCCGGACCACGCTGCCGGGTGCCAAGAGTACGGCTGCGGTGAGAGGCTGCCCGTCGATGGTCGTACCGTTGGCGCTGCCTAGATCAGCGACCGTGACGGCGCCGGCGTGTGGCGTCAGCTCGACGTGACGCCGCGATACGGCCGGGTCGTCGACCAACACGCCCGAGCCGGCACGGCCGACCTCGAGCGGCGCCACCAGCGCGATGT
>JAHEJX010000204.1 GCA_024638645.1 Actinomycetes bacterium
CGGCCTTATCCTCGGATCGACGGACGGTCCAATTGGCTGCGGCGACCATTTCCTTCGTGTTACAGATCGTCTACATGTTCCAGCAACTGGGAGTGCTCGGGGGCTCGTAGGCGTCGGGCCGCCTAACAAGCAATTGCTGCAGTCGCGGGTTAGCCGCAGGGCGACGGGCCGCTCGCCTTCAGCTCGCACCCCTTGTTCGGAAGGCGGGCCGCGCAGCAGAATTGCGACACGTTAGAACGCACCAACATGCGCAGATGTCAGGGACCATCGCGGGCCTCGGTCAACGATGCTATAACAGAGTGTCAGCCACGTCCTCACGGCGGGCACTTCTCGGTGTGGGCGGCCTGCATCTAACCTGTGTCCGGCACCACGGTGAGAGTCTTTGCCCAGGTGCATTGGGGGTCGCCAATGTCGTATTCGATAACCGCTCGCCCGCTGTGTCACGCGGCATTGTTGGTCTCAGCGGTGATGGCCGCCGCACTCCTACTGCTGGATCCGCCGCCTCTGATCGCTCAGGCGAACGAGATGCTCGGAGAACGCGTGAGGGTCGAGTTGATGGATAGCCCTCTGGCTGAAGGCACCGTCCTCACCTGGGGCCCGGATATGATGTCGCTTCGAGGTCCCTCGGGCACAATGAGCTTCGACTGGTCCGAGGTCGCCGGAGTCGAGAGATACCGCACACGTCGGCGAACTCGACGAGGCCTGGCGATTGGCAGTATTGTCGGTGCCGTGGCGGCCGGCACCCACGCCGGAGTCACTTGGGAGCCCTGCACATTCCTTTGCTTTGGCCCACAAAGTCGCGGCGGGACCGTGGCACTCGCAGGTCTCATCGGAGCAGCTGCCGGTGGCTTAGTCGGCACGCTCGTGGGGACACTGGCTACCACCTCGTCGTGGGAGCCCATTGCTGTGCCATCTGGTTCGCGGACGTCACCTGTAGCGCTTCATCTTGGGCTGCGCTGGCATACGGGCCCGGGTCTGTTCGGAAGAGGGCGATGAGTGAGATCCCAGGCCTGTTGTGCAGGGTGCGTTCTAACAAGCGATTGCTACTGACGCGGCTTCGTAGGTAGGTATGCGCTTCGCGCTTGTGTCCGAGAGGCCCGCGCAGCAGAATCGCGAGACGTTAGAGCGCAGTCTTCGAGCCAAGAGGTGCCCGATGAAGAAGGTCTTCCGCAGGCTCCGGGGGATCATTGGTGCCGGGGCGATATGGGGTACGGCTGGGGCGGTGCTTGGCTCAATAGTCGCGCTCGTCTCGAGCTGGGCCACTGGAGTCCCCTTTCTTGCATCCCTCAGTGTCTGGGGGCTCGGGATGGGATTCGCCGGGGTCGTGCTTGGAGCGGCATTTGGCACAGTGCTCACCCTAGCCGAGGGCCGCCGCAGGCTCGCCGACTTGACGCCAAGGCGGGCCGCGGCGTGGGGGGCGACCGCAGGTGCCGTCTTTCCGGTAGGTTGGGTCCTATTCTCTCTCGGCCAACCATGGACGACGATTCCAATGGCCGAGGCCGTGTTGCTCACGCTCGCTTCTGCGGCCGCATACGGCACGGTGGGCGGCCTGCTCGCAGGAACGACCGTGTGGATAGCCCGGCGAGCGCCCGGCGCGTTGGAGGCGGGGGGCGGCGAAGCGTCCGGGCAGCATCTGTCTGAGGGAGCCGAGTCTCAGGGCGGAGGACCTGAAAACCCCGCGAGCGCTGCGCTCTAACAAGCGATTGCTACTGACCGGATTTGTCGTGGAGGGTACGCTTCGCTTGTGCACAGGCAGCACCGGCAGCAGAATCGCGAGACGTTAGGGAGCGCCCTCCTCAGGGTCTGGCGTTGACGCCATCTTGGGCTACGAAGGGAAGAAGGGTGGCGGCTGGCAGGGCGTCGAGAGCGTCTGTCGCGGGGCGCTGCCCTAACGCAGAATTGCTGCTGACCGCGATCGCCGGATGGGCAGCTCGCTTCGCTCGCTGGCGATCTCGAGGCTGCGGCAGCAGAATTCCAAGACGTTATCTAGTGCGATCGCGGGCCGGGCCTCCGGCGTGCGGCACATGTAGACTTGACCGAGATAGCGAGACGATCCGACGGCTTATCGATCGCCTGACCGCGTCCACCAGGCGTGCGGTCGTTCAAGCCAGGGAGATCTGCGGTCGGACGGCTCGTCCTGATACCCCGCCATGGCAAAGGAAGCGATGGAGAAGTCGACCGTGAAGAAGAGTGGTCTGTCCGAGGCGCTGCATCTGCTAGCCAACCTGGGCGTCATCGCCGGCATCCTGTTCCTCGGTGTCGAACTGAAACAGAACAATGATCTGATGGAGATGGAGGCACGAGCGACCCTGACGGAGAACCTGCAGGATGGCTGGTACCAGCTCTCCAGCGATCCGGGCCTCGTGGAGCTGTTCATCAAGGACCGCGGCGGCCAAGAGTTGTCCGAGGTTGAGGAGATGCGTCTCAACGCCTACTGGATGGGTATGCTGATGCGCCGTGAATGGCAGCACGAACACTTTCCCGACGCCGAAACGGGTGT
>JAHEJX010000030.1 GCA_024638645.1 Actinomycetes bacterium
CGCCCTGAAGCTTCCCGACGCGCGACCGTGCCACCCCAACCTCACCCCCGCCGAGTTTGCGCAGCAAACTCGAACGGGCTCGCTTGCGAGCCCGCGGCTACTCTCAAGTAGGCGCGCGAGAGGGGTTGAGCATGGCCAAACCAGCCATTGTCGCTGTTGATGACGACCCACAGGTTGCGGCCGCGGTCGCCCGTGACCTGCGGCAACGCTATGCCGAGGAGTACCGAATCGTCGCGGCCAATTCCGGAGCCGAAGCCCTCGAAGCAATCCAGCAGCTCAAGGACAGAGGCGACGCCGTTGCACTCCTCCTCGCCGACCAACGAATGCCGCAGATGGAAGGGACCGAATTCCTCGGCAAGGCACGGGACCTCATCCCGAGCGCCAAAAGGCTTCTACTCACTGCATATGCGGATACCGAGGCTGCGATCTCTGCAATCAATGAAGTCGACCTCGACTACTACCTGATGAAGCCGTGGGATCCGCCTGACGAGAAGCTGTACCCGGTTCTCGACGAGATGCTCGACGACTGGAAGGCAAACGCGCCGGCCACATTCGACGGCATCAGGGTGCTCGGCAGCATCTGGTCGCCACCGACTCATGATGTCAAGGACTTCCTTGCGCGCAATCAGGTTCCTTACCGATTCCTCGACGTCGAGCGCGATGCGGCAGCTGCTGAAATGCTTGCTGCCGCCGGAGGCACGATGCCAACCGTTCTCCTCCCAAACGGCGAGAAGCTAGTCGCCCCAGATCGCGCCCAGCTTGCCACTCAGATTGGAATGCACACCTCAGCCGCGGAGCCCTTCTATGACCTCATCGTCATCGGCGGCGGGCCTGCCGGCCTGGCCGGCGCGGTGTACGGAAGCTCCGAGGGTCTCAGCACAGCGATGCTGGAACGGGAAGCAACGGGCGGGCAGGCCGGAACAAGCAGCCGGATCGAGAACTACCTCGGCTTCCCCACGGGAATCACAGGCGGCGACCTAGCCCGTAGGGCCACAACCCAGGCGCAACGACTCGGCGCAGAAATCATCACCGCCGTTGAGGCAGACAGCATTCGCCTCGAGGACAACATCAAGATCGTCCACTGCCTCGACGGCACAGAGCTGCGCTGCCACGCCATTCTGGTGGCCACCGGCATGACGGTGCGCAAGCTTCCCCTCGAGGGCTACGAGAAGTACGAGGGGGCAGGTGTCTACTACGGCGCGGCGCCGAGCGAAGCTGCCAGCTACGAGGGAGGCGAAGTCTTCATCGTGGGAGGAGCGAACTCCGCGGGACAGGCAGCAATGATGTTCTCCCGTCACGCCGCCAAAGTGACGGTCGTCGTTCGTGGCGAGACGCTAGAAGAGGGCATGTCGCAGTACCTCATCGACCAAATGCATGGCAGGGAGAACATCGCCGTGATGCTCTCATCCGAGGTGATCGATGTACTCGGCGGCGAGCACGTCGAGAGGATCAGACTTCGCGACAGCAACTCCGGTGCGGAACAGGAGTTTGCCGCTTCTGCGATCTTCATCTTCGTGGGCTTTGTGCCCCACTCCGCCGTGGTGCAGGACCTAGTGAAGATCGACGAGCACGGATTCATCTACACGGGCATGGATATCTTCCGCGATGGCAAGCCGGCAACATGGACGATCGATCGCGAGCCTTTCATGCTCGAAACGAGCGTGCCTGGAATCTTTGCTGCGGGAGACGTGCGCCACGGCGTGGTGCGGAGGGTGGCCTCGGCAGTTGGCCAGGGATCGATCGCCATCTCAATGGTGCACAAGTACCTCGAAACCGTGTGATCGCGCAGTTAGATGTGTGCCTGCGGCGCCCGACTCAACCGAGCGTTTCTAGGAATTCTTCGGCTTTGGCCGTCCACAGCGCATAAGCCTCCGGGTTGCGGAAGCCGAAGCCGTTCCAATCGAACATCCGCTCTGCTGCATCAGGATCGGTCTCGCTGACCCAATCGGAGAACGGGCGAAGGTAAGCCGCCGTGGTTGCCTGGTTGCCCTTCTCGTAGCGCCAGCCGGTGATCGCGCCGTCTTCCTTCATCTCGAGGCG
The DNA here is from genome assembly GCA_024638645.1 of Actinomycetes bacterium. Classification (GTDB taxonomy): domain Bacteria; phylum Actinomycetota; class Acidimicrobiia; order Spongiisociales; family UBA5794; genus JAHEJX01. The sequence goes on from JAHEJX010000030.1 coordinate 2,041, forward strand.
GAAATAGCCTTCGAGCGGCGGTGCGGCAAGCGCGGCGAGGAGATCGTTCGTGTACAACAGGTCGCACCGGGGGTCGCCACCGAACCCGATGCCGCAGGTCACATCCAGCCAGCGGCCACCAATTGCGAGGTCGAACTCGATGTCTGGGCGAAAGTGCTCACCCTGACTGGTCCACAGGCTCAGAACGGCTTCGGAATCGCCTGCTCGGTACGCATCGAGGAGTCGATCGAGAGTGGTTTGTTGGACAGTCGACAACGCCGGGGCACCAGAGCTGGTACTCGTTGCCGCCGTCGGATTCGGAGATGCTGTAGTCGCCAGAGGGAGAAGCGCCTCAGTGGTTGTTGGGTTGGCATCGATGCCACATGACGCAAGCCCCAGGAGCCAGATAAGCGCTACCGCGCGTGCCAACTTCATTCGAGTCTTGCCCATCGCGCATCAAATGCTACCGGCGACGAAAATCTCGGCGGTTCGTCCGACCGAGCTCTTGCTCCTGGCGAGATCGCTGCGATCGTTACAAGGCGACGGGTAACGTCTCGCCATGAGTTCGCGTCAGCCCAACATCCTTCTCGTCATGGCCGACCAGTTGGCACCGCACGCCACGTCGACCTACGGCCACCACCTCGTCCGCACGCCCCACATGGACGCCCTGGCGGCGCGGGGCACTCTGTTCAAAGCCGCCTACGCGAACTCGCCGCTGTGCGCGCCGGCTCGGTTCTCGTTCCTAGCGGGACGAGCGATCACCAAGATCGGCGCATATGACAACGCGTCCGAGTTCCCCGCGTCGATCCCGACTCTGGCCCACTACATGCGGCTGATGGGATACCGCACCTGCCTGTCGGGCAAGATGCATTTCGTTGGGCCTGACCAGCTCCATGGATTCGACGAGCGGATCACCACCGACATCTACCCGGCCGATTTCGCCTGGACACCGAACTGGGACCAAGCGGACCGCCGCATCGGCAAGTGGTATCACAACATGGACAGCCTCCACCAAGCCGGGCAGGCCGCGATGACCTACCAGATCGAGTACGACGAGGAAGTCGGCTTCATGGCCAAGCGGCGGATCTACGACTACGCCCGCGACAGCGATTCCCGGCCTTGGATGTTGGTGGCGTCGTTCATCCACCCCCACGACCCGTATGTGGCGCGCCCCGAGTGGTGGGATCTGTACAACCACGACGACATCGATTTGCCGGCGCCGGTGAGCGGTGAGCTCGACCCGCATTCCATTCGGATCCAGCGAGGCATCCAGTACGACACGGTCGGTGCCACCGAAGATCACATCCGCAATGCCCGCCACGGCTACTACGCCAACACGAGCTACTTCGACGACTGGCTCGGCAAGCTCGTGGCTACGGTCGAAGAATCCGGTTTTGCAGACAACACCATCGTGATCTTGACGGCGGACCACGGAGACATGCTCGGCGAGCGCGGCCAGTGGTTCAAGATGTCGATGTTCGAGCGCTCCGCACGCGTGCCGTTCATCATGGCCGGGCCCGGAATTCCGGCGGCAACCGTTGGAAACGCCTGCTCGCATCTCGACTTCCTGCCCACCCTGCTGGACGTTGCCTCGGGCGACGGCAAGGCTTGGCCGGAGTTGGGCAGCGAGCTTGATGGGCGAAGTTTGTGGCACATGGCGACCGGAGGGACCGACGACGTCGACGAAACGACCGGTGAGTACTGCGCTGAGATGACCTCGTACCCGATATTCATGATCCGGCGTGGCTCGATGAAGTACATCCACTGCGACACTGATCCTCCGCTGCTCTACGACCTCGCAGCCGACCCTGCCGAGACAAACAACCTCGCAAATGATCCAGCGCATTCTGAGGCGGCAGCAGCATTCGCGGCCGAGGTCGCCGCGAAATGGGACTCGGAGGCGATTCGCCGCGACGTGCTTGCGTCGCAGCGGGCGCGGCGCACCCTGCACGCCGCTATGACGGGCAGCGGGGTGAGTTGGGACCACGAGCCGGTTCGCGACGTCGCCAATGACTACGTGCGCAACCACATGGATTGGGCAGAAGCCGGCCCGGCAATGCGATTTCCCCGATTCGATGCGGCAGCCGACCTGGCCGACGGGACTACGTAGTGAGCGCTTGGATTGCCTGCTTCGGGACCTGAGCTCGTATCTCGAGCACGGTGCCGAGGCGTTGGAAGACTGCAGCGCTCGTCGTCTCGTCGAGACTCAAACCATCCACCTTGTGGATCGTGCCGTCGGCCATGTATGCATCGATTCGGCCGCTGGGGACATCACCGCTCACGATGATCATCGGCACCTGGCATAGCGTCATCCCAAGCGCACCCGCCGGCAGGTCGATCACTCGCTCGGTGTCGGCCGCATCACGCATGGTCCACATGGCAGGTTCGGCGAGCATCTCCTCGGCGCGAAGCAGCAGCGGGTCGAATGTGATGGCGCCGCCGTCGATGCGAACCCCGAGTTCCAGTAGCCGAGTCAGTACCTCTTCCTTCACTTGTCCGGTCATTCCCGGCTGTTGTGCTCCGGCATGGGCAGGAGTGTGGGAGTAGGGGTCCATTGGAAACGCCCCGAAACCCACTGCGCTCTGCTCGAAGCCAAGTCCCGACCGCACTCGCCAGTAGTGCTCGACGAGCCGAGCGACCATTTCTTCTGGCACTTCCGCATCACTGGCATCTCGGACCGACTCCTGCACGGCGAGCAGCAGCTTGGCGACCATGTGCCAATAGATCGATCCGATGCCTTCGTATGCATACATCGATCCGGACCGACCCGTATAGGCGTGGTGGTTGAAGACTGCTTCGTAGACCTCGCGCACCGACTCGCGATGCTTCGAGACGAGATCCCGCCACTTATCGTCCTCCGCCAGCCGATCAAGCGCCGCGTCAAGTGCCCGGTGGTTCTTGCACGTGGCGCTGAATCGATGATTCCCAGACTCGTCGACTCGGACGACTGCGGTATTGCGGGCAGTCACGAGCGCGGTCAGCAGCTCGTTTCCGTCCACGGCACTCTTGGGAATGATGTTCTTTCCCGAGAATGCGGGAAGGGCTCGAGGTGGATAGAGCATGAAGCTCTTCTGGTCTGGTCGATACATGCCGCTCGCGAACAGGGCGTCGAGCAGCGCCACCTTCTCGTCCGCTTGGAGAAGACCGCATCCCAGCGCGGCAACCTGGCCTTCGAGCATGGCATCGAGGTGCTCGACCGAGACTTCGGGCACGCGGTCTGAGAAGTGCACCAGGTTGTACGAGTGATAGAGGCCATCGCTTCGCCGATTGCGCCGGATCGTGTCGTCGAGATGACTGACCGCGTTCAAGAGGAGAGTGCGAAGGCCGGATATCTCGACAAGGCTGATGTCCGTGAATCCAGACGCGTACACCTGCGACCGATAGTCGGAGAATGCGCCCCCGAGGGCATCAATGACCTCACGGCGGCGACCGTCATCGAGCTCGCCTTCGAGGTAGTCGAGATTATCAGCGAGCACCTTCGCAATGGCTCCCGCCCAGTCCGCCACTTCTTTCGACAGCGCAACAGACCGCAATGGCGATCTGTCCAGTAGTGATGCGATTCCGGCCAGATGCATCCGCAGATAACAAGCGGTGACCACCGAGAGGCCATTACCTACGAGCGCATTGTTCGCGTCGTTCCACTCTGGCCGCTGCGTGTTCATCCAAATGCCGCCGCCCGGCACCAGGTTCGAAATCTTGGCGAGGGACGGAACGAGCAACTTCTCAATCATGGTCACAAGCAACACGTCGCCGTCGGCAGCCGTCACGAGCTCGCCATCCTGTCCCACCGACGCAATCTGTCTCTCGACCTGGTCGGCGGCTGCGGCGTCGTAAGCAATTGTGGCATGGGGATTGCGGACAATGGATTCGTAGGAAGCGATTCGGTAGGGCGTAGCCGCATACGCGAACTGCGCCTTGCCGAGCATGTCCACCAGTGCCGACGGCTCGAAACGACCCACCAAGTCGACCAAACGCTGCAAATAGACGATCTGATGATCTCCCCAGTAGCCGATGTTGCTCCAAGGATTGTCGGGCTCCGGCTTCTCCCAATCGATACCTTGAGACGTGATTCGATATGGGTTGAACCCGTCTGGTGTAGAAGCATTGAGAAACAGCGATATGACGCTGGGAAGGTATTGAGGAAAGCTGACACACAACGCTTCCCAGTTCTGAAAGATGTCACGCCAGTTGCCCTCGTAATGGACGACTGGATCGCCTGCATCGTCGCGGACCCGGATCGAAAAAGCATTCCACGGTCTGCTCGGGTCTCCGTGGCGCCGAGAGAATGTGAGCGGCAAGTAAGCGATCGCTAGTCGACTCAGCTGCGAATCGCCCGTTGAATGAACATCTTCGAGCAGCTCACGCCGTTCGATCTCGGCCGGGAGCTTCATCAGCGCCTCGGCGTGGCGATCGGCGACGGGCTTGTTCCTCATTCGGAGAAACTCGACGAAATCGTCCCGGTGAACGCGGGTTGCGGAAGCAAACACCCCGCCTCGCATCGAGTTGAAGGCGACATTCGCAAAGTGGTGTACCGAGGCCATCTGATCGCCGGTGAACTGGAGAGCATCGGCGCTCGCCAGTAGCGAAACCAGAGCCTCGGTTCCGTTCGCCACCGACTCGACAACGGCGGGCAGCGGATCAGCCGACTCCACGAATTGCACCAGCTCCGCAACATGGCTGTGAGTACGCGCAACATCGGCGATGATCGTCCATTCAGCGATGTCACCGGCATCGACAGCCACCCGAGAGCGGAGAAGATATGCGCCGGGCCGGCCTGTTACCAAGGCAGCCTCGGCCACATCTCCTCCAGAGAGGAATTGATCGACCGCAGCCTGATCGAGGCCCACCGTCGCTCCATCCATGCCATAAGACCACGCAACTGTCGCTGTCAGTGCCTCGGCCGGCTCGGCCCTATCGGAAATCAGCGACTCGAGAGAGAAGATCGCCAGCCGGCCATCCTCTTGGGTGAGTTCACTGCGTTTGTAGGCGTGAGTCAGGTTGCTCATCGCCTGGTATGTGGCCGGGTCGAGTCCGTGAGGCAGAATGTTGAGGAGCCCGTCCAGTACCTCCACAGATACGGCGGCACCACCCTGATTCAGCAGGGACGCCGTACGCACAAATCCGAATCGTTCGCTGCTGGCCCAGCGGTACCTGAACACCAGGCCGAGGGTGGGGTTGATCTCCTCGAACACGACCTGATTGCCGACGATCGATTTGTAGAGATTGCGACGGATCTCTGGTCCGGGACGGCCCTGGAACGGCGTCCAGACCCCCCCGGCGGGCGGGCGAATCAATGTGACCGGGCCCGTTGTCCCTGCGGCCAGGTGCAGTCGGTCATCGGTCTCGTAGGGAAACAGAGCCGAGTTGGCGTCCCGGCGACCTGCCGTCAGGCCGCCTCGGCTCGATACGAACAACCAGTGATCTGAGTCGCTGATGATGCTCATGAGAAACGGGGCCATACGATCCACGTCAGGAATCCCGTAGAACGTCTCGCCACCGATCTCAACGAACGACTCTTCGGTCAAGCCCTGATGCATCGTCGTTGTCATGAAACACCCACTCCGGCGAAGCCATGGCCGACTGGATAGGTGGCGCCTGCCGGATCATCGAGATCGGGTGCGGCGCCCGGCCAGGGCTGAGGCAGGCGGCCTTCGAATGGATGCTCGCCGGTCAGCAACGACGGTATCTGCGTAGCCTCGGTGCCCGGTAGCCAGGCTGCCACCACCGCATCCGCCTGAGCGATCAGATCGGGCATGATCAGCGGACGGCCGGAGATGACGATCAGCACTAGCTTCTCGCACCGTTGCCGCATTCGAGCCACAAGCAGGCGATCCGCGTCGCTGGGTGTCGGCATTTCCCGATCTCCGGGACCCTCGGCGTAAGGCTGCTCGGCGATGACCACGATTCCCACACGGCTCACATCCCGGTTCGAGAAGTCACTTGCCTTGTCGTATAGAACTTCTCCCGAATGCGCCGAGCGCAGCCCTTCAAGCAGGGTGGTTCCCTCCGTGGTAGCTCCGGTGCCGCCCTGCCAACCAACCGTCCATCCTCCGCACTGGAGACCGATATCGTCAGCGGCAGCGCCGGCGACAACGATCTGTTCGCTGGGCGAGATCGGCAACCCGCCTTCGTCCTTCAGCAGCACACAGCTGCGACGTGCTGCTTCTGCTGCCAGCCGCCGGTGCTCCTCATGGCCTACGACCGTCAGCGGAAGAAGATCTTTGCCGTCGTCGAAGAGGCCGAGTTCGTGCTTGGCAACAAGGATGCGGCGGACTGCATCGTCGATACGGGTGATCGGAACAGCACCAGATTCGATACAGCGGGTTGCTGACTCTATGAAGCGCCGAAAGTCGAGAGGCACCATCACCATGTCGACTCCAGCGTTCAATGCGGTGGTCACGCACAGGTCGTAGTCACTGTGTAACTGGTCGATCCCCATCCAATCGGAAACGACAAAGCCGCCGAATCCGAGCTCGCCCTTGAGCACCTCCGTCAACAAATGGCGATGACCGTGCAACTTCTCGCCGTTCCAGGAGCTGTACGAGGCCATCACCGAGAGGACCCCGGCATCGACCGCAGCCCGATAGGGCGCTAGGTGAACGCTGCGCAGGCCAGCCTCGTCGACGCGAGTGTCGCCCTGGTCCATCTGCCAACCGGGTCCCCATCCGTCCCACCATGTGAGCCACTCAGGGCGAGGCACCGACGCCCAGGCCGTGCCGCCGTCTCCTACGAAGTGTTTGGCGCAGGCCATGATCCGGCCGGAGCCTTCGATGTCTTCTTGAAGACCTGTGACAAGAGCGGCTCCGAGGCGCGCCACCAAGTCGGGGTCTCGGCCATAGCCCTCGTAGGTCCTCCCCCACCGGATGTCCTGCGGTACGGCAATCGTCGGAGCGAACGCCCAATGGACGCCTGTGGCCAGCATCTCGGTGGCGGTAGCTCGGCCGATCTCCCGCGTGAGGCTCGTGTCATCGATTGCGCCGAGGCCGATGTTGTGGGGAAAGATCGTAGCCCCCCGCACGTTGCTGTGGCCGTGTACCGCGTCGACGCCGTAGAGCAGCGGCACGCCCAGCCGCGTGTCGGAAGCGGCCTCGACAAAGCCCCCAACCATGTCTGCCCACACAGACGGCTCATTGGGGGTGGGATTGCCATTGCCTCCGCTCAACACAGAACCGACGAAGCACTCGGTCACTTCTTCGGGGGTGATGCTGTCGTTCGACACCTGGGTCATCTGGCCGATCTTCTCGGCGACAGACATGTCTTGGATCAGCTGTTCGATTTGCTGCACAGATTTCACGTTGGCTTCACTTTCACGGTCCCGATGCCGGGTGGCGTCCGCACTTGCGCGGCCGCCACCCGTTCAGGGGGGAACTGTGCTCACTGAACCTCAAAGGCACCCACATCGCATCCGCCGCCCTGCGGTCTCGCCACGCCGCGTTGGTCTGTAGCAGGACAGAAAGCGTCGTTCGCTGTGTCTATTGCGGGACTTCCGGCTCCGAGAGCGTGAGTGAGAGTCGGGCCGCCATTGTCGGCAAGCGGTCCCAACAACGCATCGGTGGCCGATTGGTCAGTCGACCCGTTCGGGTTGCACGAGCCGTCACTGATCACATTGGAGCCGCCCGATGTGATCGTCGCCGCTCCTCCGCCCTCGATCGCGCAAGCAAACGCGTCGCCGAAGCCTTCGAGCACATTGTTTGTCAGCGTTGCATTGGCCGGCGCACCGAACGTGGCCACCAGAATCCCGGACGCCGTGCCCGCCGGGGCAACATTCTCGGCGAAGGTCGAGTTCGTCACCGTGAGCTCGCCATCGGTGTGGAAGATGCCGCCGCCATGCCACACAGTCGACACATTGCCGCTGAAGGTGCTGTTGAGGACTGTTGCGTTGCCGAGCGAGCGGAGGCCGCCGGCGACATCGCCTGAGCTGTTTCCGCTGATTGTGCTGCGGGTGATGTTGATGGTGCTCCCGAAGAAGCCGTACACGCCACCGCCCGGCTGATTGGGGCTGTCGTTGTCCTGCACCGTGCTATCGGTCAAGTTCAATGTGGCCCCGGCTCCGTTGTAGACGCCTCCGCCACCGAACTCGAAGTTCGCAGGCCCGGCAGCACTCTGCGTGTTGTCCCGGACCACGACCCTGTCGAGGCTCAGCGTCCCAAAGTTGAGGATGCCACCGCCTTGGGGGGCGCCCACACCGTCGGCCACTTCGAGGTCGTTCATGGACACGGTCGCAGTCGAGTCGACCTGAAAGACCCGCGAGGCGCCACTGCCGCTCACAACGACACCCGGCGCTGCTGCAGCGTCGATTGTCACGGACCGGTCGACTACGAGCTGCCCGGAGGTGAGTCCGATCGTCCCGCCTGCCAATGCCGCGTCGAACGTGATCGTTCCGCCGTCGGCGATAACACCGAGGGCCTCCCGCAGCGAGCCATCACCACTATCTGCAAGCGTCGTCACGACAAGCTCAGTCGGTGGTGGAATCTGCACGCGATGGACCTGATCGATCAGATAGGTCCCCGGCGCCGAGGTCGCCAGCTCAAAGCCGTAACCCCACACCTCACCGAGGCCGAGGCCGTCGTCGGGCGCACCGATCGGCTGATCGGCACTGCGAGAGAAGTTGGCGATCGGCACGGTCACCAGCTGCCAGCCCGCCACATTGTCTGTGAACGAGGCCTCGAAGCGCTCGGCCGTGTCCGGGCCCTGATAGACCCGCACGTAGTCGATCAGGTACTCCTGCGGATACGAGTTGGCTGGGTCAGGCGTCCCGCCGAAGTTGCCGCCAATCGCGAAGTTCAGCAGCAGGTAGAACGGCTTGTTGAACACCCACGGGCCCGGCACGTCGGCAGGCGTCGCCTGGTGATACTCGATGCCGTCCACGTACCACGTGATCAGGTTCGGCTCCCACTCGACCGTGAAGGTGTGATAGTCGTTGTAGACCGGCTCACCAAAGTCCCAGATGTTGCCGAAGGCATTGCCTCCGCTGTACCCCGGGCCATGGATGGTCCCGAAGATCTCATTGGGAAGTCGACTCACGTATTCCATGAAGTCGATCTCGCCGGCAGCCGGCCAGGGAGTGCGGTTGATGTCGGCGCCGAGGCTCCAGAAGGCCGGCCACAAGCCGTCACCGCCATCAGGTACGAGCAGCCGGGACTCAATTCGCCCGTAGGCAAACTCGGCCTTGTTCGACGAGATGATCCGGGATGACGTGTATTCGCACGGTCCGTAGAAGCATTGTTCGGCACCGTCGGCCTCCCGCAACGTCATGACCAGGTTGCCGGCCCCGTCTGTTGCCGCGTTGTCCGTGTCGTCTGTGTAGTACTGGAGCTCAGAATTGCCCCAGCCTTCGATGCCGTTCAGGGCTCCGTCGCCGAGCTCGTAGCTCCAGTTGGCAGGATTCGGTGCCGTGCCGGCCGGATCGTTGAACTCGTCGCTCCACACCATGGTCCAGCCTGCGGGTCCCGGATCGGGGGCACGGTTGTCCATGAGGTTGACCGTGACCTCCTCCCCGCTGCCCGTGCCGTTGAACCAGAATTCCAGGCTCTCGGTCCCCGTCCAATCTTGGCCGATCGGGAAGTCACGGCTCATCGCCGCAGAGCCGAAGCCATCGGTCGCTAGGTCGAGCGGTGCGAGACCGGGCTCTTCCATGGCACGGATCGCCTTGCGCCAGGCTCGGATGTACTTCTTCATCCCGAATCCGATCTTCCCGTTGTTGAAGATCTGGTTGTCGCCCTGAGCCAAGAGGCGTCTACCCAATGCGATCAACGCGGCGTCGCCGCCGTTGCGCTCGGCGTCGTTGAGGGCGAACTCGGCAATGTCGTGGGCGATTCCGGCGAGCGTGAGGGCTAGTGGCTCGGTATCGATTGAGTCGACCTGGAGCAGCACGTTGACCGCTCGACGCATCCGGTCGATGACGCCGGACTTCGTGATCTGGTTGTCATCGGCCCAGCGGCTCGGATCTAGAGCCCGATTGAGCCGTTTGACCGCCTTGTTCAGGAGCCGGTCATCGCCCGCATTGCCGGCCGGCAGTAGGTCTGCCACGTCGTCCCTGGCATCTTGCAGCCTGGTTCGCATCGACAGCACTTCCACCTCGAGAACATTCTCGACCGAGTCCTGCCCGGGGCGCTCGTCCGGGCCACCGACAGCGACCCGGCCGGCGTCGAAGTCGATGGGACCCGCGCCATCCCAGAGGAAGGCACCTTGCTCAAAGTCGTCGATCAGCAAGGGATCGTACGGGTCGTTGTCGACAATCACCGCCCGTGCCTGCGTCGAGCCCAGTTCGACGTCGACAGCGTTGCTGAGGCGCAGCACAATGCGCTCTTCGCCCTCGAACTTGGTGTCGTCGAACGTCTCAATTGAGAACGCCAGCTCAGTCGGGCCACCGTTGGTGAACACGAGCGTCCCCGAGGTCGGGATGTATTCCTCGCCCGCCAGCGCGCCTGCGATGTCGGTCGAGTAGTCGACGCTCACTTGAGCGGGGTCGCCGGCGCCGAACGGACGGTTCAGCTTCACGGTGACATCGCCGGTGGTTCCTTCTTCAATCGGGTTGTCGGTTAGAGCGAAGCTCACTGCGAGGTCAGGAGGCGCGGACACTCCGTAGAGGCTCACCTCGTCGACGTAATAGGTCAGTGGTCCGCCGGTACCCAGTGTCCCGAGCGCCCAGCCGTGCACTTGAAAGCGGCCGAAACCGTCGTTGGGAGCACCGTTGCCGACCTCCTTGCGGCTGAAGCTGGAGAACGGGAACTCGAGCAGCTGCCAGCCGACGAAGTCGTCCACGAAGTCGACAGACCACCGCTCGGCGTCGTCCGTGGTCGAACCCGGGTTGCGGTTGTCGAGGATGTCGATGAAGACCGTGGTCCCGGAAGCGGTGCCATGCATCCACAGGGAGAAGCCCTCACTGGTCGACCAGTCCTGAGTTGCCCACTCCCCACCGGTCTCGAAGCCCCGGATGAGCCCGGCGAAAGAGGTCACATCGACGTCCATCTGGAGGACGCTGTTCGGAGTGCCGACCACAGGTAGCACTGGGGCCGGGGGAGTTGCCGGATTGGACACGGCAACAGAGCTGCCGGCGCCGTTGAATGTGCAGAAGTTCAAAGGAGGAGCGCCGGGGGCACATGGCGTACCCGGTGCCACACCGCTTTCGAAGTCGTCGATCGGACGACGCGTATCGGGTACCAATGGTCCACTGGTGAACGCCCAGTAGTCGGTCCGGAAGTTGACGTCACTGCTCGATCCGCCGACATCGGTGCCGATGATCGCGATGACGACGTTGATCAGTTGCCCGTTACCGCCGCGAGCTGCTGTGGTCGGGTCGAGCACACCGTTGCCACCGGTCAGGAACGAATTGTCGTCGAAGAAGTCATCGAGCGGTATCGAAACAAGCTGCCAGCCGCCGCCGGCGATGGCGCACGGACCCGTCGCTGAGACCACGCAGTTGAACTGGAACTCGTCGTCGTCTGGCGGGTTGATGGCGTCGTCGCCGTTGTCGTCCTCCTGGAGGTTTATCTCGAGTGTGTAGTCCTGACCGCCGTCCGGGTTGACCCACATGTTGAAGTGGTCGGTGCCGGACACGTCGATCAGATTGGTGCGCCCGAAGCCTCCGTAGAAGCCGGGTACGCCGCCCGACCCCCAACCGGTCTCCAAGGAGAAGGCGCCGCCGTTGGCCGGGGGTAGATCGACGCTGTTGGCATTGATGCCGCCGCCGCCTCCACCGGTGAACGAGAACCAGCCGTTGGCAAACGGGTCACCGTGCTCCATGTCGTCGAATACCACTTCGTCGAACGCCAGCGGCCCCCCTGAGCTGAAGGAGAAAAGGTCAAAGTCGAGTTCGACGGTCGAAGGGTTACCCCCCTGGACACCCGCGATCACGATGACGACCTCATCGAGGTTGCCGTTGAACGTGCCGTCGCCACCGGTGAAGAGATCGGTCAACGAGCCGACGGGCGCGCTGATCAGGTGCCACTCGTCGTCGTAGTCGCCAGAGGTGAACGAAGTGTCGAGGCGGAAGGAATCCTCGGAGCCATTGGTCCAGCCGTTGCCGTCGAGATCCTCACGGATAGTGATCTCGAGCCGGTGACCATCCGCAGTGGCGTCGCTCTGGTTCAGAACCCACACGTTGAGCCACGGATCGGCCGGAGGCGTCACCTGGTCCGCCTCGGCGAAGTTCTTGAACGCGCCGCCGTAGAAATCGCTTGCGGTGCCTTCGCCACCCCAACCGGTGCTGAAGTAGAAACTGCCTTCATACGGTCGGTCGCTGAAGGGACCGCCGCCGCCGCCGGCGTTGTTGCCACCGAAAAAACCCCAGTCCGACGTGTCGTTGTCCTCGAAGTCATCGATCACAACGCCCATCGCATCGGGCACCGCCAACGATGCGGCAGGGACGGCGATGAGTACCGCCGCTGCCAGTAGCAACGTCAGCGCGCCGACCGCGCTCCGATTCCTATTTGACTGTCTCACTGTCGCCCTTTCCTTCCCAACGGCATTGGCCGTCCCCAACTCGTTGCACCACCCGACTCCCTCTGATCAACTACCCGCCGTCCTCGACGCGTTGATAAACGCGCACGTGATCGACATACATGTAGAGGGGAAACTCCAGATCAAACCCGATCGTGCCACCAAGGGTTCCGCCGATCGCCAGGTTGAGAATGATGAAGAACGGCTGATCGAAGACCCACTCGCGGTTGCCTACCCCGCTCGGAGTGAGTTCGTAATACATCTGATCGTCGAAGAACCAGCGGATGCCTTCTTCGTCCCATTCAATGGCGAAGACATGGAAGTCGTCGGCTATGGGGAAGTCTTGCCGGTTCCACCGGGTCAATCCGCCTGCGCCTGCATATCCGGGCCCGTGCACCGTTCCGACGACGAGGTCCGGCTCGCGACCGACGTACTCCATGATGTCGATCTCGCCTACGTCGGGCCAGTTGCTCGCGTTGGGATCCTCGGTGTCACGGCCAAAGTTGTCGCCCAGCATCCAGAATGCGGGCCAGGTGCCCTTTCCGGCCGGGACTTTGATGCGGGCCTCGATGCGGCCGTACTGGAACGCCTGGAGGCCTTGGGTCAGGAGCCTTGCCGACGTGTAGTACGAATTCTCGAATCGCTCGAATCGCGATTCGATGACGAGAAGACCGTTCTCGACTCTGGCGTTCTCGGGTCGGTCCGTGTAGTACTGCCCCTCGCCGTTACCCCAGCCCCAGCCGCCGATGTCATAGGTCCAGTTGTCGCGGTTGATCGAGTCACCGTCGAACTCGTCGTTCCACACCAGCTCGAATCCTTCCGGTGGTTCTATGGGAAGCGGTTCTGGTGGGACGATCGTCGTGGTCGTTGTCGTGGTCGTCGTCGTGGCAACCGTGGTCGTGGGTGCCGCAGTAGTGGGCGGAGGTTCCGTGGCTGCGACCGTCGTGACTTCGTCGCCCGTCGAGTCCCCGCAGGCCGTCGCGACAGTCGCCATGGCAACCAGCACTAGCAGCAGGCGCCGAGCCATCAGATACCCCTTTCAACGTGCGAGCCCAGGTTCGTGTCGATTTCCGGAATCTCCCCGGGCCCCGGTGGACCCAGCTGCGCAGTGATCCCGCCGTCGACGTAGAGCACCTGACCGGTTATGTATGCCGCTTCCTCCGAGGCAAGAAAAGCAACGGCGGACGCGATGTCGGCTACGGTCCCCGACCGTTGCAGCGGAATTCCCTTGAGCGCCTCTTTGTAGAGCGGGGCGTCCTTGTAGGGCTCGGTGCGATAGGTGAACGTAACCCCCGGAGCGACCGCATTGACGCGGATCCCATATATCCCTAGGTCTATCGCCATCGCCCTGGTCATCGCGTCGATGGCGCCTTTGGTTACGTCATAGGGCAGGCCGCGATAGTGCGCCTGGGCCCCACCAACCGAGGAGATATTGATGATCCCGCCACCTCCGGCCTGACGCATGAGCGCCGCCGCCTTCTGCGAGCACACATAGGGGCCGCGTATATTCGTGTCGAACTGGACATCGATCAGTTCCTCATCGTGTTCGAGCACCCGGCGACGACTCAGATCTGCCGCAACGTTGACGAGGAGATCCACTCCGCCAAAGGCGTCGACGGCCTCCACGAAAAGCTGCGCAATGTCCTCGCTTCGGCTCACATCGCCGCAATACCCATGCACTGCGGCCCCATCCCTGGTTAGCGAGGCTTCCAGTTCCGCGAGTGCATCCTTGTCAATGTCTGCGGCCACGATCCGCATACCCTCGTTAGCCAGGCGATCTGCGATGCCGCGGCCTATCCCTTTGGCAGCGCCGGTGATCACGGCAACCCGGCCCCTCAGCTCGGTATAGCGCGGCCGGACCTCGGCCGACTGCTCACTCTCGGCGCTGCGTCCTCGTGTCGTCACGGTCGGGCCGGGCTTCCGTCGGGGCGACGTGTCTGCGTCCACTGCTCGACGATCTCATCGCAGGGAAACTTCGTGGCGAGCCCCTCGTCGATGTCGATTCCCAAGCCGGGCTGATCGGTCGGGTACATGTAGCCATCGACGACGTGCGGCAGGCCCGGGAAGACCTCGTACTCGATCTCAGACGGCTGGTACCACTCCTGAATCCCGAAGTTGGGCGCCCACACGTCGAGATGAAGGTTGGCGGCGTGCCCAACAGGAGACGTGTCGCTGGGACCATGCCAGGCAGTGCGCACGCCGAAGGTGTCTGCCAGAGCCGTCACCTTGATTGCCGGAGTGATTCCGCCCATCTGGCTGACATGCATACGCACGAAATCGATGAGGCGTTCGTTGATCAGCGGTCGCCATTCGAGTGGGTTGTTGAACAACTCCCCCATCGCAAGCGGCGTCGCGCTTTGATGACGGATCGTCCGGAACCACTCGATGTCTTCTGGGGCCAGCACGTCCTCCAAGAAGAAGAGGCGGTAGGTTTCGACGTCCTTGGCGAATTGCACTGCGTCGATCGGGCTCAGTCTCTCGTGCACGTCGTGGAGGAGCTCGATCTCCGCGCCCAACGTCTCCCGAACATGGGCGATCATCTCGAGCATGGCCCGGCCGTAGGCACGGGGATCGAAGTAGTTGCCGGCAGGAGAGCCCTGGGGACGTTGCATAGCGGAGGCCGTGCCTCCATATCCGCCCATTTGGATACGGACGTGCCGGTAGCCCTCGTCAACAAGGCACTGCGCGCTGTCCGCAACCTCTTGGGGTGACTCACCGTTGGCGTGGACGTAGACGGCGGCCGCCTCGCGACTCTTGCCGCCGAGAAGCTGATAGACAGGCATACCGGCTCGCTTGCCCTTGACATCCCAGAGCGCCTGGTCGACACCGGAGATTGCGTTGTTCAGCACAGGACCGTTGCGCCAGTAGCCGTGCACCATCGACATCTGCCAGATCTCTTCGATCCGATCAACGTCTCGACCAATCAGAAACGGCTTGAGATGCCGTTCGATTGCCGCCTCGACCGCAAATACCCGCTGGGTGAAGGTGGCGCAACCGAGGCCGTATAGGCCTGGCTCCGACGTCTGGACCTTCACGATCACCAGCCGCGATTGGCCGGGCTGCGTCAGGATCGTCTCGACGTCTGTAATCGTGACTGGCCCTGTCATCGCTAGCCCGTCACCGGTACAAGCGAAGCAGCGCCGCGACACCCTGCGACGGCACACCTCAGCAACACTGCTATCCCTTCACAGAGCCCGACGTAAGGCCGGAGATGATGTAGCGCTGCATGAACATGAACAGCACAGCCATCGGGATGATCAGCATCAACACCGCGGCGGCCAATCCGGGCCAATCGCTGCCGTATACACCCTCGAAGACGATCAGTCCACGCGTGATGGGATACAGATCGGAGTCTGTGAGGTAGATCGTCGGCATGACTATCTCGTTCCAGATACCGATTGCATGCAGCACCGTGACAGTGGCGATGGCGGGGCGGATGAGCGGAATGATGATCTTCCACACGAAACGGAAATACCCGGCACCGTCAACTGCCGCCGCTTCGTCGAGTGATCGTGGGATCGATTTCATGTAATTCACCAAGATGATCATCCCAATTGGATTCACCAGGAATAACAGGATGTACCCCGGCCTCGTGTTGAAGAGACCGAGGTTGAGGATCAGCTGGAACTGGGGAATCAGGGCCGGCGGCAGAAACAGCGCAATCACGTACAGCGTGAGGAGCACGTTGCTGCCCTTGAAATAGCCGCGGGCGATCGGAAACGCCACAAAGATCGACGAGAGCACGAATATCCCGGTTGCTGTCGCCGTGTAGAACGCCGTATTGAGCAGGTACCGGGGGAAGTTGGCCAACTCCCATGCGTTGGTGAAGTTGTCGAAGTTGAGGCCCGACGCCAGGCCGATCGGATCCTTGAAGAACTCTGGAAGCGTCTTCATGGAAGTGTTGATGACCAACAGCGACGGCACGATGTAGATGATCGAGAAGACAGCGAGCAACACGTAAGACGCGATTGCAGCCCTATTACGTGACTTCGACTGAGTGCCTGCGGTGAGTAGATCCTTCGTCTTGGTCTGCGCCGTCATGCCATGTACTTCTTTTCTCTACGGGCGACTATGTAGTTCGCCACCATTCCGAAGATCAACACGAGGATGAACAAGACGATCGAAGCTGCTGCCGCGAAGCCCTGGCGGAAACTTCCGGAACCTCCTGTTTGCCCGAATCCCTCAGCGAATACCAGGTATCCGAGAACCTGGGTGCCCGGTTTGTATCCGATCAGGACCAGGAACAGCTGCCATGCCTGGAGAGAGCCGACGACGTTGAGGAGGAAGTTCGTATTGATCGCCGGGGTGAGCAAAGGCCAGGTCACGTTGCGGAATAGCTTCCAGCCGCGAGCCCCGTCGATACGGGCAGCCTCGTAGAGATCCGTCGGGATGGTCTGCATGCCGGCGAGGAAGATCACCATCGTGATACCGACGTTTGCCCAGATCTGGACCACGAGCACCCAGACGAACGCCTCGGTCGGCGGGCCTCCAAGAAACTCAGACTGAACGCCGAAGACGTTGAAAACCTCCGAGACCGGGCCGCCGCGAGGGAGCAGCATGAGCTTCCACATCAGCCCCTGGATGACTACTCCGAGGAATACCGGCATGAAGAAGAGCGTGCGGAAGAAGAACCGGCCACGAATCTTCTGATTGAGAACCACGGCGAGCAGTAGGCCAAGAGAGAACTGGATAGTCGTGACGAAGAAGGCGAAAACCAGGGTCCGCTGGAGTGCCGCGAGATTGTCGCGCGAGGCCGCGCCTTGGACCAAGAACTCGCGGAAGTTGTCGAACCCCACCCAGTTGACGGGCAAGCCGCGGAGGCCGGTCGCATCGGTGAAAGCGTAGACAGCCGTTGCCAGCGACGGGCCTACCGCAATGATGAGGTAGAAGAGAAGTCCTGGGAGTAACAGGAGTATTGGCCAGTTACCGCGCCAACCTTTGCCGAAAAGGTAGCCCTTCTTCATTACTTGCATGAGAACTCTCTCTGTCTGTCAGCCGTGGTTTGGTTGCGGGTCTCCCGCCGTGGCAGGAGACCCGCAACCTCTCTAGCTGTTAGCTACCTGTTACGAGCCCAATCCCGCATCCAGGTCAGCCTGGGCCTGGTTTGCCAACTCGACTGCGTCAGTCCACTCGTTGAATGGAGCGAAGAACGACGCGGCCTGACTGCCGTTGGCCCACTGGCCGGCACCCGTCGGCGGCAGCCAGTACTGCTCGAAGCCAACCCGATAATTGGGAATGAGATCGGCAATGGCCTGACCGAGCTTCGTCTCGAGCGTCGCCGTGGGCTGGGTGGGAATGACGCCCACCGCATTCACGTACGTCTGATACTCGGCTGGGTCGGAGAGGGCTGCCAGGTATGCCAGCGCCGCTTCCTTGTTCTGCGAGTCCTCCGCAACCATCCAGCTCATGTCGTACTTCCCGAACAGATACTGGTTGTCGGCGGCGTTGTCGCTGCCGGGGAACGGCACGTAGGTCCAGTCGAAAGCGGGTCCGGCATCCTCGAGAGCCGGAGCCTGCCACACACCGGTGGGCATGAAGGCCACATCTCCGGCTGAGTACCGGGCCGGTCCGGCGTCATGGGCGAGGCCGGTGACGCCCTCTTCGAGCATGTCCTGGGTGTAGGTCTGGAGCCGTCGGAACAGCTCGATGCTGGTCTCGTCGTTCCACTTGATCTCGCCTGTCCACAGACCCTCGACGAGCCCCGCCTGATCTGGGTAGTAAGCGCCGATCAAACCGTAGGAACCCACGAATACGGGCCAACCATCGGCTCCGCCGACGGTCATGCACTCGTTGCCGGATGCAATGATTGTGTCACACGCCGCGACCAATTCGCCCCACGTCGTCGGCAATGCGACTCCAACGTCGGCGAGCAGGTCGTTATTGACGAACATGCCGCTGTAGGAGACTCGAGCGGCCGGCAAGGCGTACACCCCGCCGTTGTAAGTGCCGGCATCCGCCACCGCAACCGGGTCGTAGTTGGCGACGAACGACTCATTGCTGAGATCAGCGATCAACCCGGCGTCGATGAGCTGCTGCCACAACGGGGGTTCAACGTTGGACATATACGGCTGGACCGGTGTCGAGAACGCCGAACAACCCGCTGGGCAATAGTCGATAACATCGACTTCGTTAGCAGTGAGCCTCGTCTGAATGCCGGTGGCAATGTCACCCGACTCGACGATCTCCATCTGTACTTTGATGCCGGGATTGGCCGCCTCGAACCTGCCGTTGAAGTCCTCCATGTACGCCACCAAAGGTGGGTTCTGGTGGAGCAGCACCTTCAGTGTGCCTTCTAGGCCGGGTGCGGGCGCAGCCGTCGTTTCCCCAGGCGCAGCCGTCGTTTCCCCAGGCGCAGCCGTCGTTTCCCCAGGCGCAGCCGTTGTGCCCGGAGCCGCCGTCGTGTCCTCCGTACCACCGCATGCTGCGGCGATAATCGTCAGCACTGCGAAGAGTGCGATCCATCGTATGCGATTCACTATGTCTTTCCTGCCTCTCGTTGTTTGCTTGTTTGCTAGCTGGTAACCGCTTTCAGAAGCGCTTCCAGGAACTCGGGAGAGGAACTTCCCTCTCCTCCGGGCGCCATCGGGGACACCCACCAGATCTAAAGTCTCATCCAGCCTCCGTGCCCGCTGGACGCCGGAGCGAGCCGCACGAATCTCTCACGACCAACTCCGTTGGCACGATCTCCGCGACCGGACCGCTCACGTCACCGCGAAGCAGCCCGAGCAAGATCTCCACCGACCTTCTGCCCGACTGCATGATTGGCTGGTGGACGGTTGTGAGCGCCGGAGTCGAAGTCTCCGACGACGGCAAACCATCAAAACTGACCATGCATATGTCCTGAGGGACGTTCGCTCCGAGCTCGCGCAATGCCCGCAATGCCCCCATCGCCATCGTGTCGGAGGCGACGAAGACTGCCTCTGGGCGGTGTGAGTAGATCTTGTGCATTGCCTCATAACCGCTTTGTTCGGAGAACAATCCGTCGGCGCGCAGGCTCGGATCAAGGTCGACGCCGCAAGCTTTGAGGCCATCGAGAAAGCCCTGAAGACGGTCCACACCCGCCGATGTCGACATCGGAGCGCCTAGATACCCGATCCGGGTGTGGCCGAGTTCGCAAAGATGCAGCGCAGCTTGGCGAGCACCTCCGACGTTGTCGGCATCCACGTAGCTGACTCGACCTGGAACATCAGGGCGACCGATAACGACGAACGGCAAGGTTCCCTCCATCAATGTTCCCATCAGCGGATCGCCCATCCTCGAAGCTGTGAGGATGACGCCGTCGACCAAACCCGAGCTCACTACCCGGGGATAGAGGCGCTCCTCTTCGGATTCAGTCTGGAAGAGGAAGAGGGACAGGGTCTGGCCGGCATCATTGCTGGCCGCGCTGATGCCCTGGATGAGACGACCAAAGTATGGATCTTCGAAGAGGCTGTGAACTCGACTTGGTATGACGAGGCCGATGACTCCGGATCGATTCGAAGCCAATGACCTGGCAGCGACGTTGGGAATGAAACCGGTCTTCTCGATCACACCCTGCACCCGCTCACGAACTTCGGGGCTGACGCTGCCCTGATCGTTGACGACGCGCGAGACCGTCGAACGGGACACGCCTGCCAGGCGCCCAATGTCCTCGAGGGTGTGCTTCACCGCTGCCGATTGCCCTTTCGAGGTTTCGTTTGTCACAGCTGGAACCTTCATCCTGTGATGGGAGCGCTCCCGGGAGCGCTCCCGGCACCGTAGCAGTGTCGATTTTGTGGTGTCAACTGAAATAGAAATGACGGGGCGAGAAGCTAGCGTCGCCTCATGGTGAACATTGAATTCGGCGCCGCGGGACCGAGAGCTCGACCGTCATCTCGGCCCGCCACCGGGGATGGCTGCGGCGGCTCCTCGGCAGCAATCGGGAACTGGCGCGACGAATCGCGGATGTCGTGACTTCGGTACTCGTGATTGGGGAAGCAATGATCGAGCTGACGGCCATCTCCGAGCGCCAGCTTGATTGGTCGTTCGCAGGGGACACGCTCAACTGCGCCGCCGCCATCCACGCAGCCTGCTCAGAATGCGATGTCGACTTTCTCACCGGCATCGGGGACGATTCCATGTCTGACGACTTCGTTCGGTTCTGCTCTGAGCTAGGTGTAGACGTATCTCACTCCCCCGTGGTCGCGGGCCGCAACTTGGGCCTCTACTGGATATCGACGAAGGACGGCGAGCGCGACTTCCGCTACTGGCGTAACGAGTCCGCCGCCCGCCACGTGCTCGAGAGCGGTATCCGCCTTCCCGAGCCAAGCTATGACGCGGTCGTGTTGTCGAACATCACCCTGGCCGTGGCTGGCGTTGCAGCTGAAGACCTCATCGAGGAGATGCGCAAGTTGCGGAGACGGGGCACGAAGTTGGCAATCGATCTCAACTATCGGGCCGCACTATGGAACAGCGTCGAGGATGCGAGGCGAGTCGTAGACGCCGCTCTGACTGCTGTGGACATCATCGTTGCATCCCACGATGACATCTCAGCATTGTGGGGCGATGATCCCGATGCTTTCTGCGATAGGGCGGCGGCATCCGGTGTCGCCGAGGCAGTCGTTACGAGAGGTTCCGGACCAATCACCGCGAGCGTCACGGGCCGAAGGTTCCGAATCAATCCACCCGAGGTAGCGGTGGTGGACACGACAGGCGCCGGCGATGCGTTCATGGGGACGTACATCGCCCACCGACTCAGGGATCAGCCGGCTGAAGTGGCCGTGGCAGACGCGGCGAAGGTTGCTTCGGGCGTCGTCCAGGAACGCGGTGCGTTGAGCTACCTACTCAAGCAGTAGGAATCACTGCGGGGCTCTCCCGCAATCCGAAGACACCGAGCTGAGCAGCCAGAACCGAGCCCGCAGGTGTGGCTGCGAGTTCCTCTGCCGCTACACCGACTCTTGCGGTCGTCACGAAGAGGGTGCCGAGATCGGACCCACCGAACATACAGCTGGTCGGCTGCGAAGCAGGAGAGGCGACTACTTCGCTGACTCGGCCGTCCGGTTCGTAGCGCACAACTCGACTTCCGCCCCATTTCGCGGACCACACGCCACCCTCCGCGTCGACCGTCAGCCCATCGGGATAGCAATCGGTGTCTGTGGCAAAGACTCGGCGGTTGTCGATCGACCCAGTTGGGCGATCGAAATCGAAGGCCCAGATCGTGCGCGCACCCGAGTCCGTGTAGTACATGACAGTGTTGTCGGGACTCCACCCAAGTCCATTCGATACGGCGACTCCCCCAACCATCTCGGTCAGATCGTGGCGGCCATCGAGCCGGTAGAAGGCTCCGGTGAAGGAATCGTCGTCGGTCATCGTCCCAGCCCACACCCGACCGTCCCGATCCGTCTTACCGTCGTTGAGCCGCAAGTTGGAACGCATCGGAGCGGCATCAGCAATCAGCTCATGTTCTCCGTCGTCGAGGTCGAGCTGCATCAGCCGAGTCGCCAAGCCGGCGACCACGCCGCCGTCCACGGTTGGGACCGCAAACCCAATCGGATCGTCGAATTGCCACTCGTCGAGGCGGCCTGAGGCCGGATGCCACGAGTGCAGCACGTGGCGGAGAATGTCGACGCGCCACAGGACGCCGGTGGCTGCTTCCCACCATGGGCCCTCACCCAGCTCGTCCGCGGCACTGAGAGCCACTTCGAGTTTGTTCATTACACCGACTCCTCTACGTGCCAGCGGCTCATCCAACGGACGCGGACTAGAGCCGGCCCGCATCCATGATCCGCTGCAGAAACTGACGGGTTCTTGCCTGCTGGGGATTCTTGAATATCTGCTGGGGAGGTCCCTGTTCGAGGATCACGCCGCTGTCGAGGAAGCAAACTTCATCGGCAACGTCACGCGCAAAACCCATCTCGTGGGTAGCGATGATCATCGTCATCCCGTCTTCCTTCAGTCCCTTGATGACCCCGAGCACCTCCGCAACCAGCTCGGGGTCGAGAGCTGAAGTGACCTCGTCGAACAGCATAAGTCCCGGCCTCGTCGCCAGAGCACGGACTACTGCCACGCGCTGTTGTTGACCACCTGAGAGCCGATCCGGATACTCCTCGATCTTGTCGAGAAGCCCGAATTGCTCCAGTAGCTCGGCGGCCCGATCTCTTGCCGCCGCCTGGTCGACACCGTGCACTTTGGTGGGAGCCAAGATGATGTTGTCGAGAACGGTCATGTGGGGGAAAAGGTTGAACGCCTGAAAGACGATGCCCATCTTCTGTCGAACGTCGTTGGGGTTGACCGAGCCATCGGTGATTACGTTGCCGTCGAGAAGGATGTCGCCGTCGTCGATGTCCACGAGGAGGTTGACGCACTTGAGAAGTGTCGACTTGCCGGAACCGGATGATCCGATGAGACACACGACCTCGTGAGGATCGACCTCGAGGTCCACGTCGCGCAGCACCACCTTGTCGTCGAAGGCCTTCACGACATTGCGCAGTTCCACCTTGGGCGTCATGCCGCCCCCACTGCCTGGCGCCGCCGCCGGTCTCGCTCCGTGTACCAGTCGGTGAACCGAGCGACCGGAACGCTCACCAGCAGGAAGAGAACGGTTGCCGCGATGTAGCTGGTGTAATTGAAGGTAGCCGCCGTGTAGATGCCGGCTTCGCGAACAGCCTCGCGAATTCCGAGCACGAAGACCAGGGCGACATCTTTCTGGAGGCTGACGAATCCGTTGAGCAGGGCGGGAATGACATTGCGGATGGCTTGCGGGACGATGACGTATCGCAGCGCCTTGAACTGAGTGAGCCCGAGCGACCGCGCCGACATTCGCTGGCTCTCATGCACCGACTCGATCCCCGCCCGATATACCTCCGCCGTGTACGCGCTGTAGCTGATGACAAGCGTCGTCACGCCCCAGAACAATTCGCTACGCGGGACACCCGGGAGTTGAAGGGCCGGTACACCGAAGCCAAGGAGCAGGATGAGCAGGATGATGGGCACGCCACGAATCAGATCGATGAAGACGATCACCAGTGCCCGCAGCGGAAAGAAGGCGGGGCCACGCAACGCTCGGATCATGGCCAGGATCAGAGCGAAGATGAGGATCAGCACCTCGGCAATCAGGAACATGTAGATGTTCAGCCAGAAGCCTGACCCTTGGAAGTCGATGAATGGGAATGACGACTTGAATCCGAGGCTGATGTCGCCGACCACATCCGGCCATGCCTCAGCGAAGTTCTCCGGGTTGAAGAACTGCTTCTGCACTGCCGGCCAGAACTCCGAAGAGAGGATCCACCAGACGACCAAGCCAAAGAAGATGACTGTCGAACCGGCAGCAATCAACGCACTGCGGGCACCCTCTTCCCGCAGTTGACGCTTGCCAGATCTACGGAATCGACCGGACGGCCAAAGCCCAGGGCTCTTCACATCGTCCGGCGGAAAGGTCATTGCGGCACGTTAACGCGAAGGGCCCCCGCAGAACCGGGGGCCCTTCGCCACCTCTCCATGCAGACGCGCGGACTTTGCCGCGCAGCACTCTCGCCTAGCCGCTGATCGTCGGGATGCCGCCATCCTGGGTGAGCCACTCGTCCTCGAGCTGTTGCATCGTGCCGTTGTCCTTGAGAGTGTTCAACGCTGCATTCACGCACGACACAAACGGGTTGCCCTCGGCAAACAGCAGGCCATAGTCGTCGGGCGCCGCCGCCTCAGATTCGAACTGCCCGGCAATGACGCCATTCTCGACCTGGACTGCAGTCACGAAGTACGCCGTCGGCAGATCTACCACGAGGCCTTCGATCTGGCCGGCGTTCATTGCCGAGTTGACGTCGACATTCTCGTCGTAGACGTTGGCGGCGATGTTTGGCTGGATCACGTCCTCAACGAAGTCAAACGAGGTTGTGCCAATGGCAACACCAAGTTTGGCGTCTTTGAGTTCGTCGATCGACGACACGTTCTCAAACGGCGATCCGGCCAGCACGACGAGGGCCTGACGGGTCGTGTAGTACGGCTCACTGAAGTCGACGACCTGATCGCGATCTTCGGTGATGGAGTACTGCTGAATGTTGAAGTCCCAGTCCTTGGGGCCTGGTGCGATCGCGTCGCCGAAACCTGTCCGAGCGAAGACGACCTGATCATCGCTGAAGCCCAACTCGGCTGCGAGCGCATACACCAGGGCTCCTTCGAAGCCGGTCTTGGATTCCGGGACATCGAAATTGTCGTCACCCACGCCCATCCATGGTGGGAATACCTGTTCGCCGGTGGCGACGGTTAGTTGCCCGGGCGTGGTCAGAGCAAGGTCATTGAACTCGCACGAAACGTCGGGATCCACGCCCGGCCCTGCCTCATCACCTCCGCAGGCGGCTGTCACCAGCGCCAGGGCCATGAACAGACCGAGAAGCCTCAGAGATCTCTTACCCACGGGATATTCCTCCTACTAAGCCTTCGCAGGACATTAGTGACCCTATGCTCGCCGAATGCCCCCGCTGACCAGCAAGAAGCCCGAACGCGCCGTATTCCACGGCTGGCGCATTCTGGTCTTGGCGACGCTCACCGGGGCACTCACCGGACCGGGCCAGACGATCGGCGTGTCGGTCTTCATCGACCACATCATCGAAGACTTGGCGCTGACTCGATCGCAGGTGGCGATTGCGTATCTCATCGGAACGATGCTTGGCGCCCTCACCCTCCCCGGCGTCGGCCGGTGGATCGACAGGGTGGGAGCCCGGCGCGCAATCACCCTGATCGGAGTGGCGTTCTCCGTGGCTTTGCTGGCCATGGGCGGCGTTGGCGGCTTCATCACACTCGCCGCCGGCTTCACGTTCATCCGGCTTCTCGGCCAGGGCGCCCTCTCCATCGCCAGCACTGTCGCCGTGACGCACTGGTTCGAACGCCGCCGCGGCACGGCGCTGGGGATCTACATGACCGCGGTGACTGTCCTGATTGGCTTGGTGCCGGTGCTTCTGAATCTCGCCATTGACACAACTACGTGGCGGACCGCATGGTTGATCGCCGCCGCTGTCATCTTCATCACCGTCGTGCCAATTGGCCACTTCGGCATCGTCAGCTACCCATCGGATATTGGGGAAGTCCCAGATGGACATGCCGCCGTGGCGGCCGCAAACGAGGTTCACGTGCCGGCGCGCTCATACACCCGTGCCGAGGCGATGCGCACGGTGCGGTTCTGGATCGTGCTGGCAATGGGCGCAGTCATGGGCGCCTGGGCCACCGCGCTCAACTTCCACCAGATCTCGCTGCTTGGCGAAGCCGGCCTGTCGTCTTCCGCGGCTGCGCTGATGTTTCTCCCCCAGGTTGTCGGTGGTGCCACCGCGGCCCTCGTCTTCGGTGCTCTGACCGACCGAATCAAAGCTCGGTGGTTGATCCCGATGGCGATGGGTTTCCTCGCGACCGCGCAGCTCTTGGTGCCGGTGCTCTCCCCAGGGGTGCTCGTATTCCTCTACTCAACGACGCTCGGCATGTCCGGGGGGTCGACGCGCAGCATCAGCGCCGCTCTGCTTCCCAAGTGGTTCGGCACCGCACACATCGGCGCCATCTCGGCTGTAGTCACCTTCGCCGGCGTAGTGGGATCCGCGGTGGGCCCTGTCACGTTCTCGATCGGACGGGACCTGCTTGGAGGCTATGGAGCGACGGTCGCCTGGCTCTCGATTCTCCCGATCGGCGTCGCCGTTGCCGCGCTGACTTTGCTGGGGCGGGATCGCGAGCGTGTGACATCGTCGTGACGACCGTGCGTCCATACGACCGCTCCCGGGACTAGGACCTGAACAGACGGTGGGACATCCGCCAATGAGAACACACTCGACTTCCCGGCGAGCCTCGCCTTCGGCACGGGGAAAGGTGAACGCAAGAACGTGTTCGTGACCAACCTCGCCCTCGGACCTCCGGGCAACGCAGGCCCAGGCATTGTCAAGATCAACGTGGGCAAACCAGGGATGCCGCTTCCATAGACAAGTCGGTTCTGAGCCCCCGGCGCCACGCTGGGGGCTGGAATCGCCCGGCCGACGCGCTAGCCAAGATCTGCAGCGAGCCTGGCCGCCATCTCCAGGTCGATGTCCTCGAGAGATTCCGCTTCCATCGTGAGTTCCTTGAGCAGCGCCGTCTGCACCGTCGCCCTGCGCTGAGCCTCCGAATACGGCATAGTGTTGAACATCACCATCGCGTACCTCGGAATGAACTTGTCGGGCACACGGCGCTCCAGCTCGAGAGCAAGCTCGCGGCGCAACTGGTAACCCTCTTCTCGCACCGAGCTGCGCATCTCGATGTAGTTGTCGATCGCCATGTCGGCAATGGCATCAGTGTCAGGTTTGCGGACTCGCTCGAACGTCAGGAAGGCCTGAGCCCAGTCCGCCTGGCCGTCGAGGCACGCCATGAGCACCTTGACCGACTCCATTGCGGCATTCATGCCTTGGCCGTGGAAAGGAACGATTGCGTGGGCTGCATCACCAAGCACGACCGCTCGATCCCCGAGCTGCCATTCGGTAACCCGCAGTGTCGCCAGTCTGCCGTCGGGGTTGTCGAGATATTGCTGTGCCAGGTCGGGCACAAGTGGAACGAAGTCTGGGAACTGGCCCTCGAAAAGCGCCATCACGGCGTCGGCAGAATCGAGGCCCTCCATGTCGTCGTTCGGGGCGAACAAAGTGCAGGTGAACGTGCCGGCCGAGTCGGCCAAAGCGATGAGCATGAAGTCGCCACGCGGCCAAATGTGGAGAGCGTTCGGGTCGATCAGGTGCTTGCCGGCTGGACCCGCCGGGAGTGTGATCTCCTTGTAGCCATGGCCGAGCGGTTCGATCATCTCGGTCCCCGTGTTGTGCTCCTGGATGAGTGCACGGATTTCAGAGCCGAAACCGTCTGCGCCGAAAACGTGCTCCACCTCCACGTCGTATTCGGTGTCCGTAAAGCCGTCGTGGAAACGCAGACTCCCGCTGGGCAGATCCCCGCCGACACACCTCTGGTTGAAGAGGATCTCAACGTCACCACCGGCCTCCGCAGCGTCGAGCAGGACGGCATTCAGCTCGTTGCGCCCCACCGAGTAGATCACCTCTTCCGGCCTGGTCCCGTACGGCTGGAGCGTCTGGCTGCCGTCCAGGTCGTGGATCATGCGACCCCGCATCGGAATGAGCAGTGGCACGACATCGTCCAAGAGGCCCAGCTCCTCCAGGATGACGATGCCGCGGGTGGCGAGGGCCAAATTGATGGAGCGACCGGCGTCGATATCGACTCTGCGCAGGTCGGCTCGCGATTCGTAGACGGTCACGCTGTGACCCTGGCGACCCAGGTACACGGCGAGGATCGACCCTGCCGGTCCAGCCCCGACGATCGTGACTTGGCGACTCATCCGACGGCATCCTCCAAGATCGAAACGAAGCGGTGGATGTCTCCGAAAGAGTTGTACAGCGGCACCGGTGCAATGCGGATTACGTTTGGATAGCGCCAATCGCACTCGACGTCCGCGTCTTGGAGCGCCCTGAACACATCGGGCCCGGACGAATCGTCGGCAATCACCTTGAGTGAGACCTGGCAGCCCCGCTGGTCCATGTCGCGAGGCGTGATCGACTCCACCCTCCCCGCGAGCGTGGCGTCGAGCAGGTAGTCGAGGTACTGCACCATCTTCTCTGACTTCTCTCGCAGAGGCTTCATCCCCCCGGCGTCTTCGAACACTTGCAGCGAGGCGATGATCGGAGTCATCGAAAAGATCGGTGCATTCGACAGCTGCCAAGCTTCAGCGGTCGGGATCGGAACGAACTCGTTGTTCATTTCGAAGCGCGTTTCCTTGTCGTGGCCCCACCAACCCTGAAGCCGCGGTATCGGCGCGGCACCCAGATGCCGTTCATGCACGAAGGCACCGGCAGTCGCGCCCGGGCCGGCGTTGAGATACTTGTAAGTGCACCAGGCCGCGAAATCGGGGCCCCACGCGTGTAGCTCCAGCGGGATGTTGCCAACGGCGTGTGCTAGATCGAGCCCGCACATGGCTCCGACGCGATGGGCGGCGGCGACGATCTCGGCCATCGGCATGACCTGGCCGGTGTAGTACTGCACTCCCGGCATGAGGACCAGGGCCAGCTCGGGACCGTGCTCTTCGATGGCCGCCACGACGTCGTCGAAACGGAGCGTCTCTTCTCCGTCACGAGGCTGGATCGTGACAAGGCTGTCGGCTACATCGAAACCCCTCATCGCGATCTGCGACTCCACGGCGAAGTGGTCCGACGGGAACGCGTGGGCTTCGATGAGGATCTTGTGGCGCCGCGCAGTTGGCCGGTAGAAGCTCACCATCAGCAAGTGCAGATTGACCGTGAGTCCATTCATCACGACGACTTCTTGCGGCTGCGCCCCTACCAAGCGGGCCATGGGCTCGGTCAGGAACTCGTGGTACGGGGCCCACGGCCTGTCACCTTCGAAGTGCCCGCGCACGCCGGCGGCAGCCCACTTGTCGAGTTCTTCGAGCATCAGGTCGCGCACCCGCTTCGGCTGCAGGCCCAGCGAGTTGCCGACGAGGTAGGTCACCTCGTCACGCCTGTGAGGCTTCGGAAAGGAGAAACGTTCGCGGAATCCTCGCAGCGGATCAGCTGCATCCAGCGAAAACGCGAAGTCGAGGCCTGGTTCGAACACGTCTTAGCGTCCCACACCAAGCCACTCGAGCGCATTCGCGGCCAACATTCGGGTCTCGTCGACTGGGTCGAGGTCGGCATCTCGAATGATCGTGCCCGGTTTGTCCTCGCCAAGTGGGAACGGGAAGTCGCTGCCAAGGCACACCCGATTGCGCCCGAACAGGCTCGAGACGTAGTTCAGCTGGCCTGGATTGTGCACTAGGGAATCCACCCAGAAGCGGCCCAGGTAGTCGCGCGGCGGGCGCGAGTTGTGAACGGCCACCAGGTCCGGGCGGACGTCGAAGCCGTGCTGGATGCGGTCAATCGTGCCGGGAAAGGATCCGCCCCCGTGGGCGAATGCCACCCTGAGGCCGGGGAGCCGTTCGAAAACACCGCCGAAGATCATCGAGCAGATGGCACGCGAGGTCTCGGCGGGCATGCCAACGAGCCAGGGGAGCCAGTAGTCCTTCATGACCTCCATCCCCATCATGTCCCAGGGATGAATGAACACGGCTGCACCGAGGTCGGCTGCGGCCTCGAACACTGGGTACAGCTGCGGCGAGCTGAGATTGACGTCGCCGATATGAGTACCGATCTCGACACCGGACAGTCCGAGCTCTTTGACACAGCGCTGCAGCTCAGCGACGGCGAGATCGGTGTCCTGGAGCGGAAGCGTTCCCAAGCCGACAAATCGACTCGGATGTGCCGCTACGGTCGCCGCTATGTCGTCGTTCAGATACGCGGCGACGACCGCGCCATCCTGAGGTTTCGCCCAGTAGCTGAACATGACCGGCACGGTGGAGATCACCTGGGCATCGACCCCCTGCCGGTTGCAGGCATCGAGGCGGATATCGATGTCGATGAGGCGGCGGTCAACGACCCTGAAGAACTCGTCCCCCTGGAACATCACGAGCTCGCCATCCTGCTCAACGAGCGACACGAACGCGCCGTACCCGAACTGCTCGCCGAAGTCCGGAAGGGTGCGCGGCAGGATGTGGGTATGGATGTCGACGACGCGCGCCGACTGGATCAACCGGGCACCGCCATGACGTCGCCGCATTCCTTGCACGTCCGCTGATCCTCTGACGCGTAGAAGTCCTCGATCAGCGGCTTGAGCTGGCCGGCCAAGTCGGTGACGTGCATCGTCTCGCGGTGCAGCTCGGATTCGCAGTTGTCGCAGAACCACACGACCTGGTCGATGTGATGCGAATCCCGCTTGCGCTCGACAACCATGCCGACGGTGTTGGCGGGTCGTCGTGGCGAGTGAACGGTGTTGCCCGGCAGCATGAACACATCGCCTTCCCGAATGTTGACGTCGCGAATACCGCTGTCGTCCTTCACCTTGAGAACCATGTCGCCCTCGAGCTGATAGAAGAATTCCTCGGTCTCGTTGATGTGGAAGTCGGGCCTGTCGTTGGGGCCGCCGACCACGATCACGACGTAGTCGTCGCTTTCGTCCCAGACTTGTTTGGCGCCGACCGGTGGTTTGAGCAGGTGACGATTATCTTCGATCCACTGCTTGAAGTTGAAGGGCACACCCAGCTCGGCCATCAGTCTCCTCCGTCGTCGCTGTTCCTGAATCTATTCGTTTTGCCCGGCCTATTCGTTTTCGACTGCCAGCACCGCAATCGCCTTCATCTCGATGAGTAGGTGAGGATGCGGCAGTTGGTGGACGGCCACGGTGGTACGCGTTGGGCCGGTGTGGTCGAAGTACTCGGCCCACACTTCGTTGTAGCCGCCGAAGTCGTTCATCGTTGCGAGAAAGGTGGAGACGTCAACGAGGTCGCTCAGGCCGCAGCCGACCGTTCCCAGAGTGTGACCGATGTTCTCGATGACGGCTCGCGTCTGGGCGCGAATATCGAGAGTCACGGTCCCCATCTCATCGACGTCGGCGCCGGTAATGGAGTTGTCCGGATTGCGAGCAGACGTGCCAGACACGAATACGAGGCTGCCGACGACCCTGACATGGGGAAAGCGGCCTCGCGGAGTGACGAGATCAGGCATAGCGCCAGTGTAGGGAAGGCCCTGTCCGGCCTTTTGGAATCCCATGCCATCTGGCCCGAGTCTCATCTGACGAGGATGTAGCGTCTGGATGTGACTGTCGACGAATACCTCGACGCGGCACCCGAACCGCAGCGGACCACGCTCCGTGCGCTCAGGGCGATGCTCCTCTCGTTCCTCCCAGACGCCGAGGAAGCCATGTCGTATGGGGTCCCGGCCTTCAAGGTCCGCAGTAAGGCGGTCGTGGGTTATGCCCATGCCAAGCGACACTGCAGCTACTTTCCCCACTCGGGTGCGGTCTTCTCCATCGTCGAGCCGGAGCTGCTGGAGGGCTACGACTGGTCAAACGGCACTTTGCGATTCCCTGTGGACCAGGTCCTCGACGAGCCTCTCGTACGCCGCCTGATCGACATCCGTATCGCAATGCTCGACAAGGAGCAATGATCAGTGTCCGGTCGCAGCTCCCTGAATACAGCGGGTCGTCGGAGACGCCCGCCGGGCAAGGTCACACCCAACCGGCGCAGCTAGCGGCGCAGCTAGGCTACCCGTCGCTTGGCGACCACTCCACGTCACTGAGCTTCGCCAGTGCCAGCAGCAACGCCTGCGTACCGTTGCGGCCCCCGCCCTGGGCCTGCAACGCCACATAGAGTTGGTGGGCCAATGCGAGACCGGGGACGCTGAGCTGCATCGCCTTGGATTCGTCGAGGGCAATACCCATGTCCTTGACGAAATGATCGACGAAGAATCCGGGATCGAAGTCACCGGCGAGCATCCTCGGGCCGTAGTTGCTGAGGGACCAGGAACCTGCTGCTCCGCCGCTGACAGCCTCGAGGGTCTTGTCGAGATCCAGGCCGGCCTGCTGGGCGTAGAGAAGCGCCTCGCTAACGCCAATCATCCCTGTGGCGATGAGGATCTGGTTGACCATCTTGGTGTGTTGGCCGGCACCGGGCCCGCCGCAGTGGACCAGAGTCTTGCCCATGATCTCGAAGAGCGGCCATACGCGGGCAACGGCATCGTCTTCGCCGCCGATCATGATCGACAGAGCGGCGTTGCGGGCGCCCACGTCCCCGCCTGAGACGGGTGCGTCCACCGCGCCGACGCCGTTGGCCGCAGCCGCGACTGAGATCTCGACGGCGAGGGACGGCTCGGATGTGGTCATGTCAACCAGGGTCGAGCCGGCAGCGGCACCGCCGACGGCGCCGTCTTCCCCGAGGAACACACTGCGCACGTCATTGGGGAAGCCGACGATGGCGAACGTGACATCGCTGGCGGCGGCGACCTCACGGGGTGTCGCGGCCCAGGTCGCGCCCTTTGCTTCCAGCACCGCAGCCTTGTCGCGGGATCGGGTGTAGATCGTCAGCGGGTAGCCGGCGTCGATGAGGTGGCCGGCCATCGAGGCACCCATGACGCCTGTACCGATCCAGCCGATTCGGGTTGTGTTGGGACTCACTGGCGTGGCCTCCTGTTGTCAGACATTCGTGTAGCCAGTTCTTAGTACGGGCCTGGGCCGGGCAGCAACCAGAGCGCCGATGCGGCGACGAAAGAGCGAACCAACCCAGTTCTCGGCTGCGTAGAACCGGGGTAGTGCGATCAGCGGAGGCACCTAGATGATGAGAACGATTCGATTTGTGGCGGGGGTCCTCACCCTCACCATGGCCGGGACGATTGCCCTGGGGTTCGCCGCCGGCGATTTTGGCGACGAAGGGAGGGCGATTGTCGATCTCGCCTGGGGACGAGTCACACTCATCGATCTCTATGTCGGCTTGGCGATCTTCGGCGGCTGGATCGTGCTGCGCGAGCGACGCGTGACCGCACTGCCGTGGTTGGTTGGCCTGGTGTTCCTCGGGAACCTGGCAGCGGCGTTGTATCTATTCGTAGCGAGTCTCCGTGAGGACGATGTCGCGGCTCTACTGCTTGGGCGCGTTGCAAGTACGGACCTGTAGAAGTCGATCGAGAGGACGCGGCGGCGACTAGGCCAGGCCGTTGCGGACAGCGAGAACTGCGGCCTGCGTTCGGTCCTCCACCTGGAGCTTGGTGAGGATCGCGCTGACGTAGTTGCGGACAGTCCCTTCCGACAGGAACAGCTGCTCGGCGATCGCCGCGTTGGACATGCCGTTGCCGAGGAGACGCAGCACGTCGCGCTCACGATCGCTGAGGTCGCCGCCCACGCCGGAAGGAGCCAACCGATCCGAGACCGCCACCCGGGCCATGAGATTGCCGGCCACGGACGGGTCGACGTGGCTCTCCCCGGCGGCAGTTCCTTTGATTGCCTCGATCAGTCGCTCCCGGGGCGCGTCTTTCAGCATGTAACCGGATGCTCCCGCTCGAATCGCGTCGAGCACCCATTCCTCTGCGTCGTAGGTCGTGAGCACGAGAATCTTGATGTCCGGCCGAGTTGCCTGCAGCGCCCGGATCGCTTCGACTCCGTTCATGATGGGCATGTTGAGGTCCATGAGAACGACGTCTGGGTTGAGCTTCGCGGCCAGCTCCACGGCTTCGGCGCCGTTGCTGGCAACGTCGAGCACCTCGATACTCGGCACGGTGCTCAGGATCGCTCGCATTCCCTCGCGGACGACTTCCTGGTCGTCCACGATGATGACTTTGGTGTTGTTGTCGTTCACCGCGTTGGCTCCACCTCGAACCGGATCCTGGTTCCTCTGCCATCTGAGTCGACCTGAAGGTCGCCGCCGACCAGCTCGGCACGCTCCTTCATGCCCTGCAGTCCCACATGACCAACGGGCGCGTTCTCGGTCAAGTCGAAACCCGCACCGTTGTCGC
>JAHEJX010000116.1 GCA_024638645.1 Actinomycetes bacterium
CGGTGCGATGCACGCGCCGCACCACGTCGCAACGGAGTGGTCCGACCGCTATCGGGGCCAGTTCGACGACGGCTGGGATGCCTACCGCGAGAAGGTGTTCACTCGTCAGAAGGAGCTCGGCGTGATTCCCGCCGACGCCGAGCTGTCAGCGCATGATCCCGATGTGCCCGAGTGGGACTCACTTCCCGAAGCGGAGCGACGCTTGTACGCCCGCATGATGGAGGTGTTCGCTGGATTCCTGGAGCACACCGATCACCACATCGGACGCTTGATCGACTTCCTCGATGAGATCGGTGAGCTCGACAACACGTTGATCATGGTGATCTCGGACAATGGCGCCAGCGCCGAGGGCGGGCCGACCGGTTCGGTCAATGAGAACAAGATCTTGAACAAGGTTCCCGAGTCGCTCGACGAGAATCTGGCAGCACTCGACGACTTGGGTGGCCCGAAGTATTTCAACCACTACGCGTGGGGATGGACCTGGGCTGGGAATACTCCGTTCCGGCGGTGGAAGCGTGAGACCTATCGGGGCGGGATCAGCGATCCGTTCATCGTTCACTGGCCGACGGGAATCGACGCGAAGGGCGAGATCCGACATCAGTTCGTCCACGCAATCGACATGGTGCCGACCGTGCTGGACCTCTTGGGGATCGACCCGCCCGAAGCCATCCGGGGGGTGAGCCAGTCCCCGATCGAGGGTGCGAGCTTCGCTGCGACCCTTGCAGAGGAAACGGCACCCAGTCCGCGGTCGACGCAGTACTTCGAGATGTTCGGCCACCGTTCCATCTACCACGACGGTTGGCGGGCCGTGTGTCCCTACCCGGGTCCGAACTTCACCGAAGGCGCCGAGCTCGGCTACTTCTTCGGCGAGGGCATCTCCGCCGAGCGCCTGCAGGAACGCGACCAGTACGGCTGGGAGTTGTACCGAGTCGTTGACGACCCCGCCGAGAACCACAACATCGCCGGCGAGCACCCCGACGTGCTGCAGGAGCTGATCACGCTGTGGTACGTCGAGGCTGGACGGTACAACGTGTTGCCGATAGACGGGCCCGACCAGGCCCGCTTCGCTGCAGAGCGCCCCCAGATCGCCGTGGATCGCGACCGATTCATCTACTACCCGGGAACCCAGACCGTGCCCGAGAGCGCGGCCGCCAAGGTGCTCAACCGTTCCCACGTGATCGCCGCTGTCGTCGACGTTCCCGAAACCGGGGCCGAAGGGGTACTGCTGGCCCACGGCGGAAGCAGCGGCGGCTACTCCCTGTTCGTCCAGGACGGCCACTTGCACTACGTCCACAATTTCGTCGGCAGCGACCAGTTCCACCTCGTCTCTACCGAGCCAGTGCCGGCCGGTCGATCAGTGCTCAGCTACCAGTTCGAGGTCACCGGACAACCCGAACCGGCCGTCGGAAAGGGTACTCCGGGAACCGGCACCCTCTTCATCAACGAACAGCCCGTTGGTTCAATGGAGATCCCCCACACCATGTTGATCATGATCAGCCTCGACGAAGGGCTCAACTGCGGCCAAGACGTCGGCTCGCCTGTCTCCGACGCCTACGGCCCCCCGTTCCCCTTCACCGGCGCCCTGCACCGCGTCGCAATTGATGTGACCGGCGAGCGCATCCAGGACCATGAGGCGGAGATCCGCATAGCCCTCGCACGCCAATAGAGACGAGCCCTGTTACGAACGGCTATGTCGCGTGAGAGGGATCTCGATCAGGCGGCCGTCGGGAGTGGGATCCAGTCGCTCTCGGTCCGTGGAGTTGGGGTACGTGACGCCCCTCCCGACACAATCGTCAGTACACGCCTTCGAAACGGAAAAGGTTCCCTCTTGCAGTCAATGGCGGCTCGGAGTGCGGTGCATGCTTAGGCGAGACGGGGCGGCCGGAGCGCACAGATCTGATCGGCGAGGTATGCAATCGTGACGACACTGAGATTGTCGAAGCTGGCGACGCAGTCGGTGGGTATGGCATCGTCGGGTCCGAGTCCAGGTCGATCAGGGGCGTGAGTGCTGCCGAGTCATCCTGGCGCGGGGTAGGCCTCTTCGATTGGTGCTGGGTCCAGGAACATTTTGATGCTGGTGATCCGCCCGTCGCGGAAGTCGATCTTGGTCACCATGTCCCAGGTGACCGGGGGCTTGTTGAAGAACGAGGCGGTCTCGGTCTGGGTGTAGTAGAGGGTTTCGCCGGTGACGGCGAGGTCGAACGGGACGCCGGATCCGTCTTCGATGACTTCGTGTTCGTTTTCGTAGTCGTACCGGGCGACGATTTCGTCGATTCCGCGGCGCTGGGAGAACAGCGGTTGGAGTGGTTCCCAAGATGGGGTGTAGTTCGACCAGAAGACGATGTCGTCGGACATGTAGCTGGTTAGTTCCTGCACGAACTCGGCGGCGTCGATTTCGTTGGCTGCGTACCTACCGGTGGCTTCGGACAGTGCCATGGCAATCATCAGAGTCGCGTCTTCGTCAGTTGTCATGGCTCAGCCTTTCGGTTTTCGAAGTATGAGGCGTGCGCGGCCAGAAAGGCGTTGCCCATTTTGGAGCTGCCGAACTTCCGGTAGAAGAAGCCCAGCAACCCGGGTGCGGTGACCTCGCTGATGACGATGTGATGGGTGACGCCGGTTTCGCTCGTCGTGAACTCGTCGAGAAAGTGCGAGGTTGTTGTGACCTTCGATCCGGCTTTGTATTCCTCGTCGAGCTCGACGAGGACGCGCTCGGCCTCGATATGCACGGAGATGTTCGTCCGCTTCATCGTGCCTTCGTTGGTCTTGATCGTGACCGAGTCGTTGGTCTGGTCGAGGAGTTCCACAGTTGCCATCCCGGGCATGTAGCCGATGACTCCGACGTAGTGAGATCCGAGTTCTTCCAGGGACAGTTTCACATCCTGGATGCTGCACTCGATTTCGTTCTTGTCCTCAAACCAGACTGACATGCTCATTCCTCGCTCGCTGGACGACACTTCTCAGGCCGTTCGGCAATACCTCGTCGTTGTCGCAGGAATGGCTAAACCTCGGACCTCCAGATCCATCACACACATCGCCGAGCGACAGATCCCACCGTAACCTGGGCAGCGAGTCGGGACTCGACCAGTCCGACCCTGCCAACATCGGCGACATCCGACCGATCCCCAGGGCCGACACCGAGTCGCTGGCCTCCGGCGGCTACGGAGGCCTCGGTACCACCTAGGCCTTCCTTCCGTCTTCGCGCCCATCTGGAGTCGCCCTGAACAGGCGAAACACCTACGAAGCGACCAGTTCGACGCTCCAGGGAGCGCGTGTACTTTGGGTTAAACTCGCCCCTCCGACACAGCACGCAGAGTGAGATTGGCTTCCGCTCCCTGCCGGTTGTTGCCGAAGGATGCCGTTCGACGAGACATTGTTTTCACTGTCGGTGACGTGTCGGACGGGGGAGTGGGTGCACCCACGCCCGAGATTCGGGGACAACAGTCCGACCAGGTCAGGACCGCATTCTGTGGTCGGGTCGGCGGCCGCGACCGCCCAGGTCGGCCCGGCCGTCACCATGCGGAGCAAGCCGTAGAGGAATCCGGCGATCGCCCCGAGGATCGTGGTGAAGATGAGAAGCAGGATCGTCGCGCCCGAGATCTTGCCGATCTCGAACCCGTCGTCGGAGGTCAAGCCCCGGACGCTGTCGTTGGACGTCAAGAAGACGACACGCATGGCGATACGGCCACCGATGCCGCCCCAGAGGAACCCGGCGATGGCACCAGCGAGGCAGCCAATGCCGGCGGATGTAAGCACGGCCTCGAGCAACCCGGAGTCTCGACTCCGCTGGCGATCGAGGGCGGGGTTCGGTTTCCTGCCCTTGGTCGAGGAGGTGCTCATGACGGAGCGGCGGCGCTGGTCGTCGAGAGCGGTGATGCGGGACCCGCAGCCCAGCGGCGCACGGCCCCGAGGTAGATCGCCAGAAGCACAGCCGCGGGGGCGGCGTGGGCGAGGAGGTGGAAGCGGGTGTGCCAGTTGAGCTCGGTGCCGAATCGTTCACACAGTGGCTGCTCGCCGATGCGGCTGCTCGCGTCCCACCAGCCGTTGACGCAAGGGTCGACAGCGTGGGCGACCTCGAAGTAGCCGATCGCCACGATCCAGGCTCCCGCCGCCACCATCACGCCGGTCCGGAACCAGCCAGGGGAGCCTCGAGCCTGGCGCGCCACCGCCACGGCCGCGGGGATCGCCACGAAGAGCGCGATCAGTGTGGTCAACAGCGCGGGCACGGCGTAGAGGCCTCCGGCGCCGGAGCCGAGGTCGGTCAATGAGCCCCCGACCGCTGCCGCCGCGATCCCGCCGACCAGGCTGATCGCGATCACCACCGTGAACGACCGGATGGTCCAGCGCACACCTCGGGAAGGTGAGCGGCCCGTGGTGACCGATGTGTCGTCTGTTGTGGTCATCGGTCTGGTTGGGTGAGGTCGCGGTCGGACAGGTCCTGCTCGCTGAGTTGGCGCATCTGTTGATCGAGTCGTCGGTTCAGGGTGAGCAGGCGCCCGATGATCGGCAACACCAACAGATTGACCCCGTGCAGGACGCCGATGATCAATAGGATCCCGCCGACGCGGATGATGTTGTGTTGCACCTGTTCCGCTCCCACGGTCGCGGCCCAGTCGCGGGGCCGGTCGATGGTGGTGGTGAAGGCGATGTAGGCGACGAAGATCAGGTAGTAGGCGAAGTCGGTCAACACGATGAAGCTCTTGCCCGTCGACGGGTTCGAGCGGAACACGTCGGCGGCGTAGCTGCGGCCGAAGCGTTTGATGAACGGCCCCAGCACCAATGCGATGGTGACGAGGACGACAGCGGCGATGATCTCGAGGATCCACCAGTCCATTTGGGGTTCTCCTTGTCGGTAGACGAATGCGATGACGGCTGTGGCTAGGACCGCGCTGGCTGCCGTGGCTCGAGCGGCGACGCGGCGCAGGGTGCGGCGTCGCTCTCGGTCAGCGGCGATGCCGGCCGTGACCCGGTCGAACAGATCCGCAGACGGATTGACGTGGTGGCCGGCGTCGTGCATGGCGTCGTGGAGCAGGTTCTCCAGGCGACTCATCAGAGCTCCTCCTCGTCGTCGACCAGACCCGTGACGGTGCGCAGGCGGGCGAGGCCTCGTTTGAGGTGGGTCTTGACCGAGTTCTCCGACAGCTCGAGCGTGGCTGCGATCTCGGCCACCGACAGCTCCATCAGGTACCGAAGGGCGACACAGTCGCGCTGGCGCCGCGGCAACGCGCGGACCGCTTCGATGACCCGGCGGTGCTGATCGTCGGTCGCGATCGTCTCGTCGACGCCGGCTGGGTCGAGATCGTTGGCCGGCATCCGGTGGCGCAGCGACAACAGGCCCCGCCGGTTGTGATCCCTCGCCAGGTTCAACACGATCGACCGCAAGTACGCACCGGCCCGCGCCGGGTCCTGGATCCGATCCAGCGACCGGGCCATGCGAATGAACGCCTCCTGCGCGATGTCCTCGGCCGCGTCGCGGTGATCCACGAACACCCGCGCCAGCCCGACCAGCGACCGCGCATGATCGCGATACAGCGCCGCGATCACCGCATCCGGGTCGGACAACTCGCTCAGCGCCCACCCCTCTCCAATCCGTGAGGAATCAATCCTCCCATCACCCACACAGACGAACAGCTCCCGCGTCGCGGGTGACACCGAGAGAACTCCAGACGACATGCGTCAGCCGGTTGGGAGCGGCTCAGGGTCAAGAGGGCGCCGCAGGAACACGAACCCTGCGGTGAGCGCCCAGATCGGAATGAGGAGTACGGGGAGGACGGGCAATGCGGCGGGCTGTGTCGCGGCCACGACGTAGCCGAATATGGTGAACCAGCCCGGCATCGACTGGCGCAACGAGGCGGACGCAATGGCGATCACTGCGCCTACTGCCAACGTCATTGCCAGGAAGACGAGCGCGAGGCCGAGCGAGTTGATCTGGGCGAAGATCTCGATGTTGGACGGGGGAGTCGTGCGGTCATCGTCGATCAGGTAGAAGACGGGCCCCGAGTAGAAGGCCACGGCTCCGACCGCGAGCAGACCCGCAGCCAGCAAGCCCAGGGTGATGGCGAAGGTGAGTAGCAGCCGGGTTCCGGTGATTGACTCGACGATGACCTCGGCGACTGTTCCGTCGCGCTGGTCCTCGATGACCAGCCAGGGGGCACTCTGGGGTGGTGCGACCTGGGTGAGTGGGGCGTTGAGCGCAGCGACGGGCACCTCGGCCAAGAAAGCCGCGTCGAATCGCTCGGTTGCCTCATCCGGGTCGAAGGCGCCGATCTCGAGGACACCGATGAGCCACGCCAGGTGGTCATCGACGGTGAACGCCTCGTCAGTGCCGATCGCGCTCGCAGGTGACGACGTGGAGGGCGCAGGTTCGGCGGCGTGGTCGGCCGGTTCGCTGGACGTGCAGCCGGCCGCGATCAGAGCGAGACTGAGGGCCACCGCCGCCAGTCGGCGCCTCATCTTGGGGCTGGGGCCTGAGAGCCGCGCAGGGTC
Organism: Actinomycetes bacterium; assembly: GCA_024638645.1. GTDB lineage: Bacteria > Actinomycetota > Acidimicrobiia > Spongiisociales > UBA5794 > JAHEJX01. The sequence continues at coordinate 6,484 of JAHEJX010000116.1, forward strand.
AAGTCGGTGACCGAGCCGGCAACCGCGATCAGAGCCACCGGCCACACACCGAGCCAGAACAACATCACCGACAGCGACGCGACGCCCGTCGTCGCGGCATTGGCCACTAGCGGAGACACCGGCCGGGCTATCGCCGCGACGGCCAGGACAAGGCCGAGCCCGCCAGTGACGCCAGCCGCGACAACCGAGGCGACGGGCCGGCCGACCTCTTCGGCGTAGGCATCGAGGCCGCCGAGCAAGCTCCGGTCGGCCAACGACGTGGTGCCGAGCAGGTAGGCGGCGAACAAGAAATGGAACGCCGCGAGTAGCAGCGACGCGGCCGAGGCGACGGCTCCCGCAAGACCAGCCAAGACCCGATTGGTGCCCCGACACACCAGCTCGTGGCGCCATGCCAGATCGGCGGGCGCACCTCGCGCCAGCCGGATGAGACGCTCGCGAGCGACCCGACGGTGCGTCCACCCGTCGTCGACTCGGACGAGGCGGTGTTCGGCGAGGTCGCTGTCGATCTCGGCTCGACGCTCGGAGCCGTAGGGGTGGGGGAGGCCTGCGGTGTAGCGCCGCACCCACCAACGCACGATACGGGTAGAACGACCGATGTCGCCGGTGGTGCTCATGTCGCGAACCCCGGATCCGTGTGGGTGGCTCCGCGCCGGCTCGGCTCCGCGCGCACCGCCTTGGCGAGTGCGTTGGCGCCGGCGCCGGTGATGCGGTAGCAGCGGCGCCGTGGGCGCCCGGCATCAGCGGCGTCGGTGGGGTCTTCCCACCAGCTCTCGACTAGTCCTGCCTCATCGAGGCGGTGCAGCGCCCGGTAGAGGGTGCCCGTCGCAGTCAGCGACCGGTCGTCGCCGGCCTCTGCGATGGCCTTGGCCAGAGCGAAGCCGTGCGCGCCGGTCTCGCCGGCGTCGAGGCATGCGGTCAGGATCGAGACCTCCAGGGCAAGCAAGGATCCGGGTCGACGGCGAGGCATGAGCGCATTATGATCAGATATCTGAAAATAAGCAAGCGGGTCTACTGAGCAGAAGCAACCGGTCAAGCCCCGCCACACAAGTCGAGCGAGGAGAAGCCTGATGCGCTCACCCTGGAAGAAGATCAGCGACCTCGAACCCGACGCCGAGTACCTCGTGCTGGCATCGGCCATCCCGGCTAAGAGCGTGCGGTCGACCTGGCGGATGTTCCGTGGCGCCAGCGCCATTCGCCGCCAGCTCTCAACTACCGAGGGGATCATCGGGTTCTCGTTGTTGGCTCGACCGCTGCGTCGGCAGTACGCAACCCTCTCGTTGTGGACCGATCAAGCCGCCCTCGACGCGTTCGTCCACGCAAGCCCCCACAGCGAGATCATGGGTGCGCTCGCCGCTGAGTTGGGGCCAACCAGCTTCGAACGGTGGACAACGACCGGATCGCAAGGCCGCCCATCGTGGTCCGAGGCCCTGCGGCGGTTGGGCTGACGGGCTTACCCGCCCAGGCCGGCGTCGGTCTGCCACCATGGGACTGTAGGGCGGGGTGCGTGAAGTGGATATGTCAGATGCTCGGCGTCCTGAGTTGAACGCCCACCATCTCTCCGTTTCGCCTGGTCAGGTGGGCGGGATGACCGTTGGGGCTGATTTCGCCGAATCGCTCACGCTTCCGCCCGCCACAGTTGGCAGCCCAGTTCTGCGACGCCCCAGCTGCCGTCTTCGCCGTAGCCGGAATGGGGTTGAGCGTTCGGCGAAGGCTGCCGGTTCGGAGAACCTCGACGGCGCCGGCCAGGAGGGTTGCGCTCTGCCTGGGCAGGTAGTGTTGTGCGGCCACGACGATGGCGGGAGGTAGGCATGAACGAGATTTCGGTCGATGAGGCGACGGCGATCGTGGCTGCGGCTGAGGCCGCCTATCAGGCGTTGGACATCGATGCAGCGATGGGTCTCTATTCCGATGGGGCGACAATCGTCATGAACGGTCAGAAGGTCGCTGAAGGGCTCGATGAGATCCGCCTGTTCCACGAGCGGATGTTCGGCTCCATCACGGAGCACAAGCTGACCAAGACGTTTCGGACCGTCACTGGCAATGTCATCGGGGTCCAGTGGCACACCGAGTCCATCGACGGTGACGGCAAGTGGTGGGTTCAAGACGCCGGTGAGTTCTGGACGATGGAGAACGGAAAGTTGAAGGTCTGGGAAGCCCATGCGCCACCACCCAGGCCTCGCGACTGACTCCGCCGGGCCCCTGCTTCAGGTGACTCCGAAGCGGGTGACGGCGTAAGGGACGAGCGTGAAGCCGAAGCCGGGCCTAGGCTGCGTTCAATTCGACGCGCCAGGGCGCGCGTGTACTTTGGGTTAAAGTCGCCCCTCCGACACACTCGTTAGTACACGTCAGGGATCGGCTGTGGTTCAGCTGGTTTGGTCTGCTGTGAGGTGGGCCGGAATGTCGCGTCGGGCGTGGAGGACTCGCCAGATGTCGATGCGGTCGTCGTCGGGCATGTAGAAGATGAGATAGGGGAACTTCCGGAGAGGCCAGCTTCGAAGTTCAGGAATCTCTAGTTCGTAGGCGAATCGGAGCGACCCGGTTAGCGGGTGCTGGCGGATGTGGTTGATCGCGGCTTCGAGCGCGTCGACTAAGTCGAGGGCAGTCTGTTGGCCAGCTTCGTTGCGGTAGTAGGCGACTGCAGCGTCGATGTCTTTTGCCGCGAGTGAGCGGAGGTTGGCTTGCACCGTTGGCTCAGGTGTCTGTCTTGGCTTGGTCGCGGAGTGATGCGAAGTATGTCGCGTCGGCGTTATCTGCGGTGGGGGAGCGTGCGCCTTCGAGGAGGGCTGTTCGGAGTTGGCGGCGGTCGTGGTCGCGGCGAATCAGTTCGCGTACGTATTCGCTGGTTGATCCGTAGTTGCCTTGGTTGACTTGTGAGTCGACAAAGCCTTTGAGGTCGTCTGGCAATGACACGTTCATTGTGGTCATGAAGTATGAGTCTATGTGGATTGGCAAACTTTGCCAAGGTGATGCGTCTCATGCATTGCAGAGGCAGGGCGCGCCGTTGGGGTTGAGCGTTCTGCGTGTGGGGCCCCACAGGCTTCGAGCTCGATCCATCCGGATCTCGTGGGGTCAGGGTGAAGGGTTGTAATCCCCCCTCTGACACGAGCGGGCGACGAGGAGTCGGTAGGGGCCGAAGTCGGACTTGGCGCGGCCCAAGGTGATGAACAGCGTCCCAACCGCTGCGATGATCAGGCCCCAGATGATGTTCATGGTCGTTCTCCTGT
>JAHEJX010000205.1 GCA_024638645.1 Actinomycetes bacterium
ACCCCTTCCTCAGCTACCAGGACTGGGACTGGAAGCAGGAAGCGGTTCCTGCCGGTCCTCTGCGGGCCGAGGCCATGATGAACGCCTCGCTCGCCAGAGCCCAGGACACGTACCAGTCCGTCTACGACTACCGGTACCGCACTGCTTCGGGGGTGACCGTCACCATCGGCGAGTCGCGGCCGATCGTCATCGGCGAGACCGGCTGGAAGTGGCGGCAGACCACGCCCACCCAAGAAATCGAGACCTATGCCGCGAATCCCGTGAACGCCAAATGGTACAAGGACCTGATGGCAACCTGGGAACGGTCGCTCGGCGGCCCCGTGACCGTCATGGATTTCGTAGCCTTGGACGAGGCCTGGAAGGGCATGGACGATGGCTGGGGCTTCTGGGACGAGCTCCGGATGCCGAACTACGCGCTCTGCGACACGCCCGCGGCGGGCTCTCCCTGCAACAACCCCCTCTATCAGGGCGCTGGTTTTTACACTCCTTGAACCAACCCAATCGCCCGATGGACGGTCTTGACATCTTCCGGCCCCACGCGTAGTTCGTTCGTTCAATGGACGAAGTCTTCTGAGGTCCGGCGTCCACCTAACCTACGGTGATGGTCACACCTGTCCCCAGAGCAGAGCTCACACGCGATAACCGATGGAAAACGCCCATGAAACGACGCACGCAGTCCTTGGAGCTTCCGCGGTTCGGGCGCAGCACAGCCGGCTGATCCTAAACCTGCTCTGGAAGCACCAGGAGATTTCCCGCGCGGAACTGGCGCGGCTTACGAGCTTGAGCCGTTCGACGGTGTCGGCCATCGTGAGCGACCTGCTGAGTAAGGGCTTGGTAAAGGAAGCGCGCGCTGGCGTTTCGAGCGGCGGACGCCGCCCCATTATCCTCGAGTTCCAAGACCAATCGAGCTTCATCATGGGAATCGAGCTCGGCGCGACCCACGTCTCGTGTGTGCTGACGGACCTGCGCTGCAACGGCAGAGCATCGTGGTCTGCACCCGTTCCGGTGCGCGATGAGCCCGAAGTCGCTCTACGCATGATGACGATGGCGGTGCGCTCGGTCCTCGAGGCAGGTGGGGTGCAGCTCTCCAAAGTGCTCGGCGTCGGTGTGGCGGTTCCAAGTCCCGTAGACGAAGAACGACCAGGGGAGCTCTTGCCGCTGATCGTCCCAAAGTGGAAGGGCTACAACATCGCCACCCACCTCGAAGAGAGCTTCACACGACCGGTGTTCGTCGACAACGACGCCAACCTCGGTGCCTTGGCGGAGCTTTGGTGGGGCGCTGGCTCATCTGCCAAAGATCTCGCGTACATCAAGGTCGCCACCGGCGTCGGCGCTGGCCTGATCATCAACGGCCGCATCTTTCGGGGCAGCGGTGGCATTGCAGGCGAAATTGGCCACACCTCCATCGATCCGAACGGGGCTCAATGTATCTGTGGCCTCAAGGGGTGCCTGACTACGTTCATCGGGACACCCGCCCTTCTCGAACGCGCGAGCGCCAAGTTGCGCGCAAGCGGCTCGAACCGCATGCCACCTGGGGGTATTGACGAGCTGGTCAACTCAGCGCTAGATGGCGACTTGATGGCGGTCGAATTGATTCACTACGCGGGTGACAAGCTCGGCATCGGCATCGCCAACCTGCTCAACCTGCTCAACCCGAAGATGGTGGTCCTCGGAGGCGGCATCGCGCGCGCGGGTGACCTCTTGCTCGACGGTGTGCGCACCACGATTAGCGGCCTCTCCTTGCCCGAGTCGATTCGTAGTACCGAGATCCGGACCACGGGATTGAACGAGTGGGGCATTGCGGTGGGCGCTGCGACACTCGTACTGCAGGCCGCACTCGACAAACCGACCCTATTCCCAACCGAATCGCGAGAAGCGCTATGAACCGAAAGATCTCTATACTCTACACGCTCGCCGTCATCCTTGCCTTCGGACCGCTCGACACGGGTTGCGACTCGTCCAACGAAATCGTTAGCCCTCCAGCGCAATGGGTTCTTACGATGTCAGACGAATTCAATTCCGGCACTTCCCCTTCGCCTGAGCTCTGGACGTTCAGGACCGGCTACGGCCCCGAAGACGATGGATGGGGCAACGATGAGTGGCAGGAGTACACGAGTTCCCCAGACAATGTTCGCGTTGAGGACGGGAATCTGGTGATTACGGCACAGTGTGTCAACGCGCCCGACGGACCGTGCGACAAGCGGGACGGTTCGATCACCTCCGCCCGCCTGATCACCCAGGTCTACGACTGCGACGACAGCAAGTGCGGGTTTGAGCAGGAGCACGGCCGATTCGAGGCGCGTATCAAGCTCCCGGAAGGCGATGGCCTTTGGCCCGCATTTTGGATGCTCGGCGCGAACATCGACGAGGTGCCGTGGCCGGGCTGCGGTGAGATCGACGTGATGGAGAATTTCGGGCTGGATAAGGCAGTGGTCAGCGGCACCCTTCACGGACCTGGGTACTCCGGCGGC
>JAHEJX010000031.1 GCA_024638645.1 Actinomycetes bacterium
GGTTCAAGCGCCCCGACTGCCACGTACTCGCCATCCGCGGTGACATACGTGCGGTAGAAAGGAGCGCCACCGTCGAGCATGTTCGAACGGCGAGCGTCCTTCCACAGTCCGGCAGCCTTCAGTTGATACGTCGCCGTCATTAGGGATGCCGTGCCGTCCACCATGGCGGCGTCGACAACCTGACCTCTACCGGATGTCTGGCGCTCGACCAGGGCGGCGAGTACGCCTGCCAATAGGTACAGGGCGCCGCCCCCGTAATCGCCGACCAGGTTGAGGGGCGGAATTGGCCGATCATCGCCGATTGCGCCGAGGGCACCTGCCAGCCCGATGTAGTTGATGTCGTGTCCTGCCATGTCGGCCATCGGCCCGGCTTGGCCCCATCCGGTCATGCGCCCGTAAATGAGCCGGTCGTTGACGCGCATTACGTCATCGGGACCGAGCCCAAGACGCTCGGTTACGCCGGGCCGAAACCCTTCAATCAGTATGTCGCAGCTCTCCGCAAGGCTTATGGCAGTGGTCACGCCTTCAGTCGACTTGAGATCGATCGCCACAGATCGTTTCCCCCGACCACATACATCGACCAGATCGCCGAGCGACGCCGAGTCGCTCGGCCGGTCGATGCGGATGACGTCGGCTCCCATGTCGGCCAGCATCATTCCGCAGAACGGGACTGGCCCGATCGCGGCGAGCTCGATCACACGAATCCCGATGAGGGGCCCAGGCATGAAACGATCCTAAGCGGGCCGGTGCCGGCTAGCCATGCACCACGACGGTATCGCCGGTTACTGGATTGCGGTCGAGCTCGATGAGATCCTCGAGCCGGTGGCGCATGTCCGGCACATGGCTGACCACCAGGACCAGCCGGTCGGTTGCGCCTGCCGCAAGCTGCTCGATGCCTTCCATTGCCAGGTCCAGGTGTTCGGGGTCGAGGCTTCCGAAACCTTCATCTAAGAAGAAGGCATCGAGCCGACCGCCGGTGCGAGCCACCATCTCGGCCAGCGCCAAGGCCAGCGCCAACGAAGCCAGGAACGTCTCTCCGCCCGACAGGGAGTCTGCCTTGCGAATCGCGTCTGCCGACGTGAGGTCGACAACCTTGAACTCGCCGTCCGTCGAGAATCGATATCTTCCGGATGACAGCCGTTCGAAGTGCTCACTACCCAGATTGGCGAGGTCGCGCTTCTCCTCGTCGAGCAGGTAGCGAACGAACTTCGAGTCCGTGAGCTCGCCCGCCAGACTCTCGTATGTTTGCCGCCGCAAGTCGGCTGCGGTTCGCGCCTCACGGACCTCGCCGGACTGAGCAAGCTCGACTTCATCGGCGCCGATCTGCTGGCGGCGCACCTCCGCGGTCGCCGCCACTTCTGCCAGGTGAGTCGCGAAGTCTCCGTCGATTTCGAGCTCACGGCGCAGTTCTCTGACTGCGGCGGCGATCTCGGAACGCTCCTGCTCTGCGGCGTGTTTCGCCGTGGTGAGCGTCTCTGTCTCCGATTTCCACGCCTGCCGTAACCGATCCAAAGCAGCGCCGACCTGCGCCGGCTCCTCGAGTGCGTCCACATCGACTGCGAGTTTCGCCGACAACTCGGCGATTGTGAGTCGAAGCGCTCCGAGCTCCTTGTCGGCGGCCTGCGACGAAAAGATGGCCTCGTCGTGCTCACCCCGTGCCACGTCCACCCTCTTGCGGGCCTCGGCAGCGGCGTTTTCCGATTCATCGAGATCCCGGCGGAGTTCCTCTGCGGATCGTCCGCTCAGGAGAGTCTCTAACTGCTTCTGGAGGCCGGCGAGCTCCGCCGCGACGCGGTCAGCCGCCTTTTCCGATGCCTTGGCTTCGGCAACGGCGCTCTTGATCTCGGCCTCGGCACCGGCAACCGCGGCTCCCGCCTTGGCCACCGTCAGACCGATCGATTCCGCAGATTGTCTGGCCCTAGCCACCTTGCCCTCCGCAGCGGCCACGACGTTCTCGGCCCGAGACGTGGCGCCACCCGCATCATCCGCGGGAAGGGTCGAAACTGTTTGCTCGCAGACAGGACAGGTGTCGCCTGCCACCAGGCTTGTCCGCAGCGTGGCGGCCATGTCGCCATGCTGAGCCGCGTGCAGCGCCGCCAGCGCTTCAGCCTGGGCAGCCAGGGCAGCTTCGAGCTCTTGCTGGGTTGCGGCGCTTGTGGAGTGGGCGTCATCCCGTTCTTGCCGCGCCGCCTCGAGCTGCTTCTCGAGCTTTGCAGTTGTGACCGCAGACGACTCGAGCTGGCGCTGCAGACCGGCAAGTTGATTATCCAGCTGGTGGGTGGTGGTCTCGAGGCGCACGGCTTCGTCGATGGTCTTTCGCATCTCCGCGGGAACAAGGGCGGCATGCGCTTTGTCGGCATCGGCGAGCGCCTTCTGAGCTTCCGCCAGAGCGCTACCAAGGCGCTCTCGGGTGGCTGCCGCGTTCTCCGCGACCTTCACCACTTCCCCGACTTCACCTGGAGCCGGGATGCGAACAGCCAGCGGGGCGAGTTCATCGAGGCGCCCTTCGGCATGGGCGATGACCCGCTCTGTAGCCGCGGTACGCTCCGCATGGTCGATGAACTTGGCTTCCGCCTTCTTGAGCACCTCGAGTTGCGCTTCCAGGGCAGCCAGAGTCTCCTTGCTGCTCACGATTCGGTCGGCGAGAGCGTCGGCAGCTTCCAGGCGCACTGTGAGAGTCTCGACCTTGGTCGCCTCGGCGACCGCACGATCCTTGGCCATTGATCTCATGACATCGATGCGATCGTGCCCGAACACACCTTTGAGCACTTTGTCGCGTTCGGCTGGGCGCGATCGTAGAAACTCGGCAAACTGGCCTTGGGCAAGCATGATGGAGCGGAAGAACCCGTCGTATTCGAGCCCGAGAAGTTCGACAATCTTCTCGTTCACCTCTCCCTCGAGCACGATCGTCTCTGCTTTGCCGGCATCCGGCTCGTCTGCTTCGAGCCTATGCAGACCGTGCACGCTCTGGCCCTTGCGACGCAACGCCCTCGTCACTTCCCACACTTCACCCTCGACGGTGAATCGCAGGCTGACCGTGGCGCCGTCGGCGCGCTGGTGAATCAACGACTTCGTCGTGGCCGCCACCGTTGGAGTGCGGCCGAAGAGAGCAAAGGCGATTGCGTCGAGCAGGGACGACTTCCCCGAGCCGATCGGGCCGACCACACCGACCAGTCCCCGGTTGCGGAAGTCGAAAACGGTGTCCTCACCGAAATACGAGCGGAAGTTGCGCAAGCGCAGCTCAAGCGGGCGCATCGGCCATCTCCATTACCTCACGAAAAGCCTCTAACAATGCGGTATCTGGCTCGACCCCGTCCTTTTCGACCAGGTAGTCGTGGAACAGCTCGTCGAGGGAGCGGTGCGACCGGTCGGCAGCCGCGTCCGGGGCTCGCGGGTATTCGGCCTGCACCTTCACAACGAAGTCGAACTCTTCGCGGACCCGGTCGGCAAGTCCCAGATCGGGACCAGCCGTTTCCACGGTCAGATCGAGATAGGCCTCTCTCAGATCGTCGCGTGCCAACAATTCGTTCCAACTCCCTTTGGCTCGGACGAGGCGGCGACCGCCGCTGAGGGGAACGCTGCGGACGGCAGCGGGCAGTCCCGGCTCGACGTCGACGACGACAACCCGTTTCTGTTCGCCGGCTTCCCCGAAGTCGAGCTCTAGCAATGACCCTGCGTATTCGGCCGGGACCCGCGCACCCGGAACGGGCTGAGGAGCGTGAATGTGCCCCATGGCCACGTATTGCGGGCCGGCCGGGATGGCATCGGAGGTGGCGGCGTACGCCTCACCCATGTGTAACGCGCGCTCTCCTCGAGGCGCCCCATGGCCGTGAACCTTGGAGCCACCGACGAGGAAGTGAGACAAGAGGAAGGTGACCGCGTCTGAGCCGGCAATCCCTTCGGCGTAAGCGGCATAAGCCGAAGAAATGGCGCCAAGCCGATCGGCGTACCTCTTGTACCACTCATCGGCTTCCGCGATGAAGTCGATGACGCGCCCGGCACGTAGGAACGGGAAGCAGCTGACAATGGCGCGCCCGGCTTCGGTGTCGAGTTCGAGCACTCCCCCGGCCTCTGGGCGCTTGATGTCTCCAACCAGATGCACGTTGTTGGGAGCCAGGAACGGCGCCAGCGTTTCGAAGAGGCTGGCCGAGTCGTGGTTGCCTGCAATTGCCACAACAGGCCTGCTACCGCCTGCCGATAGAGCCACCAGCCCCTCGAGCGCCAGCTGGAGAGATGGCACCGGCGGCATGGGACGATCGAAGACATCGCCGCTGTGGAGGACGATATCGACGTCTTCTTGGTCGGCGATCGCAGCCACCTCGGCAATGACCTCGGCGTACTCATCTGAGCGATCGAATCGTCCAACACGTTTGCCGACGTGCCAGTCGGAGGTGTGCAGCGCTCTCAACTAGATGCCCTCGAACGGATCGGACTGCGCAGTATCGACTTCTTCCTTGCGGGTCGCCCAGGGTGGAAAGGGGAAGTCGACCACGAGCGGCACCGGAATTGCCGGCTGACTGATGACCATCGTTCCGGGTTTCAACAGTCGAGCGCGGGCTCGGGTAGAGGGCAGCATCCACCCATATTCCGAACGTTCGGCTTCGGCGGCGTCGAGACGTCCGGCAACCCGGATGGCGGCATTCTCCATGACTTCAGGGGCGACGCGGGATGCGGTCTGCTGGGCGCCGACGAGCAAGACGCCGAGCGAACGCCCTCGTTGGGCAATGTCGATGAGCATCTCCTTGAGCGGGCTCGTGCCTTCCCGCGGGGCGTATTTGTTGAGCTCATCGAGTACGACAACCGACAGGGGCAAGCGCTGGCCCGTCCGCTCCTTCTCTGCGAACGCCTCTGCGAGTAACGCGCCGACCACAAAACGCTGACCCAGCTCATGCAAGGATTGAATGGCCACAACCGAGACCTGCGCCGAAGCGCGGTCGATGCGGCGGCTCTCGCCAGAGCGCACCAGGTGGCCGAGGCGGTGGGCTGCCGCGTGCAGGCGGCGCATGAAAGCGGAAACGGTTCCTGCCTGGGTGCGCCCGGTCCACCGGCGCTCCGGCTCGCCGTCTTCGGGATCGACAAATTCTTCTAGCTGGTCGACAAGTGAGCGGAGATCCCGAATCACCGCCTCACCGGGGTTGGGTGTCACCTGGTCGCCGGGCTTGTAGCCCTCCATTGGATCACGAAGTACGACGGCACCAGGTTCGCCCGCAACATCGACGGCGTAACGCCTGAGCTGGGAGCGCACTCGCTCCTCGATGAATGGAATCTGGTTTCGGGAGTCGTTGGCATCTGTGAAGAGGAATCTCAGCAGGCCCTCGTCTATGAACTCTCGTGGCGTCCAGGTGAAAGCCGCGACGTTCTCCTGGCGACCGCCGGTGTCGGGGAGCACTACGTCGCCCGACTGGGCGCGCGGCGGCGCCCAAAAGGAAACCGAAGGGAACGGGGCCGGCTCGACGCCGAGACGCTCCCACTGCTCCCGAGCTGCTTCATCGAAGTAGCGATTCGGCTTGTCGAGCCAGAGCAGGTCCTCGCCTTTGACATTGAAGACGAGAATTCGCAGGTTGGCCGCGCCCTCACCGAGAATGTCGGGACGGCTGGAGAGAAGGCGCAGGAAGAACAATGCGAACGATGTCTTGGTGGCGACGCCGCTAATGCCGGATATGGACATGTGTCCACCCTTGCGGCCGTCGAAGAAATCGAGGTCGACGAACATCGGTGACCCGTCCCTGCCAACGCCGACCGGTAGTGGCCGACCCATCTCGTCGACGTAGAGCGCCTTGTCACGTTCAATGCCGGCAGCCCTGTCAACAATCTCACCGGGATCGGGAGACACCCAAACCTCGGGGTCCACACGCGTCACTGCCGCTCTGGCAGAGCGAACCTTGGCGCCCGGCATCGTTCCCTCGCCTGCAATGCGGCGGGTGTCACTTTCGAACGAGGCGCCTTCAAAGATGGCCTCGACCTCGGTGATCATCCCGTACGTGCGGACTTCGCCGCGCTTGGGGACTTCGGTGCGCACGACCACGAGGTCATCGAGTTGGAGGTACTCGTCTTCTTCGAGCAGTACTCGGAACTCGCTGGTGGTGGTGTGCTCTGTGCCAAGCACCCGACCCACCGCAGTATTCTGGGCATCTCCGTTGACCGTCATCAGACAACTCCGGCTGCGTGAGGCTTCATGATGGCGGAACGCAGCGCTCGATACACGTACCCCGGATCGCCCAGACGCCGTCGTAGCTCCCGCTCGAGAGCGGCGATCGGAACCAGATTCTGCGGCGCCCTTGGGTCGACGTGGCCCTCCGACGCGACGGCCGGGATGATTGCCGTCGTCCGCGCCGCAATCGACGCGGCCCTGTCCAAGTCGAGCGCTGCCGAAACCTCTCCGCGAACCACGCCGGTCCACGAGTGTCCGTCACCACGATCGGCGATCCGGAAATACCACGAGTAGCGCTCGTAACGCCCGCCCTTGCCAATGAGGAAGAGCGGAGTGCGCTGCCCGCATTCCAGGGAGCCAATCACTGCCGCCCGCTCGTGGGAGAGATACGGCGCACGATGGCTCTTGATGAACCCGACCTTGTCAGTCGCGGCCATGTCGTTGATCGGGCCGTCGCTCACGACGAACACGCCAGTCTTGGCGAGTTCTTCAGAGAGATCACCCTCCGCCCGTCTCATTGCACCGTGGAAGCGGGTGATGAGAGCACCGGGGTCAGCGTCCGGCACGGACTCGCTCTGATAGGACAGCTCGGCCGATATCACCGGTATCGGAGCCCCCTTGCCGCTGCCGAACACCGCAAGGCGCCCAATGCGAGCTTCGACGATCTCAGAACGGGGAATCGACCTATCCCACAACACAGCCCCGACGCCGTAACTGCCGCAAATACCGGCGACCGGGCCGGTCAGGTCGTCGATGGTCAGGCGGGCATCGATACGGCGGACGCCATCAACGAATGCGATCTGCGATATGCCATCGTCGATTCCTGGAATCGCATGCCAGAGACCGTGAACCTCAACGGTCTCGTCCACCTTCTCCGGCTCTGCCAATCCGGCATCACTTTCGAAGGGCGATCCGTAGTCGGGAGCCCATGATTCGACGTGTAGTTGTGCCACACGCTGGAAGGTAGTGGCTCCGAGTGACAGAAAAGGGGAAAGCCACTATTTCGTATCTGGTGTCTCGTAATGAGTGACAATCCGGCATCCGCACTAGGCGAAGATCAGTAGAACTCGCACAGAACTGTTCCGGACGGTGTTCAGTCGAGATACGAGCTACCAGATACCAGATACTCGTGATCGCTAAGCGATCGCTGATGGATTCTCGGCAAACAATTCGGTGCGGCCGCAATCGACGCAGGTGTATGCATCGAGTTTGGTGGATGACCAATAGTCGGAGCTCGAGTCGCCGGCGGGGCGAACCGAAAGATTCGTCGAGAGTGCGGAAAGGACCATGCGTCCTTCGCAATGGCATTGTTTGCTCCCGAGTTCGGAGACTCGCTCCTCGGTCATTGCCATTTCTGCCCTACCTCCCGGTTCTCGCCGCCCTCAGTTGCGAGAACTTCCGCCGGTTGCGTGTGTGGAGTCCCAGCTCTACAACACGTTCTTACGCTATCAATCATCGGCAGTGGCTTGAAGGGTCGTTGGCGTGCGTGCGAATCTCACTAGCCAGAAAGGGGCTACTGACGCAGAGCTACAGGCGGCTGATTCTGTTGAGTAGCAACGCGAAGAACGCGTCGGCGTCTACCTCATGAATGACTAGGGCGTTCGGCTCATTTCCCGTGACACCCCACCAGTCGACCATGGTCATGCCTTCGGCAGGACCTTCGCGCACAATCTCGACGTGGCAACGTTTGCCTGCGAAGAGCTCAGGCTGCATCAGAAACGCAATCACCGTCGGGTCATGCAGCGGTGCCCCGGTAGTGCCGTATTTGTCCATGTCGTATCGGTCGAAATAGGTCAGCATGCCGGCAACGCAGGTACCGGCTGTAGTACCGAGTCCCCCGAAAGGTTCAACCCTCTCGGCTGACGCCAACGCCTGGTGGGTCACATCAAGGGGCAGCAGCGTCACAGGCACTCCGCTGCGAAACACCACGTCGGCTGCGTGCGGATCGACATAGATGTTGAACTCTGCCGCCGGAGTGACATTGCCACCTTCGAAGAATCCGCCGCCCATGGACACAATCCCGGCGATCGACTCGACAACCTCCGGCGCTCGCACCAAAGCCATACCCACATTGGTGAGCGGGCCCAGCGTGCACAAGGTGACGCTGTGCGGCTCGGCCGCGTGCAGTGTCTCGATCATGAAGTCGACGGCATGTTGTCTTTCGGCAGTCCGTGTCGGCAGGGGCAGGTTTGCTCCGTCGAGACCCGTCGGACCGTGCACGTACTCCGCAGTAACGAGATCTTTGACCATTGGACGGCTGCAGCCGGCGTATACCTTGACATCTGACTTTGCCAGTTCGACGAGCTGAAGTGCATTGTGAGTCGTCAGCTCGAGAGGCACATTGCCGGCAACCGTGCAGATCCCCAGCACATCGAAGTCCTCCGGTGAAGCCAGCGCCGTCAGTATGGCGACGGCGTCGTCTTGGCCGGGATCTGTGTCGATGATGATCCTGTGCATGACGAGTGAGCCTAGGAGAGCTCGTCACGTGTCGGCATTGATGCTTGCGCTCCATGACGGGTCACGGCGACGGCAGCGACGCGCGCCGCAAATCTCGCTGCAGCTCTCACGTACGCGCCACGCGCCAGTTCGGCGGCAAGCGCGCCACAGAATGCGTCGCCGGCGCCGGTCGTGTCGACGGGATCAACCGGGACCGGAGGGACACGGTTGATGGCGGCTCGCGACACCACGAGCGCGCCGCGGGCGCCGAGCGTTACAACCACATCGTCGACCGGGAGGGAGCGCGCAGCCGTGACGACTTCGTCCTCAGTTCGTGTGGCGGTGCCTGCCAGCAATCCCAATTCTGTTTCGTTCGGAACGAGAATGTCGACGTCAGCCAGCAGACTGCCCGGCAGCGGGGCAGCGGGCGCCGGATTGAGTATCACAGTGCCACGCGCCAACTGAGCTGCCCTGGCGACGGCCGTCACGGGGACTTCCAATTGCAGCAGCACGACTTTGGCGTTTTCGATCATCGCCGCGGCAGCTTCGACATCCGCCGCGCTCACCCGCCCATTTGCTCCTGGGCTGACGGAGATCGCGTTCTCGCCGGACTCTTCCACATTGATCAGAGCCAAACCCGAGCCCACCTCAGCGTCGACCTGAACTCGGGTGTTATCGACTCCAACGTCCTCGAGACCTCGGCGCAGAGTTGTGCCGAAAGCGTCGTCTCCGACACGCCCCACCATGGCCACCCTGGCACCGAGCCGCGCCGCAGCCACTGCCTGGTTGGCCCCTTTGCCGCCGGCAAAGGCTGCGTGGCCGGTGGCGAGAACCGTTTCCCCCGGCACCGGGATGTGTGGCACCGAAGCGACCAGGTCCTGATTGAGGCTGCCGACGACGACAACGTCGAACGTTCCACCCATCATGCACAGCTCCGTCTAGGCGCGCTCGATCTTGGAGATCGATCCGTTCTGAGTGACAACATAGATCTCGCCGGCCGAGTCCTGCCCAAACGATGTGATCGCTCGGCTGCCGCTACGGCCGAACCACTCGAACGTTTCACCTTGCGGCGAGAGGGACCGGATCCAACCGTCGCAATAGTCGCCGTAGAAATAGTGGCCGGTGAGCTCGGGCATGGCGCTGCCCCGGTAGACATAGCCGCCAGTGATCGAACATCCGTCTGCGTGGCTGTACTCGACAACGGGCATCACCGTCCCCTCGAGATCACACGGCCCCTGGAAGCAGTCGGATCCCTCAAAAGCCGGCCAGCCGTAATTAGCGCCCTTGGCGCCGGCGATCGAGCTCACGTTCACTTCTTCGATGCTCCGCTGCCCAACGTCGGCGATATAGAGCACATCACCGTCGATGGTGAACCGCCAAGGGTTGCGCAAGCCGTAGGAGTACACCTCAGGGGCCCCCGCTTCACCGTCTACGAATGGGTTGTCCGCCGGTATCGAGTAGGCCCCAGGTTCAGACACATCCAGGCGGAGCATCGCAGCAAGGAGCGTGTCGGGACGCTGTCCCTGTCCAAACCGGTCGTTCGCCGCGCCACCATCACCCGTTGCAACCCAGAGATAGCCGTCGGGGCCAAAGGCAATCATCCCGCCGTTGTGGTTGCGCGCCGGCTGCTCGATCTGCAGGAGAATCTGCTGCGATGCCGCGTCGGCCGTGGTGCCGTCCGACGCCGCCTCGACCAGTCGGGTCTCGCCACGATCTCCGATGTAGTTGAGGAAGATGCGACCGTTGGCCGCGAACTCGGGATGGAACGCGAGCCCGAGCAATCCCCGCTCTCCCCCGTAGATGACGTCCTCGTTGATATCGAGAAAGAGCTCCGGCTCTTCACCTGCGAGCACCCACACCCGGCCCGGCTGATCGACGACGAAGAGGCGGTCGTCGCCCGGCGGAGAAAGCGCCAGGACGGGCTGTTCAAACCCTCGGGCAATCTCCGTCAGCTGCAATTCGGTCTCGGCGATCGGCATCGTGGTGGTGGTCGTCGATGTCGAGGTGCTCACTTTCGGCGCGCCCGTCGTCGTGGTCTCGATCGTGGTCGGAACAGTCTCGGGGGGCCCGGCAGTAGTTGTCGTGACGATCTCAGGAGCCGCAGTCGTGGCCGCAGGCTGCTCTTCAGAGCACGCCGCGGCAACGATCAGGAGCGCCACCAGCAGCGCAAGACGTTTCAGCATGGTGCGACGCTACCGCCGGCAGCGGACTACTTCGCGGATCAATCAATGGTGGTTTCTGCCCCCTCGAAGTGCCACCTGTCGCGTGAGGAGCGCGCCTCGTCCACGTCTACCTTGGTGAGCAAGAAGATGCCTATCGCGAAGAACGCAATGATCGACAGTATCGCCGGCCTGCCGGATCCCGTCGTGCCGGAGACGACCGCAAACAGCAAAGGCCCCCAGATCGCCGAGAACTTCGAGAATACCGAGAAGAAGCCGTAGAACTCGGCGGACGCCTCTTCAGGGATCATCGAGCCGTAGAGGCTGCGAGAAAGGGCTTGCACGCCGCCGAGCACAAAGCCGATCACGATCGCTAGCAGGTAGACGAGCGTTGCCTCTGAGCTGAACATCTGCGACTCGCCATCTGCCGCTTGGGCCGGAAGCACGAATCCGGCGTACGCAATCGCGGTCCAGATGAAAAGCGAAACAATGATGGCTCGCTTGGCGCCCACCTTGTCTGCCAAGCGACCGAAGAACAGCGCCCCAAAGAACGCAACGAACTGGACGATGAGAAAGATGACGACGATTTGCTCGGTTTTGAGGTTGAGCGTGTCCTCGGCATAGGCCCCAGACACGTTGATGATCGTTTGCGTTCCGTCGTTGTAGAACATGTATGCAATGACGAACATCAAGATGTGCTTGAAGTCGAGGAGCTTCTTGGCCGTCCCAATAGTCCGGCCGAATCCTATCGACGCATATGCCCGCCACCGAGGAAGGTGAGCCAAGTCTTCGGGAATCGCCTCTGCCTCTCCAACCTCAGGAAGCCGGCGCAGCGAGAACACAGTGAAGACGATCCACCACACGCCGGCACCGGCGATCGAGACGCGAGCCGCTCCGGTTTCGGACAGCCCTGTGACGGAGTCGTCGCCGCTCATCAGGATGAGCACGAAAGCCAAGAGTACGTAGAGACCACCACCGATGTAGCCATATGCGAACCCTTTCGAGGAGACGCGATCGATGGTGTCGTCCGTCGTGATGTTGGGGAGGAACCCGTCGTAGAAGACGTTGGCGGCGACGAATCCGATCTGCGAGATCAGGAAGAGGAAGAGGAAGAGGGGCACGGCTCCGTCGGGGGCAAACGGGACAGTCATCGTGAAGAATGCGCCGAGAAGAGCGAAGAACCAGAGGAATCGCCGTTTGGATGAGGTGTAGTCGGCTACGGCGCCCAAGACGGGCATGCCGAGAAAGAGGACGAATGCGCCTATTGAGACGACGCCAGCCCAGAGCGTCTCCCCTGAAAGCCCCCAGAAGCCCTCCTCCGGGACGATCGTGCCTGTGAAGAACGCGGCGACAATCGCACCAGAGGTGGTCGCATAGGCCGAATTGGCCCAGTCGTACATCGCCCAGCCGAGAATCGTCATCCGGTCGTTCTTGATGGACGTTGCCATGAGGCCTTTCGCTCTCGGCTGCTGCAAGAGTACGAATCGTTCCGACTCGCTCGCAACAATCAGTCCGCTACGTACCTGCTCATCGCGGCAGCGCTGTCGGCCCGAAAGCGTCGCCGCTGGTGCTCAACGAAGGGTTGGGCGGCCCAGGCGTACCAGCGCCCGGGACGCGCCATGACGTCGATTCGATAAGACACATCACCGTCTGAGTGCCGCGCTACCTCGAACATCTCCTCGCCGGACTCGACGTGGCTCTGCAGCGAGCCATACGTGAAACCAAAGCGGGCGCCGTCGCCGTCCTGGCGGTCGTGCACGGCAACTACGCGGCAGGCTGTGGTGAGGTGGATTCCAACCAGTGCGGCATGGACCACGAGATCGAGGCCTGCCTGTGGCGGATTGTTGCCGGTCTCGATCGCCGCCCACCCGAGGTCGAAGTGCGCCCAGTGCCGAATCCCGTCTCGAGCCCGCGCCCAAACGGCTTCGCCGGATCCGATTCTGACTTCGAGCGTGTCGCGCTTCATACCGGCGGGTACCGGCCCGCCGAGTATCCCGACTTCGTAGTTGTAATCCTCGGCTGCGATCTGCGCCCGCAATGCCGCCAGCTCACTGAGAGGGGGACGCTTCAGACGAAGCAGCCTCAAGCCGGCCGACCTCGCGCCGTCAACATCCAGGCGGCCACCAGCGCAAGCGCCGCTGCAGCGAATCCCGCTGCGATCACCCACATGGTCATGTAGCTGCCGGTCGAGTCATATGTCAGCCCGAAGATCGGAGGGCCTATTCCGAGGCCGACCAGGAAACCCATCAGCACCCATCCGCTGGCGGCGCCGGTTTCTGTTGCCGAGGAGTCCTCGATCACGGCAAGCATCCCGACAGAGTTCCAGGAACTCGAACCGGCGCCCATGAGGAACGCTCCGATCCACAGGAACACCAACGAAGAGTCGGCCATTGTGAAAGACCACATACCCATCACCGCAAGGGCGGCGATAATCGCCAGGGTGCGCCGATAACGGGCGCCTCGCTGGGCGTAACGAGCCCACAGCACTCGACCGACGACAGCGGTGAGCCCCGCCAGGGCCAGCGCCAACCCGCCTATCCGGACCGATTGATTGAGCTCCTCTTCTGCGAATAGTGGAAGGAAGAACGCAGCGCTCCCGGAAAAGCCGAGAAGAAGGCCGTAGAGGGTCAACCACGGTACGGCCCCGCGGAACGCCCGCGAAGTTGGAGAAACCTCGTCACCGCGACCAGACGAAATCCCCTGTCGCGCCACCTGAAGCCACCCGGCCATGAGCAGTGTCGTAACAATCACGGCGACTACCGCCCATCGCCACCCCAACCAATCCGCAAGGGATGGGAGGCTCAAACCACCGAAGAAGATCGCGAACTGGACACCTGACTGTTTTATCCCGGTGACGTTGGCTCGACGCTCTGGTGCGTAGCGATACGCGATGACTTTGTTGGTTGCCGGGTTGGCCAAGGCCTGCGCGGCGCCGCCCACCACCGCGGCCACGAGAAGCACGGCAAAACCCGGCGCGAGCGCCGTCACGGCGAATGAGGCCGCCGACATGTGAAGGAGCACCTGCAGCGATGAACCACCGCCGGTCCTATCAACGAACTTGCCGGCGAGCGGAGACATGAGGCCCGCCAAGATGGTGTTGAGAGCCACGATCACGCCGAGTTGGGCTCGGCTCAACGTGAACTCATCGACGACGAAACTGCCGAGAACCGAAAAGATGGCTGCCGTGAACGTGCTGGCACCCATGGCATACAGCAAAAAGAACCCCACCCGTGGTCTCGGTGGCTGTTGCGCCAGCGGGTGACTCGTCACAGCCCGCTCGGATCCTCTTCTGGCCAGATGCCGCGTCGCCTTGCTTCATGCACGATGGCATCGTCGCGGTAGAGCATCAGCTCAGGTCTCCACTCGACCTGCCCAGGCGTCGGGCCCCCGCCATCGAGTAGCTCCTTGATCGAATCGCGCAGAGTACGCGCCCAAGCACGACCGCTCGATTCGTCGTGCTTGGTGAGGGTGGCGTCTCCGTTCGTGACGTAGACCGCAGCCATCGACTGGGGATTTGTGCGCGAACCCTTCTCCCCATAGATCAGCAATACGGACCCGACCGGCACGTCTTGGATTCCGCCAACTGAGATGAAATCGCCTTCGAAGGCCCATCCGGTGTCCTTCTGCTCATCGACATTGTGGACGACCTTGGCCCAGTTCTTGCGACGTTCGTCGCCAAGGATGGGGATGTCGACAGCCACCAGAATCTCAGGCGCGCTCGATCCCGCTTCAACGCTCTTCATTCGGGATCGAAAGGTATCAGAATGAAGGACAGAATCCCAGACTATCGACTAGTCCTCGGCATGGCGATCGAGGAACTCGTATACCTCCACCATGTCAACGCCGGGGATCGTCTCGATCGGCATTGCGGCAAGGATGTGACTGTTGGGCCGAACCGCCGGCCACGATTTGCCGCTCCATCGATCGGCTAGGCCAATGGGAGGTCGGCGGCAACAATCGCCGTCGGGGCATTTCGACGTTGCGTGGCGATCGGTGTCCCTGCCCCGAAAGTACTGGGCGTCGTCGAAGGATGCGCCGACGGTGATCGCCATCATCCGGTCGGCATCGATATGGGTACCGCACCAGAAGCTGCCGTCTGGGGTGTCGGTGTACTGGTAGTGCATAGAGAACTTGTCCTCTGAGTGGAATGCTTGCCTGGCTCCCCACTCCCTGCACAACCGCTGTCCTTCGATCGCGCCGACTGAGTTCTTGGGGAGCTGGAGCCCGTCGTTGGCATAGGCCTTCCACGTGGTACCCAGCTCGTCTGACCTGATGAAGTGGGTGCGCAGGTCGAGATGCTCGGTGGCGAGGTTGGTGAAACGATGCGCAGCCATCTCGTAGGACACGTAGTAGGCATCACGCATGTCCTCGATTGCCAGGTCGCGCTCCGCTTTGGCGGACACGAGATAGATGACGGCAGCGCCTTCTGGAACCAGCACAGCGCCCGCGAAGTAGTTTGCCTCAACTTGCTGACGAAGGTACTCACCAAAGGTCTGGGGGTCCGCATGGTCGAGTGCAAAACGGCCGAGTGTCTGGAGTACCACGGAGCGGGCTCCCCTCGTGGAGAGCAAGTCGCGCTGTGGCACATAGATGAGCCGATTCTCGAGGTCGGTCACAGACCGCACGGACGGTGGCACGTCCTGAGCGCGCACCAAGCCGAAGCCAAAATGTCCGGCGAGGTTTTGGATGTCTCGCTCGGTTAGCGAGCCCGCACCAGCGTAGTCCACGGCCGCCAAGGCCGATGCGGCGATCTGTTCGATCTCTGCGAAGTAGTTGCTGCGGAGCTGCATCTCCTTACGCAGCTCAGAGTTTGCGATCCGCGCTTCTTCGCGAGTGACGAGAGCTCGGCCCGGAGATCCCGTCACCTCGTCGAAGAGAGCCAAGATGTGCTCGAGCGCAAGGTCGGGCAGCTTGGCTGATGGTTTCAAGTGCGGCAGATCGAGAGCCTCGTAGAGAGGGTGCTCCTGGGCACGCTCGAGACGCACTTCGAGGTCAGCCCTGCGACTCGGAGCCTCCGCGGCCAGCAGGTCAACAGCAGGCACGTCGAGCGCCGCCGCAACATCGTTGATGAGCCCGATTCTCGGCTCCCGCTTACCGTTTTCGATCAGGGAAAGGTATGGCGCGGGCCGCCCGACCACCTCGCCGAGCTGATCCAGGGTCATTGACCGTTCACGCCTGAAGTGTCTGATGCGCTGACCTAAAACCAGCGGATCTACACCACCATTTGCCATCCAAACTTCCTCGTCTATCGGTCTCAGCATAAGATCGAACGTTCTTAACATCAACAGCGCTTGCCAACCTGACACTGCGACGGGAATCTTGGGAAGGAAGCGTTGTTCTGCGCGGAAGGAGTCGGCAGCATGAGCGTCGACCAGGCAAGCAAACTCATCCTGACTCCGGAGGCGGTCGAGTTCGTAACGGCTCTGAACCGTCGTTTCAATCACACTCGCCAGGAGCTCCTCCACGCCAGGGAGCTGAGGCAGGTGGCCATCGACGCGGGAGAGATGCCAGACTTCCTTGAATCGACTGCTGACATCCGTCGCAGCGAATGGCGGGTCGCCCCGGTTCCCGATGACCTCCTCGACCGCAGGGTGGAGATCACCGGCCCCGTAGATCGCAAGATGATCATCAATGCCCTCAACAGTGGCGCTCGGGTGTTCATGGCGGACTTCGAAGACGCCTCCTCGCCCACTTGGTCCAACATGATCGAGGGGCAAGCAAACCTCTATGACGCCATTCGCCGCCAAGTCGACTTCACAAGTGAGGCAGGCAAGGAGTACAGCCTCGGCGACGAGCCGGCCACGCTCATGGTGCGGCCGCGCGGCTGGCACCTCATCGAGAAGAACCTGACCATCGACGGCGAGCCGGCCGCGGCATCGCTCGTCGACTTCGGCCTCTACTTCTTCCACAATGCAGCCGAGCTGATCGAGCGCGGGTCCGGCCCCTACTTCTACGTGCCGAAGTTGGAGAGCCATCACGAGGCCCGCCTGTGGAACGACGTATTCGTCTTTTCCCAGGAGGCCCTCGGAATCCCAGTCGGCACTATCAAAGCCACAGTGCTGATAGAGACGATTCTCGCCGCGTTCGAGATGGACGAGATCCTGTACGAGCTGCGAGACCACAGCGCCGGTCTCAACGCAGGTCGCTGGGACTACATCTTCTCCATAATCAAGAAGTTCAGGAATTTCCCGGACAAGATCCTCCCGGATCGTGGAGCCGTCACGATGTCGGTCCCGTTCATGGCGGCGTATACGGACCTGCTGGTGAAGACATGCCATCGGCGTGGTGCCCACGCGATGGGCGGCATGGCCGCATTCATCCCGAACCGGCGCGATCCCGAAGTCACCGAGAACGCTCTGGCGAAGGTCAAGGCAGACAAGGAGCGCGAAGCGTCGATCGGCCACGATGGGACCTGGGTCGCTCATCCTGACCTCATCCCGCTTGCGATGGAAGTGTTCACGGACAAGTTCGGCGGATCTCCAAATCAGGTCGACCGCCAACGCGACGACGTCGCCGTCGGTGCCGATGACCTCCTCGACACCAGTGTTGCGGGGGCGGGAATCACTGAGGCTGGAGTTCGGCTCAACGTCGACGTCGGCATCCAATACATCGCAGCGTGGCTGGGAGGCAACGGAGCGGCCGCCATCTACAACCTGATGGAGGACGCCGCCACAGCAGAAATCTCACGCTCCCAGATCTGGCAATGGGTGCACACGGACGCTGCGACGGTCGACGGGGTCAAGATCGACAGGGACCTCGTTGTGCGCATCGCAGACGAGGAGACCGAGCGGCTTCGTAGGGAGCTCGGCGAGGATGGCTTCGCGGCAGGGAACTTCGAGGCGGCCCGGGAACTGTTCGAGACGGTTGCCCTCAGCGACGACTTTGCAGACTTCCTAACGCTGCCCGGCTATGAGTTATTGACGGCGCACCAAGGGCAATAGACCAGTTCACAAGACAACGTAGGGGAAACCAACGATGACATCGGAGAGAATGATGAAAGAGCGAGCAGCAGCCATTCAGGCTGACTGGGACAACAACCCGCGCTGGAAGGGCATCACCCGCGACTACACAGCGGAAGATGTGGTGCGTCTCCAGGGGTCATTTACGGTTGAGCAGACGCTGGCTCGTCGCGGCGCCGAGAAACTGTGGGACATGCTCAACGCGGCGGACTATGTAAACGCTCTCGGAGCGATGTCGGGCGGTCAGGCCGTGCAAATGGTCAAAGCCGGGCTGCGGGCCATCTACCTCTCGGGTTGGCAGGTTGCAGGAGACGCCAACCTCGCCGAACAGGTCTATCCCGACCAGTCGCTCTATCCCGCCAATTCCGGGCCGGCTCTAGTGCGTCGGATCAATAACGCCCTGATTCGTGCCGACCAGATCGAGTTCGGCGAGGACAATGTCACTCGCGATTGGATGGTGCCGATCGTTGCCGACGCCGAGGCGGGATTCGGCGGCGCCCTCAGCTCGTTCGAGCTGACGAAGAACTACATCGCCGCCGGCGCCGCAGCAGTCCATTTCGAGGACCAGCTGGCCTCCGAGAAGAAGTGTGGCCATATGGGCGGCAAGGTCCTCGTACCGACGTCGCAGCACGTCCGCACGCTGACTGCCGCCCGACTTGCCGCAGACGTCATGGGGGTGCCGACGATGACGGTTGCTCGCACCGACTCGTTGGCCGCCACGCTATTGACGACCGACGTCGATGAGCGCGACGGCCAGTTCATCACAGGCGAACGAACCCCGGAAGGCTTCTTCCACATCAGCAACGGAATGGACTCCGCGATTTCTCGCGGCCTGGCGTACGCTCCATACGCCGACATCATTTGGTGCGAGACGAGTAAGCCGGATCTCGATGAGGCCGCTCGCTTTGCCGATGCCATCCATGCTGAGTTCCCTGGCAAGCTGCTCACGTACAACTGCTCGCCGTCCTTCAACTGGCGCAAGCATCTGGACGATCAAACGATCGCGTCATTCCAAAAGGAGCTCGGCGCTATGGGCTACCGGTTCCAGTTCATCACCCTGGCCGGATTCCATGCCCTCAACGCAGCGATGTTCGAGCTCGCCGATGGCTATGCGAGCCGTGGCATGAGCGCATACGTGGAGCTACAGACCAACGAATTCGATATGGAGGCCAAGGGCTACACGGCTACCCGCCACCAGCGTGAAGTCGGCGCCGGCTACTTCGACGACGTCGCAACCGTCATCAGCGGCGGCACGGCAAGCACGCTCGCTCTAGAAGGCTCGACCGAAGCTGAGCAGTTCTAGATCAGACGGTGCCAACCGATCGGCGGAGCGTTACCGTCAGTGGCGGTGATGTTTCGACGCTTCATCGATGAATACCGCGAGGCGGCATCGCTGCTCGAAGTAGCCGAGAGCGAGCTTCGTGGCGCAGATGCGCTGGCGCCTCAGCTGCGATGGATGGCGTACGACGGCGCAGCCGCGGTCGGTATTGCCAACGGGCGGCGCCGGCCCGATGGCAGGGTCTTCCTCAATTTCGGCGCCACACCACCCACCCTGATTGCCGGCCTCGCGGATGTCGCCATGGCGGCCACAGGGCCGGTCTACACAGTCGCGCAGTCGGCGGAGCGGAGGCAGCAGCTCGAGGACATCGGCTTCACCGTTGAGCTGGTTGATGACGAGTTCGAGGTCAGGTTCGAGACAGCGTTGCGACATCTCGGGCGGCCGCGTTTGCCCGCACACTTCACCCTCGTACCTCCTCATCAGCTCGACGAAGCACACCTAGTTGCGCTCGACAACGAGCTTCGAAAAGAGGTGCCCGGAACCGACGGATGGGTCACCACCGCGCAGATGTGGCAGGCAGAGATCCATTCACCCGAGTACGACCCGAGCGGATACTTGGTCGGCGTCGATCGGCGTTCCGGCGCCTATGGAGGCCTGATCCGTTTCTGGCGGAACACCGACATTCCTCGGCTCGGATTGCTTGCCGTGACGAAACCATATCGCGGTTCTCTCCTGGCCACCGGCCTGCTGAGGACCGCGCTCGAGGGTGCAAGCCTCTGGGGAAACGCAACCTTCCAGACGAGTACCAGCCCCAGCAATCCGGTCACCTATCGGGCGCTTGGCCACATCGGAGTCGCCCCCATCGGGCGACGCTTTCAGATGGTTCGTGAATTACAAAGTTGATGCCACATTTCACTCCGCGGCGACCCTCGGCTCGATCGCGGAAACGGTGCCGTTCCGGGATTCGTAGCGCCGGCTAATCGATTCGACCCGCCAAGGCCGTGGGGTACCGGTTGACGAGCGCCAGGTGGGTCGCTTGCATGATTTGTAACGAAGCCAGCTGCGCCGAGCTGACCCGCTGGCACACGTAGTCCCAGTGCATGGCGATATCGTCACCGACGGACACTGACTCGGCTGTGTCTATTGAGGCACGCACGTGCTCGACGCGGGCAGCGCCAAGCCCGAGCGCCTGCCCGTCCCAAACCAACGGCTGGGACTCTACAAGCAGGCGGTCTTCGATCTTGCCGACAACCTCTCCCCACCGGATCCGGCAGTTGTCCAGCACCGTCATCGCCTGTTCAACCGAGCCGGAACGGAGCAACCCGACCCATGGATAGGCGCAGAAGACGTGAAATGCATGGTTGGGCACTCCCCCGGCAGTGATCCCCTCGACCATCCGGCCCCAATCGCTGCCGGCTCGACGGCGGAACCGATCGTCGAGCGAGTTTCCCCAGGTCAGCGTGTCCACGCCCTGGAGCAAATCGTTACCGAGCCAATACGCTTCGATCACTCGGCTGTCGAGCGGGTCAAGGCCGACGCTGCCCCCGATCAATTCCAGGTACGGCCACGCCCCGGCAAAGGTCTCAATGGTCCGGCGGAACTCTCGGTCGGCACCCGATCCGCACGCCACGAGCTCAACAAGAAGCTCGCGGTCGGCCGGGCCGCAATACCCGAGCGAATTGGGTGGATATGCGAACCGGCTGAAGAGCACGGCGCCGTTCGTCACTGGACGCCGAGAGGCCGTTGCCGAGCAAGAAGAGCTGCCCCGGCCAAGAAGACACCACAGCCCACGAGGACCAGCCCCGCGATAGGCGGCACAGCGAGCCCGCGGACGCCGACATTCAGCGCCGCGGTGATCAAGGCGCCGCCGACGAGGACCGCAGTCACGTCCACTGCTTGAGCGCGGGCAAGTGCCGAATACCAAGTGGCCACGTACGCCGCGAGCACGGCCCCGGTCAGCAAGACCCAGAGGATATGGGACAGACCCATTGCTTCGAAGCTGACTGTGGCACTCGACGCGACTCCATAGAGAACGAGGAGCCCGGCGCCACCAGCCATCCGGGCAACCGCCAGTGTCAGCGGCGGCACTGCCGCGAGCAACTTCTTGGCGATGATTACTTCGGTCGACCACAGCAGGGTTGCGCCAAACATCATGACCTCACCACTGCCCAAGCTCAGCCGACCGACTCCTCCGAGCAGCGCGGCCTGGCCCCACACCAGAAGTCCGACAGCGGCCACGTGCAGCCAACCGATCCTCTCGCGCAGGATGATCACGGCAAGGATCACTACCCAGACAACGAGTGTCTTGTGGATGAACGCTGCCTGAGAAGACGAGGCCCGTGCGAATCCCTCGAAGAACAGGGCAAACGGAATCGCGCCGCCGATCACTGCGACGCCGCTCACCCCGGCCCATTGCCTCAATCCAACGGGTCGACGAAGACCTCGTTGAGAGCCGGATCGAGTCACGGCGCCGGCCAGTGCAACAAGCACGACGGCGGCAACGGCGTTTTTGACGGTGGTATACGTCGTTGCGCTTGCCACTTCCGTCCAGGACCTCACTCCGTAGCCGTTGATGAACACGGCAAAACCACTGATCACGGCCGTGGTAGCAGCAAATGCGAGGCCAACCGACCGGCGAGAAGGCTTCGTGGTCGTAGCTCTGGGTTCCTCGTTCACGGTGCGCTTCTCCGTCTATTTGCGGCCGTGCCACGAGGATTACCGAGAGTTGGCCCACCATCCAAGAGTCGAAAGACTCTCGTGAGCCGGCACTTACGCCGCTGATACTCACTGTGTGACGACGAGCCAAACCAAGGTTGTCGAGCGAGTGGATCTGGGAATCCTGATCGACCTGCTCGCCGACAGCGGCTATGACGTCATCGGTCCCACGAAGCAGGACCAAACCATCGTCTACCGGCCAATCTCCGCCATCGATGATCTGCCTATCGGATGGACCGACGTCCAAGACGGGGGGAGCTACCGACTCGTGCGCAGAGATGACTCCGCGCTGTTCGGCTACGTGGTTGGGCCACATTCGTGGAAGTCCTATCTGTTCCCGCCCCGCTCTGTCTTGCTCACCATTGAGAACGTCGATGGAGAGTTGATATTCACGCCACCAGATGCACCGGATCGACGGTACGCCTTCATCGGCATCAGAGCATGCGAGTTGGCGGCAATCGCGATCCAGGACAGGGTCTTCCTCGGCTCAGGCCAGGTCGACACAACGTATGCGAACAACAGAGCTGGCCTGTTCACGGTCGGCGTGAACTGTGCTGTTGCCGGCGGTACCTGCTTCTGCGCATCTATGAAGACGGGCCCCCGGTGTCTCGCCGGATACGACTTGGTCCTGACCGAGGTGCTCGACGAATCGACTCACCACTTCGTTTTTGAGGCTGGCAGCGACGCCGGAGGCGAGGTGCTCCACCAGCTACCCGGCCGCGACGCCACAGAAGCAGACTTTGCTCGAGTCGCAGCCATCGTCGACGACACCGCTGCTCACATGGGAAGGTCCATGGACACTCGGCGGGTTCGCGAGGACATCTACACGAACCGAGACAGCGCTCACTGGGACCGCGTGGCAGAGCGCTGCCTCAGCTGCGCCAACTGCACACTGGTTTGCCCCACCTGCTTCTGCTCGACCACCGAGGACACGGCCAGCCTCGATGCGGCGCTAGGTCAACGCGAGCGCCGGTGGGACTCCTGCTTCACTCTCGACTTCAGCGGACTCCACGGGCACCCCGTGCGAGAAACCCCCACCGCCAGATACCGCCAGTGGCTCACCCACAAACTCGCTACATGGCAGGACCAGTTCGACAGCATCGGCTGCGTGGGGTGTGGCCGATGCATCACGTGGTGCCCTGTAGGCATCGACATCACACACGAAGTGGCCGCAATCCGGACGCGATCGGAGGTACCGGCATGAATCTGAGCGTCGACTTGGGGAGGACCGAACTGCTCGCGCACCTGACAGACGAGGAAATCGCCTTCCTCGAATCTGTCGCAATCGAATCAGAGTTCGCGGAGGGAGAAGTCCTCTTCGAAGAGGACTCGGAAGCAACGCGCTTCTACATCGTCATCTCGGGGAAAGTTGGTCTCGAGCTCGTGAGCCCACGGCGGCGGCCCATAGTCATCCAGACCCTTGGGCGAGGCGAGCTGGTCGGACTTTCCTGGTTCTTCCCACCTCACACTTGGAGTTGGCGAGCCAGAGCGCTCGATCCAACGAGGACGCTCGGCTTTGATGCGGCGGCGGTGCGCGCCAAGTGCGTCGAGGATCACAATCTGTCCGAGCAGGTGCTCCGGATAGTGGCAAAACAAGCAGTCAATCGGCTGCACGCCACCCGCACTCAACTCCTCGATCTATACGAATTCCCTCGATGACAGTTGTTCTCTCCACCATCGAGGCGACCGCCGAGCCGATGTTGCCAAGGCCGTTCGAGGTGGTCGCTACCCGCCGTGAGACGGCCGACACAGTAACGCTCGACTTCGCCGCGACCGATGGCGAAGGACTGCAGTTTTCGCCTGGACAGTTCACGATGATCTATGCGTTCGGCGTGGGTGAAGTCCCGATTTCGGTCGCCGGAGGTTCGGCGGACGACAACGTTCTGACGCATACCGTGCGGGCCGTAGGAGCGGTCACCGATGCGATCTGCTCAGCAGAGGCAGGAACTCAGTTCGGCATCCGCGGCCCGTACGGGATCGGCTGGCCGATGGACGCGGCCGAAGGCGGGGACGTCGTGGTGGTCGCCGGCGGCATCGGTCTTGCACCCCTACGTCCGGTGATCCTCCGGCTCCTCGACAACCGCGCTCGATACGGCGCCGTCTCGCTGCTGTATGGAACTCGCTCGCCTGATGACCTTCTCTACGAAGAGGAACTTCGCCAATGGCGCGGCAGGTTCGACATCGAAGTCGAGGTGACGGTCGACCGAGCTGCGGACGGCTGGTACGGCGACATCGGTCTCGTGACCAACCTGCTGACGCGCATCGAATACGACCCGGAGAATGTGACCGCCATGGTCTGCGGGCCAGAAATCATGATGAAGGTAGTTGCGAGAGAGATGGGTCGCGCAGGCACGGACCCCTCCAGCGTGTACGTGAGCATGGAGCGCAACATGAAGTGTGCCGTCGGGTTCTGCGGTCACTGCCAGTACGGCCCCGATTTCATCTGCCGAGATGGCCCGGTCTTCACCTATGCAGCGGTGAGGGACCGAATGAGGGTGAGCGAGCTGTGAGCAAGCCGAAACTCGCCGTGTGGAAGTTCGCATCATGCGACGGTTGCCAGCTGAGCCTGCTCGACTGCGAAGACGAGCTCCTCGACATCGTGGGCGCCATCGACATTGCCTACTTCCCCGAAGCAACCCGAGCCGAGTTGCCAGGCCCGTATGACGTCTCGCTGGTCGAAGGCTCGGTGACCACACCCCACGACGCAGCGCGAATCCAAGAGATTCGCAAGCTCTCAGGCACGCTGATCACCATCGGAGCCTGCGCAACTGCAGGCGGGATCCAAGCGCTGCGCAATTGGGCGGATGTCGACGACTTCCTCTCGATTGTCTACGCCCACCCCGAATACCTCGACACACTCGAGACTTCCACTCCGATCGCCGACCACGTGCCCGTAGATTTCGAATTGCGAGGGTGCCCGATCTCAAAGGTCCAGCTGATCGAGGTCATTTCTGCGTTTGTCCAGAAGCGGAAGCCCAATGTCCCCGGCCACAGCGTGTGCGTCGAATGCAAACTGCGAGGCACCTCGTGCGTCATGGTCGCCTCTGCGATCCCGTGTCTCGGCCCTGTGACTCAGGCAGGGTGCGGAGCGATTTGTCCGGCATTCGACCGTGGTTGCTATGGCTGTTTCGGGCCGGCCGAGTCGCCCAACGTCATCGCGCTCGGGGACTGGTGGAAGAGCCTCGGGATCGAAGACGACGACCTCGTCAGGGCGCTGCGCACATTCAATAGTTACGCCCCGGAGTTCAAGGAAGCGAGCGCAACGTATGAGCGCTGAACGAGAGATTGCGGTCGACTATCTGGCTCGCGTCGAAGGTGAAGGAGCCATGTACCTTCGCCTCAAGGACGACGAAGTGCTCGACCTCCAGTTCAAGATCTTCGAGCCTCCCCGGTTCTTTGAGGCATTCCTGCGAGGCAGGCGATTCCAAGAGGCTCCCGACATCACCGCCCGCATCTGCGGCATCTGCCCTGTTGCTTACCAAACGAGCGCATGTAACGCCATGGAGCACGCCGCCGATGTGATCTTGCCTGCTGAGCTGCTGGACTTGCGACGCATCCTCTATTGCGGAGAGTGGATCGAGAGCCACGGGCTCCACGTCTACTTCCTGCATGCGCCGGACTTCCTCGGCTACGAGAGCGGTATCGCCATGGCGGGCGACCATCCTGATCGGGTCAAGGCAGGGCTGCGCCTCAAGAAGCTGGGCAACCACATCATGACGGTGCTTGGTGGCCGCGAGATCCACCCGATCAACGTCAAGGTCGGAGGCTTCTACCGAACCCCCGCCACAGAAGAGCTCCAGGCTTTGGTTCCCGAACTTGAGTGGGCGCTCCAAGCAGCCATCGACACCGCATCTTGGGTGGCCGGCTTTCCGTTCCCTGAATTCGAGCGCGACTACGAGTACGTGGCCGTACGACATCCAGATCGCTACGGCGTGGAAGATGGCCGGATCATTTCGAATCGCGGCATCGATATCGCCCCCGAACAATGGAGGGAGGTCTTCGAAGAGAGCCACGTGGCTTGGTCGAACGCATTGCACGCCCACGTCAAGGAGAGGGGTTCATATCACGTTGGCCCGATGGCGCGCTACAGCCTCAACTTCGAGCAACTCACTCCGCTCGCCCAGAAGGCGGCGCTCGACTCGGGGCTGGGTCCTACCTGCTCGAATCCTTTCAGGAGCATCGTGGTGCGTGCCGTCGAGATCGTCTTCGCTATCGAAGAGATCCTCAGCATCATCGATCGCTATAGACGACCGGCGGCACCGGCCGTTCCCGTGGTCGCCGACGGTCGGATCGGCCACGGCGTTTCCGAGGCTCCCCGCGGAATTCTCTATCACCGCTACGAAATAGACGACGCCGGCTTGATCTCCGACGCGCAGATCGTTCCTCCAACGTCACAAAACCAGCTCAGTATTGAGGACGATCTGCGCCACTTCGTTCCACCCCATGCCCACCTTGAAGACAAGGACCTCCAATGGCAGCTAGAGCAGGCAATTCGCAATTACGACCCATGCATCTCGTGCGCGACGCACTTCCTGGACCTCACGGTGGAGCGGGAAACGTGAGAATCGTCATCGGGGTCGGCAACCCGTTCCGAAGCGACGACGCAGCCGGTCTCGAGGTGGCCCGCCGATTAACCAACGTGACGGCATACGAATCGAGTCTCGGTGGATTCGAACTGATGGATCTGTGGCAAGGAGCGGACGAGGTCGTCATTGTCGACGCCATGCACTCCAAGTCCGAACCGGGGACGATTCGCGTCTACAACCCACTCGACCAGCCGCTGCCAACCGCGACGTTCGCATCTAGTCACGCAATCGGAGTGGCTGAGACGATCGAGATGGCTCGTCGCCTCGGCAGATTGCCGGCTCGGCTGAGCGTCTATGGCATTGAGGCAGAGACACTGACCTCGGGCACCACGGTGTCTCCCGCGGTAGCCGCGGCGGTCGAGCGTGTTGTCGAAGAGCTCGATCATGCATGAGAGTCGGTTGTTGAGGCAGCTGCTCGACGAAGCCGAACGGCGCGCCGGCGGCTCAGTTTCCTCCATCGCCGGCCTCCGATTCGAAATCGGCGCGATGGCCGCCGTCAGCACCGAGGGACTTCGCCATGGTGCGACCGACGCCGCACTCGAGCGGTGGGGCTTTTCCCCTACCGTGGATATCGAGCAGGGCGCCAACCCGCTTGATGCAGCCGCTCAAGGCGTGAAGCTGCTGTCAATCACCCTGGGAGAAGGCTGATGTGCGTTGCCATACCCGGCAAGGTCATCTGGATAGGCGACCGTTCCGAGACTTCGATACCCGCGCTCCTCGACCTCGGCAGCCACGAGACCTCAGCAGACCTCATCATGGTGCCGAATGCCGAAGTCGGTGACTTCGTTGTCGCCCATTCCGGTTATGCAGTCAGGATGTTCGATAGAGAGGGCGCAGAAGCGCTGCGGACACAACTCGGCATGGGGAGTTGAAGCACCCGGTACCATGATCGGCAATGAGCCGTTTCTCCGCAGGTAGGGCTGCACTTATCGCGACAGCCACGATGCTGTTCGTGTCCTCTCTCACAAGCGCCGCGGTGGCGCACCCAGATCATCAGGACGAAGCTCCCGGGAAGAATGTTCCCGTCCCCGAATCAGAAGCCGAGCGGCAGTTCGCTCTGGTGTCGGCACTCGAACTCGCCGACATGCAGGCAAGCCTTGAATCGATTGGCTTGACCCGATGCATCAACGGCGACGCCGCCGGCTATGCCTGCGACGGAGTGGATCTCATCTCCTTTGTGCCGCTGTCCACCCTCGGCGGCGGCGAGGGCAACGACCTGTGGGGTTGGACCCACAACAAGAGCGGCCGCGAGTTCGCAATCATGGGAAGAACGACCGGCGTGACTTTCGTTGAAATCACGAACCCGAAAAACCCCAAGGTGATCGGCACCCTGCCGAGCCACAGCTTTTCATCCATTTGGCGGGACTTGAAGGTCTACGACGACCATGTCTTCATCGTGTCGGAGGCACAGCAGTCGGGCCTCCAGGTATTCGACCTCACTGAACTGCTGTCGCAGAAGCAGATACCGCATGTCTTCACGGAAACTGCTCACCTGCCGGCTTGGTCGAATGCTCACAACATCGCCGTCAACGCGGACACAGGCTTCGCATACGTCGTAGGGTCCAACACTTGTGGAGGCGGTCTCCATATGGTGAACCTCAACGATCCCAGGGCTCCGGTCAGCGCCGGATGCTTCTCGGCCGACGGCTACACCCATGACGTCCAGTGCGTGTTATACCAGGGCACCGACACGGATCATGTGGGCAGTGAGATCTGTTTTGCGTCGAACGAGGACACTCTGACGATCGTCGATGTGACGAACAAGGCGACGCCGGTCCAGCTCTCCCGAAAGCCATACGCCGGAGTCGGCTACAGCCACCAAGGCTGGCTCACCGAGAACCACCGCTACTTCGTTTCTGATGACGAGCTCGACGAGCTCAACGGGGCGCCCAAGACGAAGACATACGTGTGGAATCTCAGTGACCTCGACAATCCGGTGGTCGGCTTCACTTTCAATGGTGCGACCGGGGCGATCGATCACAACCAGTACATCCGCGACGGCCGCTCCTACCAGGCCAACTACAAGGCTGGTCTCCGCATCGTGTCGCTAGATGACATCGCAAGCGACAGCGCCGGCGAGGTCGCGTACTTCGACACCTTCCCGCAGAACAACGCCGCCCAGTTCGATGGCGCTTGGACGGCGTATCCGTTCTACCGCGCCAACGTGGTAGCGGTCTCGACGATCGACAGGGGACTGTTCATCCTGGGTTACGAAGGTGAAGCGGGATCGGTCGACGTCGGAGATCTCGAGAACAGTTCCGAGCCGGCCTTCCCGAATCGATGGCGGGCTCGCGGCGTCGTCGAGGTACACGACGAATCAGGACAGCCGGTGGAAGGCGCTTCGGTCCGGGTGCGGTGGTCCAACGGCAAGACGCGCAATTGTGTGACCGACGCATTGGGGCGCTGCGAGGTAAAGGTCCTCCGCGGCAACAGGTTCAACAAGGTCTGGTTCCGCGTGGTCGACATCGAGAGCGGTTCAGCGAGCTACACATCGTGGCTCAACCGAGACGCCGATGGAGACTCGAACGGCTTCCGCGACAAAGTCAATCGTCCGTAGTCGTCTACGACGATCGTTGCAGATGGTCACCCCACCGTTTCCACAAGATTGCCTGAGCCATCGAGCGCGGATCCGGGTGGTCGAGTGCCTGTAAAGCCCTCGGCGATATCTACGGCCACATCGATGGGGACTGCGAATCCGAGTCCGTCCGAGCCCCCCGAGCGGGATGCGATTGCGATGTTTACGCCGATGATTCGGCCGTAACGGTCTGCCAGCGGACCGCCCGAATTGCCTGAGTTGATCGAAGCGTCAGTTTGAATGAGGTTGCGAACGACTGTCCCGCTCAGACGCAAGGACCGATCGTCGGCAGAAACTATGCCGGACGTCACTGTCTGCTGAAATCCGAGTGGGCTCCCGATCGCAACGGTCAGCTGACCGACTCTCGGGTCGGCGCCGAGCGCAAGCGGGGCAGGCTCCAAACCACGCGGGTCGACGGCGATGACTGCCACGTCCTGGCCGGCATCGGTTCCAACAACCTGTCCTATCCGGGTCGACCCGTCGGCGAATCGAATTCGTACTTGCGATGCTCGCCCAACGACGTGAGCCGCGGTGAGGATATGTCCTTCCTCGTCGTAGACGAAGCCTGAACCGACGCCGCCGTTGCGCTCGATTTGAACAACGGTGTTCAGGAGTGCTTCGGCGACGTCGGCAACCGGTTCATCGGCAAACGGAGCGGCAATGAGGCTCTCGGGAGAGGGCGTAGCCGGCATCGTTTCAGGCGCAGTCGCTGCCGCATCCGGGGCGACCGTTCCCGGTGACGCAGCAGCAACATCTGGATCGGAAGATGCAGTCAAAGGGCCCAAGCCGAGGAGGAAGACCACGGCGAGTGTTAGCAAACCTCCTGCGCCGAACCACCGTAGGCGACTCACCCGAGTCACCTGCCGGGACCGGAGGGGAACTGTCCCGTGGGTTGTTGGGCTCACAGATGTGACACCTGGCGGAGAGAGAGGGAGATCGCGCCAGCTACGGCCGGTTGGAATGCCTTCCTGGGTCGCCATGGATCTCGCCTCCTCGACTTGGTGACGACAACGTATGACAGCTCGGGTAAACCGGACATAAAGAAACACATTGAGGCGGACCGGCACCGTTACCAACTTGATACCCGTCGCAGTCAGCCGCCGAATCCACCCGGCATCTCGATGAGGGCCGGCCCTGACTGGGCCGCCTCGACCAATGCCAGCGCCGCTTCAAAGACCGCGGCGTGCCGTTCTGGACGGTTGGCAGGGCCGAGCGGCCTGCCGAACGGATGGCTGGTGATCAGGGTCCGGGGCAGGCTCATGTCCCGGGCGACGAAGCGGAACGCAGCAACGAACACACCCACCGTCGCCACCCCGGCTTCCTCGACCGCCCTTGCAACGTGTCCGACCGACACGTGGCACACGGGTCAGACCGGAACCAGGATCAAAACGTCGATGTCGGCCGCCCGGATGGTGTCGACCCAGTCGGGGAGTGCTCGGCGGCGCAATCTGCCCTGGGATGTAGCACCGGGGAACGAGTAGAGCGTGTCGGCCACCGACCCGATCCTCCCCGATTTTGCAGCGGCCACGAGCGCGTCGCGAGGAAACACAACGTTGTGGTCGACAACGGCGCTGCGAATGTCGTATCCGCCATGCCGCACTCGGAGATCGTCGCGCGAGATGTCGCGAGGTATGGCGGAGAGCACAGGGGACTCTCTCATGAAGTCCCCGATGCGGGCCACCGCCTCCGGCTGCGTCATGTCTGGTTCACCGAACGGCATCGGATCGTCTCCGGCTGCGAAATGTCCGGACGACGTGAGCAGACCGACCCGGCATTCGCTGAGGGGCTTGGCCGGCGGGGCCCACGGCGCAGTGTCGTACGCGTAGGCGGGGACCGCACCCTCGCCGGGGTCATAGGCGCGAACCTGCCAGGCTATGACGAGCTCGTGGAGCTCTGCGACTGATCCGGTGTCGAACGAAGCGCCGATCGCGCCGAGTATTTGGCTGATCGCTTCACCGGCCATTTCCGGGTCGAGCTTCTTCAGAAACTTGAAAGAGAGATCCCCGCGGCTTCCGTAGGAGAACGAGTTCTTGAACTCCTCGAAACTCTCAGCCATCAGGCTTTGACGCGGGTCTGCACCATGATGCAGGCGTCGATGAGGGAGTCGAACCCGTTGCCCTCGATGTACCTGCGAACCTCGGGAGAAGATGATCCAGGCTGCATCCAAACAAGGCGGTATCCGAGCTGCGCCGCTTCCTCGAGAACCTGCAGTGACACCTCAGGAGGCACAACGAAGTTCACGATCGAAGCAGGCTCCGGCAGATCCCCAAGTGAGGCAAAGGCCGGGTCGCCATCGACGGTGGATCGATTGGGATTGACGGGATAGACGTCGTATCCCTTCGATTTGAGGTCGCGGTAGATAACCGATCCGTACTTGCCTGGATCGTCGTTGGCGCCGACGACGGCGATTGTGACGTCGGGTTGTTGCAATGCAGCTGAAACAGGGTCCATGGCTCTCAAATGTGGCGACTGTGCGGCAACGCTAGCCATTGCCAGGATGTTCCCGGACGCGGATTATCGGTGCCCGGGAACGCGTGTGCCGAACCGCTGGTAGTAGGTGTCGGGGGTGTCTTCCCGCATCGTTTGGCGGAGGTCGATCTCGATCTTGGCCAGATCAACCTCATCTTCGACGTCGAGGGGATCCACCCAGTCCTGGTGAGTCAGATCGATGGTGGTGTGAGGCTCGACCTCTTCAGCCGGGCCTACAGTGCCTCGCCCGTCGTACTTGGAGGCCGTCTCATGATTGAGGTTGCGGCGGACGGAGTCGGGGAGCTCGAGACGCGGCACGTCATTCTCTTCGAGCATCTCCTCGTGAGCTTCCGGAAGTCCCGTTGTGAAATAGCGGCTCTTCGCGTCTCCGGGTCCGCTGCGGTGTGCTTCTGAGTTGATGTGCTTGTTGGGCCGCACTGCCACCCCACCTTTGGCTGCCTTCTCATCGTAGCGACAAGTAGCCACGATCTACACAGCCAATTGTGGGCGAACGAAGGGACTAGTCAGTCAGGCATCAGGGCAAATGGCCCCCAGTGTTAGCACCAATTCGGCCGATGAATAGTGAGATGAAGGGCGGATTCACATCGCACAGCCTCCGCCGCGGCATGGTCGCGGTGTCAGTTGCCGGCGGCATCGGAATGATGCTGGTGGCCTTTGCTCTCGCCTTTTCCAACGCCGCTTCGGCTCGTGAAATCGCCGAGAGCTCCCAGGAACTGCAATGGGCCAATGCCACTGCCGGCGCTAGTGCTGTCAGCAGGGCCGCCTTGAATCAGGCTCTTGTCTTCACGGTCGACGTAGCTCTTGATGTGGCGACCGAGGAAGCAGCGGAAATCGCCAGAGCTGAGGCTCGCAGCTCACTGAGCATTCTCAGCGAATACGTCATGAGTGCTCCCGACCGCTCCCACAGTGATGTTCTCGAGGTCGAGGACCTCATCACCACCGGTCTCAGTGCTCTCAGCTTGATGGAAGACGGCAACATTCGCGAAGCCGACACTCTGCTCACGAGAGAGTTCGAACCTTCGTACAAGATCGCCACGACGGAACTGCGTGACCGCCAGGAGACCCAAGCGGCGCGCATCGAAAACGCTGCCTCGAGCGCAGGCAGAACGGAAAACATCACCCGACTCATCGTGACGCTCCTCATCCCCGCTGCAGCAATCATCATCCATCAGCTCATCATCCGCAGGCAGTACCGCGAGCGCGAAGTCCATATGGAAGCTCAGGTCGAGGCGGAGAGGGAACTGAACCGCTCCAAGGACGAATTCATTGCGGGCATCTCGCACGAGCTACGTACCCCCTTGACCAGCATCTACGGCTTTTCTGAACATCTCCTCGAGAACGGCTTCGTCGATCCGAGCGAGTCGCTCGAGCTCATCACCATGATCAATGACGACTCTGCCGAGTTGAGCCGGATGGTTGACGACTTGTTGGCGGCGGCACGCATCGACGCCGAGGCGATTTGGTACGAAGTCGATCCGCTCGAGCTCAAGGCCGAGGTCGAGCATCTGGTCGCTCGATTTGGACGGAGCGGCACCAGCGTCGCCGTCGTCGGTGCCCGCACCATTGGCATGGCAGACAGGTCCCGCCTCCGCCAGATCCTGCGCAACCTCATTTCGAATGCGGACCGCCACGGCGGCGACAACGTCGAAGTCGACGTCTCGGTCTCGGATGGTCGAGCCGCCATCCGTGTCATCGACGACGGCCCGGGCGTCAGTGGGGACATGTACGACCGGCTGTTCACCCGCTTCGTTCACGAGCCAACCGACACACTCACTTCGGGCAGCGTGGGCCTTGGCTTGGCGATCGCCCGCCAGATGGCTCGGGACATGGGCGGCGACCTCACGTATGAGCGGACGCTCGGTCTCACCGTCTTCACGGTATATCTGCCGCTGGCAGCGACCGACGCCCTTCCCATACCGACCTCCGAAGTTCCCGATGCGCAGTACTACGACGGCAAAAACGTTGCCGACGTGATCGACATTGCCCACGCGGCCGAGAGCAGGCAGCAGCCGGACAGCCAGCGGGCTGTCGTGATGTTCGAATGAGGCGGATGTGGGTGGTCGTTTGCGCCGTTGCAGTTTGGATGCTTGCGATGGGATTCCTGACTCAATCAACTCGCGCCGAAGCCGAATCCGCATCGTTCCAATACCTCGATCGCTTCGAAAGCGGCACATTCAACGGCGACAACGGCACCGATAGCTACAACGGACCGTGGTGGGAAGCCCTCGACTGGGGCGGCCACAACAACGGCTTCGTGACGGTTGAAAGCGGTGGCAACTGCCCCACCGACAGGTGCGCCCAAATCGCCGGCGAACCATTCCCTTTCCTGGGAACCGGCTTGTATCGCTGGGCGGACACCGAGGGCGCCTCCCAGGTGAAGATCCGGTTCCGCTACGCCTTGGATGTCAACGCGTCCACCAATGGCTATGTCAACGTAGCCGCCTTCGACGGCGCCACGTGGCACTCGGTTGGCACGATCCGGCTCGTAGACCATGCTGACGATGAAGACGACGACATTCACACCAAGTCGATCACCGTGTCTCAGCACGCGCACCGCGACTTCATGGTCGGCTTCTTTGCACACGGCGACTGGGATGCCGTCTTCTCCCTAGACAACGTCGAGGTGTTTGGAGCTTGGGACCAGGGTTCGACAACGACCACGACAACAACTCTGCCGGTTACGACGACCACTCTGCCGCCGATCATCACTACGACTACAACGACTGCCCCAACCACCACCACCACAACGACAACAACAACGGCTCCGCCCGTTAGTACGACAACGACTGCAGCGCCGCGATCGACCACGACGACGACTCTTGTGCCGGGCACAACGACCGCCGTTCCCACCACGACTGTCGCAGCCCTTCCGCCGACGACTGTTCCTCCGCCAACCACCGTGGCTGTGGCAGCGCCTCAAGTGCCGATCGAGGATGATCGGCGCTACAACTCGAAGTTGGCCTTGATCAGCGCCAACGTCGGGGGCGAAATCATGTCGTTGCCGGCCCCTGAGGAGGAGGTCGTGGCCCCCGGACCCGTGACACAGATCATGGCTTCGCTCACCACTACCGCAATAACCGTACGATCACATCTGCTCTCCGCCATGGCGCTGGGCTTACTCATAGCGATCGCTGCCATCTGGGGCCTCGGCAAACGGGAATCGGCTGGCTAGCCGATCTGAAAAACGATCTTCCCTTTGGCACGTCGACCGCTGATCGACCTGTATGCCTCCACGTAGTCGTCGAGTGCGTATGTCTCCGTCACTCGCGGCGAGATCGTTCCTTCGCTAACCATTGCCAATAGTTCGCGATAGTTCTGCCGGTTGGCAGCAGCGTCCCGTTCAGCCCAACTCCCCCAGAACACTCCGACCAGGCTCGCCCCCTTGAGCAGCGCGAGATTCGCCGGCAGGCTTGGAATCTCCCCGCCGGCGAAGCCGATCACGAGGTGGCGCCCTTCCCACGCCAGACTTCGGAAAGCCTTCTCGGTGAGCTCGCCACCCACCGGGTCGTACACGACGTCGACTCCCCTGCCTTGGGTCAGCTCTTTGACGGACTCCCGCAGGTCGGACGTCGAATAGTCGATGCCTGTGGAGGCGCCGAGGTGCAACGCAAAAGCAACCTTCTCCTCGGATCCGGCGGCTGCGATCACATCCGCCCCCAAGGCTACGCCGAGCTCGACGGCGGCAGCACCGACTCCCCCTGCCGCCCCGAACAGAATTGAATTTCGTTCCTCGTCTAAACCGTAAACGGCCTGGATCCCGTGCGGCAGGTCGGTCAGTTGCTTGATCAACGAGCCGTCGGCCGCGTAATGATAGAGATTGTCTTTTCCACTGCGCGGGCTCTGCCAAATAAAACTACCGTCTGGCAAAAACTGGGGATCACCGGGTGATTCGATCCAGGCGGGAGTCTGATCTCGAAACAGCCTGACTGACTCGCCGGATTGCGGATTGACTGCCAGCAAATCCAGGTAAGTCTGTTCACGGTTTTGAACCTGGCAGGTTACTCGTTGCGAATCTGCCTGCCATGTCACGCGGGAAATCACGATATTAAAACCCTTGTCCGAGTGTTCGCCCAACTGGGCCAGCCGGGTTGCGCCGGTTTGCGAATCAAAGA
>JAHEJX010000032.1 GCA_024638645.1 Actinomycetes bacterium
CTTAGGGCTGCTTCCTTCCGGACCTGACCCGGTTCACATCGTCCCGCCGCGTAGGACCCGGCCTTCAACGCCGATGGATCCCGATGCTGACCCGGCGACCTTCCACCCTCGGGCGGGGGATGAGTCCCGCATGAAGAGGATTTCGGGTACAGGGCACCCCTAGCGCCCCACCGTGCACGGCGACGAGAAGGCTAGCGGTGCCCAAGAGGCAGCGATTCGCGACCTAGGCTCTCCGACCATGACTGACCTTCCACCACCTGGTTGGTATGACGATCCGACGTCGCCGGTGAACGAACGCTGGTGGGACGGTGAGCGCTGGAGCGAGCAAACGCGGCGCAAGGCCACCACCGAATACGAGCCGCGTGCGGGCGAGTTGCGGCAAGTCGGCGACTACCTGGGCCACGCTTTTGGCATGATTCGCAAGCGGTGGGACGACTTCTTGCTCGTCACCGTCATCGGCTCGGTGCTGCTCGCCACCATCTCGATAGCGCTGGTTCGTCCGGTGATCGACGCACTCGACTTTTCGATCGACGAAATCAGGGGCTTCGGGAGCACTCAGGCGGCGCAACTCATTGCGTTCTTCGTACTCTTCATGATCGTCGCCGTCGGCCTCTCAATGGCTCATTATCGGATCGCCTGGTCGGCGGCAATCGACGAGAGTGTGGGCTGGGCAACCGCCCTGCAATACGGGATTGCCTCGACCCCGCGTCTCGTTGGCTGGGTGATAGTGGCGATCCTGCCGATCATCATCGGTACCTTCATCTTCGTGTTGATCGCCAACGCAGTCGGCGGGCTTGGTGCGCTCATCGGGATTGCGCTCTTCGTGGCTGTTGCCTGGTGGGCAATCGTCGTGACCTTTGTCCCGATATCGCTAGTGATCCAGCCGCGTGGCACCAATCCAATTCGTTCGAGCATCGACATCGTGAAGGGCAAGTGGTGGCGTATTTTCGGCCGGCTGCTGGTGATGGGTTTGATCGCGGGTCTCGTGGTCAATGCGGTGACTGCCATCATGGGCCAGGCGGTTGGCAGCTCTGTGTTCGGGATCGAATTGATCGTGGACGAGCAAGGCGATATCGAGATCGTCAAGAACCTGGGCAACGGCCTCGAGTTCTTCCTTGGCGCTCTCGTATTCATATTCATGTCATTCGTCGGCAATGTGGCCACGTTCTGCGGGGTCACCTCAATCGCATACGACGCCATGCCCGGTGCGGCCGCTCAATCGGCTGACTCCGACCCGAACCAGGAGTGGATGTGAGTCTGCCTCCGGCCGGTTGGTATGACGACCCAATCGATCCGACCATGCAGCGCTGGTGGGATGGAGACGCGTGGACGGAACATCGTCGATCTGGTTCTCTCGGAGCCGCGGGATCGACGGGAGGCGGCGTAGCCGCAAGGCGCGGCGACATGCGAGACGTTGGCGACATGGTCAGCCATGCATTCTCCCTGATCCGGCTTCGACTGGGTGGAATCATTGGCGTCGGTGTAGTTGCGGCGTCCGCCATCGCGGTCGCATACGGCGTGTTCATTGTTGCTGCCTTCGGAATGGCATTCGAAGTCAACGCAGGCGAATTCATCGAGTCGAATACGGACGCCATAGTGTTGTTGATATTCCTCTTCGCAGTCGCCGGGGTCCTGGCGGTCGCGTCTTTTCTGGCGACGACGACGATGTTGTGGGACGCCGCCACGGGGCGCAGCCGGTCGTGGGGAGCTGCCTTCGCCAACGGTTTTCGCCGGCTTTTTCCCTATCTCGGCTGGGCGATCGTCGGCGGATTACCGATGTTCGGCGTGTTGCTGTTGGCGGCCGCGGTAGGAAGCGGTTTGGAGAATGATGCGTTTGGCCTGATCTTCCTACTGGTCTTCATCCCTTTGATGTATTGGAGCCTCGTTCTCTACTTCGTGCCGGTAATGGTCATCCGGGAGACGGGTGAGAACGCTGTCATGGCTTCCTTCCAGTTGGTCAAGGGCCGCTGGTGGCGGATTTTCGGCCGGATGCTGGCATGGGGCCTGATCATGATCGGGATCGGGATCGGCGTCGGCATCATGTTTTCGATAGTGGCTGCGGCGGCCGCCAACGATGGCGGTCCGCTCGGAGTCGCCGTTGCGGTCCTAGTCGCTGCCATCGGCCTGACTGCGTTCTTCTTGTCCTACGCGCTCCAGATTGCGCCCATCGTGTCGATCACGTATGACCTCGTCGGCGGAAGCGTGCGGGCAGGAGACCAGACAGCGGACGTCGCTTAGGACGCCTCGTCCAATGACTCGATGTACGCGACCAGCGCGTCGATTTCCGAGTTCGCCAGCTGGGACGCGTAGTTGGTCGGCATGATGGTGGGTTGGAAGCCGACGACCACGTCGGCGCGCGGGTCGACAATCGAAGTGCGCAGGTAGGCCGTGGTCGCGACCGCAGTGTCGCCACTGCGCAAAGCACGGTCAGATCCGGCGAGCCCATGCCATGTCGGCCCGGTCTTGGCCGTTCCGTCGATCGTGTGGCACCCGAGGCATCCTGCACTATCTGCGATTTCGGCACCGACGACTGCCTGATTGGCGCTGTTGTCCTGGACGGAGACCGGCCACTCGACGTACCCGCCGTCGATGGCCCAGATGAGTGCGGCGAAGGCGATGATGACCGATCCGAGGAAGCCGCCGACTATTCCGGCGCTGAAGAACGCGGGTCTCAGGTCAGGGTCTGTGCCTGCATCGGTAGCCATGGGCACAAGTACACAGGGCTGCTCAGGGGACAAGTAGGGCCGCC
Source organism: Actinomycetes bacterium (assembly GCA_024638645.1). GTDB lineage: Bacteria > Actinomycetota > Acidimicrobiia > Spongiisociales > UBA5794 > JAHEJX01. The sequence continues at coordinate 2,750 of JAHEJX010000032.1, forward strand.
CGGCACCATCGGTGCGGGCAAATGGCCCTAACTCGACCCGGCGGGCCGCGGGACTATGCGACATCACACTTGTGGGAGGTCTACGTGGGAAGAATGACGCGGCGAGAATTCCTCTTCTTGGGCGCTGCTGTCGGCGCTACCGCAGCGGTCGGTGTTGTTGTCCCAATATCCATCACCGCCCGTGACACTGTTGGCGTCGCCGGCGAAGGCTCGTCACCCGGAGCGCTTGTGGGCGTATTCCGGCCCGAGCGCATTGCGTCGTTGGCCGATCTCGAGGTCGGAGTTCCTGTAACGTTCGACTACCCGGCACCAGGTCAGACGAACTATCTCGTCAAACTCGCCGGGCCCACAGCCACCGGCCAGGGTCCTGACGAAGACCTCGTTGCCTTCTCCCGGATCTGCACTCATATGGGTTGTCTCATCGACGACTACAACGCGGCAACGGCAACGCTCGGTCCATGTCCGTGCCACTTCACCACGTTCGACTTCGCCAAGGACGGTGGAGTCATTCTCGGCCAGGCGACTCAGAACCTCCCGAGAATCCTCCTGGATGTGGAAGACGACGACATCAGTGCAACGGGAGTCATGCGGCTGATCTATGGCTACAACAACACGCTGCTCGATGTGGCATCAGTAGGGAGCTCAGCATGACAACATCCAGTCCCGCATCGGTCCCGCTTCCACCCCCTGACGCCACCAACAAGATCATCTGCTGTGAGTACTGCCCGGTCGCCTGCGGCTATCAGGTGTACAGCTGGCCTGTCGGCGAGGAGGGCGGCCCGGCAGCGGCGGACAACGCTTTTGGTGTCGATTTCCCCGTTGCCCCTCTCAGCGGGCGCTGGATCTCCCAAACCATGCACACGGTAACGAAGGTCGACGGAAAGCTCTCAAATGTCGTGGTCATCCCTGACGCCGACATCGGAGCCGTCAATGTTGGTGGAACTCACTCGGTGCGTGGTGGAGCGTTGGCGCAGAAGCTCTACCGACCGGACGGACCGACCTCGGACCGCTATCAGTTCCCCATGCTCAAGGTGCGAGGAGACTTCGTCCCAATCCCCTGGGAGACCGCGATCGACCTGGTAGCGCGGTTGTCCCAGTACACCCTGGACAACTTCGACGAGCTGGCCTGGGGGATGAAGATCTACTCGTATCAGTTCTTCGAGAACACCTTTGCGGCTAGCAAGCTCGCACTCAAGGAGATCGGAACACCCAACTGGAGCCCGCACCACGCTCCGGCCGAGGGCGACGATACGCCCGGGTTGTCAGACGTAGGGATCGACGCCTTCAGTGCCTCCTTCGAGGACGACAAGGCGGCCGACGTGCTGTTCATCGCAGGATCCGATCCTTACGAGACGAAGACTGTTCGCTTCACGACGTGGCAAGCGCCGGGAGAGGCAACGATCATCTTCGTCGATCCGAGACGAACCTTCACGGCGTCTTTCGCCGAGTCGCGCGGTGGACTGCATCTGCAGTTGCAGCCGGGCACGGACACGGCGCTCTATTCGGCGATCGTGCGCGAGATCATCTCCCAAGGCTGGGAGGACGCCGCGTTCATTCAGGCCAACACTGCCGGCCGCGCCGAACTCGATGCGGAAGGCAAGTGGCGCCGCAAGATGTTCGGCCAGACCTTCGATGAGTACCGGAACTACATCTTCTCGCAAGATGATTTTTCGCTGGAAGGTGTGGAACGCGCCACCGGTGTCCCGGCGGACAAGGTCAGGCGAGCCGCCGAGTTGATGACCGGTGGCGGTGCCGCCGAGCGCCCCAAGACAACGATCCTCATGGAAAAGGGCGTCTACTGGTCCCACAACTACGAGAACACGGCGGCGATCGGCAACATGGCGCTTGTCACCGGCTCCTCAGGAAGCGAGGGCCGAGCGGTGTCTCGCATGGGCGGACACCAGCGAGGCGGGGTGAAGGCTGCCGGCTATCCGGCCGACAAGTCCCCACACGAGTTCGAGGGTCACAAGCTGGAGATGGACACCGAGCGGTGGTTCGCCCAAGGCAACACCCGTTTCCGCTGGATCGTCGGACAGAACTGGATCGGCGCAATGGGTGCCTCACAAGCGCTCGCCGATGTGACAGCTCGGTTGACTTCGATGGGCCCACCGGTCGATTCCGTCGACCCGGACCGTGCCTTCGAGGCTCTCGCCCGCCGCATGGACGAAGGCGGAACCGTCATCGTTCACCAAGAGACCTATCCGAACGACAGCACGAAGTACGCCGACATCATCTTGGCTGCAGGCGCCTGGGGTGAGGACACCTACGCCAGGGCCAACGCCGAGCGGCGCATACGACTTTACGAAAAGATTGCCGACCCGCCGGGCGAGGCGATGTCCGACTGGAAGATTTTCGCCGCCGTGGGTCGCGCCATGGGGTTCGAGGGCTTCGATTGGGCCGACACGAACGAGATCTTCGAGGAGTCGGGCCCGCGCTCCGCAGGAAGCCGCAAGGACTACGCGGCTCTCGTTGAGAAGGCCCAGGCGGAGGGGATCCGCGGTCATGACCTACTGAGAACCTACGGGAACACAGGCATTCAGGCCCCCCTTGGTGTCGATGACTCTGGGAATCTGACGGAGACTCCGCGACTGCACGCCAATCTCAAGTTCAAGTCCGACTCGGGCAAAGCCAACTTCGTTCTAGCCGACTGGGACGCAGTGAAGCGCCGCAACGAGATCGTCGGCCCAATCGGTGATGAGCTGTGGGTCACGAACGGGCGGGTAAACGAGCTCTGGAACAACTTGTCCGACTACACCCGTCGGGAGATAGCTACGGCACGATGGCCCATGAACTGGCTGGAGATCTCGCCGGGCGACGCCTCCAGTCGTGGTATCGAATCCGGTGATCTCGTTTCGATCGAGTCCGACAACGTGCTGGATCAACTCGGCAACATCACTTCGGGTTCGTTCACCGCTGTGGCGTACGTGTCCGACATCGTTCCCGACGGGGTGACGTTCACGTACTTCCTGTTCCCGGGGCAGCCGGCCAACACTGTGGTGTCGGGCGACAGCAGCCTGCAGCCGCTCAACCTGCGCTACAACTTCAAACTCGGCAAGGGGCGAATCCGCAAGCTGGGCACCACCGGCCTCAAGGAGACCATGAGCTTCGCACCGCGGAATCAGGCTCCTCTCACAATCGAAGGCGCTTCATAGGACGGCCGGGTCTCGCCACCAGTGATGACCGCCGCGGTCGAGCTGCCGGCGGACAGGAGCAGGTTGTGGTTTGCAGGCCGCGCCGGTTACAGGCGTCGAGCCGGTTACAGGCGCCCTGGCCGCGTCTTTGGCTGCAGGAACGTCCCCGAGCTGCGCCCTGTGATGGCGTCGAACTCGATCTTGATGACGTAGGCCTTGCTGAGGCTCGGCCCCGTGTCACCGAGCAGGCTGTTGAAGGACTGCTCATATCGACGCAACAATGCTTGGATGATCGACGCTTCCTCGTTGACATCCTCGACAACGGCGGCGTGTCCATTCGCAACGACACAGCGCCATGAGCCTGTGTCGTCGGTGTATTCCGTGATTTCTATGGACACTTTCGGATTCTGAGCCAGCCCGTCGAGGCGTTTTCCTGTGAGGCTGCGGAACGCAATACCATCGCCGAGCGGCACGAAGGAAATCGGAGTGACGTACGGCTCACCGTCGCAGATCACGCCAATGTGCGCGAACTTCGCACCCGAGATCACTTCAGCGATCTCTTGCGGTGTCAGCTGGTTCATGGCCACAGTCTCCATAGTGGAACAGAAACCACGATAGAGACTTTTGGCGGGGTGCCTCGGGCCATAGACCCTGTATCGGATGCGTAGGCTCGACAACACTGGAACTGCGATAGGAGGTGAACCATGTTGCTACTCACCGCATACGACGGATCGGACCACGGCAACGCTGCGCTGGTTCGAGCCGATGAGCTTGCTCCGTGTCTAGAGGCAGAGCACCATGTGATACTCGTGGCTCATGTGCAGTCCTATCAGTGGACCGCGATGAGCAACCCGTATCAGATCGACCTCTATGCCCTTGAAGAGGAGCATCTCAACGAGGCGTACGAGAAGGCGAAGACAGGACTCAAGCATGAGACCACCGTGGTCATGCGACGCGGTGAGCCTGCCAGGGAGATCATCGCCTACGCCGAGGAAGTCGGCGCCGACTTCATCGTCATTGGCACTCGCGGTCGAGGTGGCGTCAAGTCACTACTCCTGGGCTCGACGAGCCACAGCGTCATCCACGGCGCCCCGTGCGACGTGATAGTGGTTCGGCACCCGCACTAGGGATAACGAACCAGTAGCTCGTATCTCGTACTGCTCTGAGAAGCACTGAGCGCGGCGGTACGAGTTCCGGCTCGTGTGGGATTGAGGGTTGTGCCTGTGGCTGGTTCGATGAGGCAGTCGAGATACGAGCTACTAGATATCAGATACGAGTGCAGACAGCCGCAGTTACAGCGGCACCGCCCACTCCACCATCGTTCCGCCGTCATCTCGCTGCGTGATGTCGCAACTGCCACCGAGAACTTGGGCGCGATTCATCATGTTGGTGAGACCAAAGCCGGGGCGGGTGGCTGCGGCGTCCGGCATTCCTATGCCATTGTCAGAAACGCGCAGCCGGCAGGTGCCCTGAGTTGTGTCTATCAGCACGGAGAGCTCGGTAGCTTCTGCATGGCGGATGACGTTGCTGGTGGCCTCTTGAAGCGTGGCCAGCAGATGTTCCTGGGTTCGGGCGGGCAGAGGGGCACCGTCCGGTTGCACTTCGATGAACACCTCGATCGCGTTGCCGTTCACTACCTCGTGAACCACGCGATGAGACGCGTTCTCGAGTGACTCGGACTCGTCGCCGTGAGTCAGGTTGAAGATCACCTTGCGAAGCCGGGTGATGACACTGTCGAGGTGACTGACGCTGGCCCCGAGTTGCCTCTTCATCGAGTCCTCCACCATGCCGCGCTGAAGTGCCTGCAAGCCCATGCCTGCGGCGAATATGTCTTGAATCACGGTGTCGTGAAGATCGCGGGCGATACGCTGGCGGTCGTCGATGATTGCTCGCCACTCGTCGGCCTCGGAGATCGCAATCTCAGCCTCCAGGCGAGCGGTGGCGTCGCGGATCGCCGCAATCGTGTAGACGGTTGTGCCGACTTCAAACGGACTCAGTGCAATGTCGACTGGGATCTTGTGGCCGTCGCGATGGAGTGCGAACAGCCGAAGTCCGGCACCCATGGCGCGGGATCGAGGCATCGCGATATAGGAGTTGCGGTGCGACTCATGGACCTCGCGGAGCGCCGGCGGGACGAGCTCTTCGACGGCAGTGTCTTGAAGATCGTCGGCGCTGTATCCCAGGAGCTGTGTTGCCTGGGGGTTGACGGCGACGATCCTTCCCAACGCGTCAATCACGACGATTCCGTCGGGAGACTCCGTGAAGAACGGGCTGGCTAGGGCAGCACGTAGTTCAGATGCCAGGGATGCTTCCATGGGGGCGAGGCTAGTGCGGCCGGATAGGGCCTGAAGTCCCTGGTAGTAGTGATGTCCCGCCGCTAGCGTCCCGAACATGTCCGGCGCTGCAATTCGTGTCTTGATTGTCGATGATCATGCGATCGTTCGGCAGGGCTTGCGCGCCCTGCTCGAGTCCGAGGACGACATCAATGTCACCGGTGAAGCCGGGTCTGTGGAGGAGGCGATCCGCAGAGTCGGGCTCGATGAGCCGGATCTGGTCCTCATGGATCTGCAACTTCCCGATGGCACCGGCGTCGATGCATGCCGCGAGATTCGATCCCGCTGGCCGGACACCATCGTCCTGATCCTCACTTCGTTTGCTGACGACCAGGCCCTCTATTCGGCGATCATGGCCGGGGCGGCCGGATATGTGCTCAAGCGCATCCAACCGGACGAGTTGCTCGGCGGAATTCGAACTGCAGCTGCCGGCGGCTCGTTACTCGACCCAACCCTTGTCGACATGGTCTTCAAACGAGTGCGTGGCGAAATGACCGGCGATTCCTTGCTCGATCGGCTGTCCGGCCAGGAGCTGAAGATCGTCGATCTCATCGAACAAGGGCTAACCAATCGCCAGATCGCGTCCGAGCTGAACCTGGCTGAGAAGACGGTAAAGAACTACGTCTCCAACCTGCTCACCAAGATGGGTATGTCGCGACGCTCCGAAGTAGCGGCATATGCAGCAAGGAGAGCGGCAGCCACCAAGTCGAGATTCCCTGCCAGCTCCTGGGAAGACGAAAAATAGGGAGCGCCTGCGAAGCAGGCGGGGTATTCGGTAGCCAGTATTCGGTATTCAGACTGCCCTGCCACCAGCATCCGTGCTGAACAACTGCCAGGCGAGGGTGGGTAGGGGCTGCGTACCCGAGATCCGGCGATCGTCACGGCGATTCCGGATACGGGATACCGGCCGGCTAGAGCGCCAACACTCCCTGCACAGTCCTCATCCTGTCCATTCGCCGCTTGGTGACGTCGCTGCTTCCGTCGGCGAGGGCCACGCCCTCCTCCAGGACGTGGGCAAGCAAGAATCGTTGGACTCTGGGATCTTCGGTCGGTGCCCCGCCCGGCGTAGTTGTGTTCCAGGTGACCATGCAGTCGTCGGCCCCATCTGCGAGGGCGTTCACTGCGCCGAGAGCGAGCCGCCCCGCCATCATGCGATCGTGAAACGAAGGCCCGCCTCCTCGGACCACATGGCCGAGGATCGTGGCGCGGATATCGACGTCCGCAGCGCCGGTCAGCCGTTGGTCTACTACCTCTGCAATTTTGGCTGCCGAAACCGTCACGCCCTCAGCCTTGATTATGAGCACCCGGCTCTTATGGCGATCTGTCGAGAACGAATCGCGGATGACCTTTTCGACGCTATCCATGATCTCGTCTTCTGACCGTCCCTCTTCGGGAAGCAATACCGCGTCTGCAGCCGTTGCTACTGCCGAGGCGACGGCGAGATACCCGGAGTGGCGCCCCATCACTTCGACGATGAAGGCGCGCCGGTGCGAGCGGGCGGTGTCCGAGATTCGGTCGCAAGCGGCGATGATCGTGTTCAGCGCAGTGTCGACGCCGATGGCATTGGCTGTGGCGCCGATGTCGTTGTCTATCGAGGCAGGAATCCCGACGACGGTCACCTGGGGGCATTCCGCGGCAAGGGTATGGGCTCCTGCCATCGTGCCGTTGCCGCCGATGGCGATGAGCCCCTCGATGCCCGCCTCCACCATGTTCTTGCAGCCGACGGCGCGATTCGCTTCATCGAAGAACCGCATGCACCGTGACGATCCGAGAATCGTGCCGCCGGTGTGGGCTTCGTCCTCGACGTCTTTGATGGGAGCGAGGTCACCGCTGCTCCGGGTACGGGTCAGTTGTATGAACTCGGCATCTAGCAGCCCTTCGTACCCGCGCTCGATGCCAATGACCTCGATACCCCGAGATGCCGCCACCTTGCAGACAGCAAGAATCGCCGCATTCATCCCAGGCGCATCCCCACCAGAAGTAAGAACCGCAATACGTTTCACGTGAGCTCCAGAGTCGGCAGCAGTTCGCAATGCGAACTGCCAACGGACTCGCCTTGGCGAGTCCGCGCGGAGGGAGTGGGATTCGAACCCACGGTACCGCAAAAAACGGTACAACAGTTTTCGAGACTGCCGCCTTCGTCCGCTCGGCCATCCCTCCGATTCCCGAGGCGCGGAGCGTCTCGGCGAGGAGGAGTGTACCCAGCGCATGTGTCCCGAAAGCTGGCGGGAGTGGGATACCTGTTGGGCTCCCTGCAGTCGTGACATACCGCCACAAGTTGGCTGGCCTGGGCGGCGCGATGCGTCGTATTGACAAATTCATTTGTCTAATGATAACTTGCAACCATGAAAGTTGTCGCCGCTCCGGATGCCGCGTACGCAGCGCTCTCGCCTTTGCGACGCCAGCTACTGGGATTGCTTGACGAGCCGATGTCGGCTTCCGAGTTGGCCCTCGAGCTCGATCTCACTCGCCAGCGGGTGAACTATCACCTTGGGGTACTCGCGAATCATGGCCTGATAGAGGTTGGAGAGACGCGGCAAAGACGCGGCTTTGTGGAGCGCCGGTTTCGTAGAGCAGGACCGACTGTGATCGCCCCGGATCTCATCGACAGTCCTTCGGCTGGCGATGACCTCTCAGCGGACGCCGTTGTCGCTGCAGCCAGCGACGCGATTCGGGCCATCGGCGAGTTGGAGGCTGCGGGCAAGCCCCACCCGACTGCGACGCTCGTCACCGACGTGCGATTTGAGTCGCCGGACGCCCATCGGGCATTCCTCGCGGGTGTTGCCGACTTGGCGGCGAAATTCGATGAGGGCGAAGCGGCGGGTGCGCTCGCCATCAAGGTCACAGTGCTGAGTCACGTTGCGAAGGGAGCAAAGCGATGACCGATGTTGTCGGGCGCGAGTTTGAATGGGCAATCGACACGGACCTCGACACGGTGTGGGAGGCGCTCACGACACCTTGCGGGTTGGCGACTTGGTACGTGTCGAGTGCCGAGGTCGACCCTCGACAGGGTGGGGAGCTCAAGGTCGACTGGGGGACTGGGCCATTCGCAATGGGCACGTTCGAAGTGGTCGACGTGCCGCGTCGGCTCAAGCTCGTCTACGGAGGCGACCAGGTGGGTGCCGAGGAGTGGCTGCTGAGCCACGAAGACGGAATCACCCACGTGAGGTTGATCCATTCGCTGCCAGTCGAGGAGGGCAAGACTTGGGACGAGGTATACGGCGACATCACACGCGGTTGGTCGCTCTTCATGGCCACCCTCGGCTGGGCGGCCGGCACCGTCGGCGAGCTGGGACGTGAGTCGGAGGTGCGTCTCGGCGACATCACCGAAGGAGCCTGGGGGCGAGTCCTTGCTGCGGCTGGCGTGCATGCCACTCCGGATTCCGGTTCGACTCTTTCGATCGACGGCCTCCCGGACGCAGAAGTCCTGGTAGGAGTCGACGACTACAGCCTGCTGCTGGCCTTCGACAACAAGGCGACTCTCTTGGTCGACGTCGAGGGGCCCCATCTCTACACGCTCGCCGCAACCTACGGCGAAGGCAGGGCCGACTCGGCGCTCCTCGCCGGAATCACGTCGCTTGCCGAACGTCTCTGCACGGCGGCCGGCGCGGCTTAGAAACAGGGCGTTCGCTGGCTATTGGATCTGGTTGCCGGATACGGGACACGGGACACCTTCTAAGTCAATCGCCTCTAGACGATCGGATACGCCCTATCGCATAGTGGATACACCAAGAAGGGAGGGCACATGACCAGCTGCCCCGTCCCCAAGCGCCCGCACGAGTTTGGTGTTGACTCTGAGGTTCCGGAACTTGCTCAGATTGAAGGCGCACATCTCTTGGCCAATGAGGCCAGGGCTTTCTTGGCCGGGTGTGGCTTCACGGATAGGCAGATCCTGGAGTGGGCAGACACGTACATCTCCCGGGTTGGGTCCGGCGACGTCGAGTCTTTCATCGATTGGATCCACGACAGGGAGGCGCTGCTCAGCAACGGATCAAACGCCTCCTAGGACTAGAGAGGGGCGGAGCGTTGCGCTCCGCCCCTCAGTGACTATTGGCCGGGCAGCAGTTTGCAGACTGCCGCGGTGAGTGTGAAACACTCACCCCTACTCGACTGGCTCGAGTGCGGGAGGCTCGGCTGGGTCCAGGTCGACCACGTTGCCATTTCTCTTGGTCAGCGCTTCGAGGATGTTGACCCCGGTCGCTGCCTCGATCTGCTCGGTGATCGATATAACTGCCGCCGGCATCTGTCCCACTAGGCCGGGGATGGCGTTGCCGGTGCCACCTGCCCCGCCGTCGATGACGGTTATGCGGTCAACGTCGATGCCCTTCACCGTGTCGGTGATCTGCTCGACGAGCTCAGGGAGCATGTTCAGAACGAAGATGTTCTGGGCGTCGCTGCCCGCTTCCTGATATTGCTCTGTGAGCTGTTGGAGCACCCGCACCTGAGCTGCACCGTCTTCGATGATCTTGGCGGCCGCACCCTTGGCCATGAGCTCGAGAGCTTCCTTCTCAGCTCGGGCCGGGGCGACTACATCCGCTTCGAGGCGGCGCTGCTGGAGCTGGATGCGCTCCTGCTCGAGCGACTGCTCAGCAACGACCTTGGCCTTCACGCCTGCAACGAGAGCCTCGGCCTCCTCGGCCACGGCTTCGGCTTCCAGTTGTGCCTCACGCACGCGGAGCTTGTTCTTCTCCTCGACGATCGCCAGGTCGGATTCGACCCGGGCCAGCTCGGCCCGACGCCGTGCCTGAGCCTCGGCCTCTTCGGCGTCTGCTTCCTGGCTGGCCTCTGACTCGCGGGCCTCCTTCAGCACCTGAGCGGTGCGGCGTCGGCCGACTGCCTCGAGGTATCCAACCTGGTCGGTGACGTTCTGAATCTTCAGGACGTCGAGCTCGAGCCCGAGCGTCTTGATGTCATCATCCGCCTCGTCGATCAGCGTCTGGGCGAACTTCAGGCGGTCCTCATTGACCTCTTCGGGCGTGAGCGTCGACAGCACGCCACGCAGGTTCGCCTCGAGGTTCTCCTTGGCGATCTGCTGAATGTACTCAGAAGGACGCCCGAGGAACCGCTCGACCGAGTTCTCGAGCACCCCTTCACGGCTCGAGACCTTGATGTTGGCTACGCCTTGCACATCGAGGGGAATTGCACCCTTCGAGTAGGCATTGGACACCGAAACGTCGATCGGAATCGTGTTCAGATCCATGTAGTCGACCTTCTCCAGCACCGGAATGCGGATGGTGCGGCCACCTTTGATGACGCGATAGCCAACGGTCCTGCCGTCGGGCAACGCCCGACTACGTCCCGAGATCACTGCCACCTGGTTTGGTGGGCAAATGACCACAAGGCTGCGGATCGCGGCGAGGGCGATCATGATGATGCCTACGAGAAACGCGGCAACTATTGCTAGAAACTCCACTTACTGTCCTCCCTCTATTGGTGGGAGCGGGGCCACAAACGCGGTCCCTTCTCTCACTTCGACAACTACAACTTGTGAGCCGGGCTCCATCTCGGATGCGTTGGGTCGGTAAGGCAGAGCCACCATGAATTGGGGCTGTCCGCCCATGTCGACCTCGACTCGTCCTCGACGCTCTTGAGCTACCGGAAGCACTACTCGGGCCGTTGATCCCGCTATTTCACGTTGCGTGAGGTGCGAGGACGTCTCGGATCGCTTCAGATACGCCATGAGGCGGGCATTGGTTGCACCGGCTATCAGGCCAAGGCCTGTTGCCGAGATGAACGGCACAGGCTCTGAATAGGCCAGCAGCGACAACACGATTCCCACCGCTCCGAAGAACGCCAGAAAGAAGATCACCGTCCGGAATGTGAGCAGTGATGAAACCCATTCGCTGACGCCGGTTGCCGCTTCGATCGCGCCGCCCTGTGTGTCGACGTCCACGTCGACATCCGCATCAACATCGAAATCGAAGTCAGAATCTGCGTCGAAGTCGAAGTCGGCGTCCGTGTCGAAGTCGAGTGACCCGAGTAGAGCGGGCAGGATGAAGCCACCTCCGAAGATGGCTGCCGCAATGTAGATCCAAAGCATCAGATCTCCGATCGCTCAATGGCTCGAGGAGTAGCTCCTTGGACTTGCAGGGCCAGCTCGATCCGGTGCCACGCCTCCCAGCGGGGGCGGGCTCGGGTAGTAGCTCTGTCGCTACGACCGATCTCGCAATACATCTTCAACCCCATTTCTCACCGTCTCCCAGTCAGCCACCCACTCATTGAGCAGCTTTCGGCCGGCCGGTGTAATCCGGTAGTACTTGCGAGCCGGGCCGGCTGGAGAGTCTTCGAGATAGCTCTCGACGAGCTCTTGTTTCTTCAGGCGGCGGAGCACTGGGTAAATGCTCGTTTCGCCTGCGACTTCGAGCCCACGGTCGTTCAACCGCCTAACCATCTCGTAGCCATAGCTCGGTCCGCTGCTGACGACGGAGAGCAAACACATGTCCAATAGGCCCTTGAGCAATTGGCTATGGTGCCCCACATCGTCATGTACCATACGTAGAACACTACCATACAAAGAACAATAGTCAAAGGTGAGTGCAAGGATTGCGGGCCAGACGGCCGTGAGCCTTAGATCAAGGTCGTGTCAGCAGACGCGGGAGCACGGGGGCGTGTCGACCCTACAACTCGAGACCGCTTGCATTGCGGAGCTCGTTGCGCGTAATGAACGAGATTTCGCTTGTCATCTCACGAGCGGCGAGACTGTTCGGTGCTGTAATCGTCACACAGCCACCGGAGAAGATGTAGTAGCGAACGAATTCGTCGTCGGTCGCAGCCTCGTAAGTGGCTCTCTCGAAGCTATTGTCGCCCAGCGCGGCTCCTGTCGGCTCACAGGTCATCTCGAGCTCAATCTCCACATCGCCGACGTTCCCACCATCAATGGATAGCTCGGCGCTATCGGTCTCGACGTCGGCCCGTTCCATAGCCCAGCCATCCGGCAGGCTGTTCAGACAAGGTATGAGCTCGGCGCTCGGAACCGCCTGCGCCATGAGGATCAGCAGGCCGCGGCTGGTGGAGTCGCAAATCGGGGTGGGGCCGACTCGGACATCACCTACCTCGATCCCACACGCACCAAGGAACGCGATAGCCGCGATCAGCAGGAGTGCACGACGCTTCACAAGAGGGTGCTCGCGATCTCCCTGTTCAGAACGACGATCCGACCGATGAAGAATGCGAGCCCGAGCGCCACCGTAAGTGCCCAAATGCGACGTGGTGTCCAACGCTGTATGCCGATTGGCTGCCGGCTGGGGGCAAGGGCTCGGTTCTCTTCGAGTACGTCGCGCCCCGTGGCCTTCATCGCGGACCTCAGCTCGCCTGGAATCGTCACGCCTCGAGCCACCGCGAAGGCTTCACCGATGTCTTCCTCGGCAAAGATCTCGCCGGCAATCCGGTGCACGTCTTCCGCCTGGTACGCGAGCGAGAGCGTGAGAATCATGTTCGCCAGGTCGGCGGCTTCTCGCCACGCAGAAGCGCGAATCTCGCCAAAGGCGTGGTCGATCAGGAATATCTGCCCTTCTGCCACCAACACGTTTGCCGGCTTGATGTCGCGGTGAGCCAGCCCGGCCGCCCACATCGACTCAACGGCCTCGAGCCCTGCCCGCACGATGCTCTCGTCCACTGTGGCGTCGCCAATCTCGACCGCGCCATCAACGAAATCGGTGACGACCACGTACTCACGCCCGGGAGTGATCTCGAGGATGCCACGCGGATTAGCCAGGGGTACGCCCGCCTGCTGCATGAGCCGCATCATGTGGTCTTCGTGCTCGGCGAGGCGTCTGACAGTTCGGTAGGGGGCTTCGTCTTCCAGCGCGCCGTACAGCAGCGATCTGCCGAGCTTGTACCAACGGTCCGACCTGAGATGGTTTTGTGCGTAGATCTTGGCGAAGACGTGTCCGCCGTCGGCAAGCTTCACGCGCAGTGGGGTAGAACCACCAGAGCCTTCAGCCCCAAAGAGCTCCAGGTCCGTAGCGCGGATCCCGAGCTGGTCCTTCAGCGCCGCGAGAATCGCGTCGCGTCGCGGGCCGGTGAGGTCGAGATGGGCAGTCTTGCTGCGCGAGTAGCTCACCGGGTAGACAGCGTCCGGCACCAGAAGGCGGAAGGCGAGCACCGGCAGAGCCACGGCAATGATGCCTCCCCCAAGACCATCTGTGACGCGGTCGACCCCCAAATAGACCCTGGCAACTCCCACAATGACGATGAGCCCGGATGCGATCCTCAGGCTCACCGAGCGAACGCGGCCGGGAACGATCGTCGCGTAGACGATCGAAATCAGGGTCACCGCGAATGCCACGTATGGCAGGGATGGAAAGGCGAACCCGGCCCAGTCGGCGAGGATCTCAATACCGTCGGGCCTAACCCGTGCCATTCGCCAAGTGAGCCCGGCCGCGACGACTTCAGCGCCGAGTACCACCGTCACGAAGACGCCGAGGTGGCGCCACCTCTTGACCACAACCAACAGGATGATCGTGCCCCATCTCACGATGCTCATCAGTAGGTCGTCCGTGAGCGCGTTGAGAAGTCGCGCCGTCGCTGTCAGAGCATCGGAGCGCAGCCCGACTAGCCAGCTGAGGATGTTGTGGTCCAGTTCGTCCCACCAGCCGCCGCGGGCGAGGAAGAAGGTCGAGCGGGACAACAGCGTCACGAGAATCGCAGTCAGAGCCGTGATCAGGACGAGCCAGACCTTGCCGGATCCTGCTAGGGCTTGCCGCGGTAGCGGTGACGGCTCACCGGATGGACGGCGGCGCCGGACCTCCCTGGTCACGGTCGGCTGCTGTTGAGACTCCTCGGGAGCCGATGTCGTCATCGCTTGGCCCCAGGTTGCTGCCTCCTTTGAGTCTATTGAAGCTCCGTTGTCATTACCCGCGGCTTTCTACCTGCATCTGCGGCTACCCGTTTGCTGCACCGGCTAGCGTCGCGACATGCCTGACACCCAACTCCTTTCCAACTACGCAGACATCGCAATCCAGATCGGCATCGGATTGGAGCCCGGCGATCGGCTGCTCGTCAGCTCTTCAGTCGATGCGATCGAGTTCACTCGAATCATCGTGGAGCGTGCCTACGTCGCTGGGGCCTTCAACGTCGACGTGGTGTGGAATGACGATGCGGTTTCCCGGGCTCGATTCGAGCGTGGCCCGGCAGAGTCGTGGCAGGCCGTCGCGAGCAGCACCCGTGGACGCCTTGCCGCGTTTGAAGCAGGCGACAAGCTTCTCAGTGTCTTCGCCAACGACCCCAACTCCATGGCCGGCATCGAGCCAGAGCGACTCGCTACATTCCGAAAAGTCAACACTCAGGCGCTGGAGCCCGTGTTGCGAGCCCAGGGCAATCTGGAGCGGGCGTGGAGCATCGTGGCTGCCCCCAGCGAGGCGTGGGCGAGAACCGTCTTCCCCGAGCTTTCGACCGAAGATGCCATTGAGTCGATGTGGGCTGCAATCTTCCGAGCGTGCCGGGCGGATCAGGATGACCCGGTGGCGGCATGGCGGGCTCATGTCACAGACCTCAACGCACGAGCCGGCTATTTGACGACCCGTGGTTATACGGGCCTGCGCTACGAGGGGCCCGGCACGGAGCTGCGTCTTGGGCTTCCCGCGAACCCTCGCTGGGTGGGCGGCAGTAACAACGGCCCGTTTGTGCCCAACATCCCGACGGAGGAAGTGTTCTGTGGCCCACACCGGATGGTTGGAGAGGGGACCGTTACTGCGAGCAAACCGCTGAGCCTGTTCGGCAATCTCATCGAGGGCTTCGTGTTCGAGGTCGAGAAGGGCAGGATCGTCAAGGCCACGGCGGAGAAAGGCCAGGACGTGCTCGATCAGCTGCTCGCCACAGACGGCGGCTCAATGCGGTTTGGCGAGTGCGCAATGGTCCCGATGTCGAGCGCAGTTGCAGCCGAAGGACTCATCTGGAACAACACCCTGTACGACGAGAACGACGGATGTCACATCGCCATCGGCAGGGCATACCCGATCAACATCGAAGGTGGCACCGCGATGTCATCGACAGAGCTCGAGGCGGCCGGCCTGAATCAGAGCACCACCCACGTCGACTTCGTAGTCGGCTCACCCAACCTCAACGTCTACGGCGTCACCGCCAACGGCACCGAAGAACCCATCATCACGGGCGGTGAGTGGGGGTTTGGCGGCTGATGGCGGTGCCTTAAACGCTATCTCGTCGGGAAATGCGCTATGAAGCCGGCTCTCTATTCCGGCATCCATCACATAGTCGGCTGTGAGGTACCGGACGATCCGGAGCCGGCCAGGCAAAGTATGTGACGCCTGCGGTGTTCGCCGACTGCACCGACGACTTGCCGTTCGGGACAGACGAGGTGGTCGGGCCGCTCATGGTGGTCCCGCCCTTCGATGAAGAGGACGAGATGACTCCGCGCGCCAATGCAACGGACTCTGGCCTCTTCGGCGCCGTGTCCTCCTCCGACGTCAGCCGGGCCAACGGCGTTGTCAATGCGATCGACTCCGGCTCGGTCTTGATCAACGACTTCGGCACGCTGCCGGCATCGGTGCCATTCGGCGGGTACAAGCACTCCGGAATCGGCTACCACGCCATCGAGCACTACACCCAGGTCAAGCTGATCTAGACCAACCTCGGCGGCGTCGACCGTTACAGGTGAGTCGGTGGCGGGACCGTTCGGTCGCGAACCAATTCGGTTCGAGCGGTGTATCAGGGGCAACCTAGAGAAAGGTCTGCCATGCAACGGCGAACGATGCCGATTGCCCTGCTCATCGTTGCTTTCCTAATCAATGCCCCGGCGGCGTTCGCCAAGGGGCCCTCTGGCGCCACTATCGAGGGTGATGGAGTGAAGGGCGCGGTCGTGGTCGAACGGCCGGGCGAGCTCGGCCAGGGGACCGCCATGAGCCGACTCGTGGAGGCGGTTGGTTTCTTCGAGCTCACGTTCGGCGAGTCCGCCAAAGTCAGCGCTGGCCAGCCGACCAAGTCGCTGGGAAAGTCGCGGCTGGTGATCACGTGGGATATGACGGACGGTGACACCATTATCCAGCACATCTATCACGATGCCGCAGGCGGGCCCGTCGCGCATATGGCCCCGGGGCAGAGATTCTGGGCGGACACCGCCACGACCGCGGGCGGGTGGTTCACCATCACGGGGGACATCGCGACCCCGCTCGTCGAGCTCGGCGTCGACGAGACCGCGGTTGGCCATCTTCTGATGAAGAAGGCCGAGCCGGTGGAGAAGGCCGAGCCGGTGAAGAAGGTTGAGCCCGACAAGCCCGATCCTGCCGTGGCGGTGACAGCGGCCGCGGCGCCGACCGGGACGAGCTCGCTCGCCGAGTCCTCCGGCGTCGACAGCGCTCTGATTGTGGCTGCGGTGTTGCTGATTGCGGGCATGATTGGGGTCGGCACTTGGATGACACGACGACGTCCCATGCCACGGTGAGCCAGCGAGGAGGGTGGTGGACCGACCGCCTGAGACCGATCGAAAATTGGCAGCGAGGGCACGCCTCGGCGACCTCGCTGCCTATGCCGAACTCGTCCGTCGCTACGAGCAGCTTGCCTATCGGGTCGCCTGGTTGGTGTGCCGCTCCGCAGCTGAGGCCGAGGACGCTGCTCAGGAGGGCTTCATCAAGGCATACCGAGCGATGGGCCGATTGCGGGAGGGAGCCGAGTTCCGGCCCTGGCTGCTCCAGATCGTGGCCAATCAGGCGCGGAACCGGGCACGGTCGGCCATCCGGCGGGCCCGCTACGAGACTCTGGCGGCCGTCGACTCGGTTGGCGCGGTCCCGTCTCCCGAGGCGGCGGCCGTCGAGCACGAGCTGCAGCAGAGTCTGCTCGCCGCCGTTGACAGGCTGCCGGAGAGGGAGCGGCTGATCGTGGCCTGCCGCTATCTCCTTGAACTGTCCGAGGCGGAGACCGCCTCCATCGCGGGCGTACCGCCGGGCACCGTCAAATCGCGCCTTGCCCGCGCTATGGGCCGCCTGCGGGCCGTGCTGGAGGAGGTGGAACGTGACTAACGATCGTCTCGAGCGCGAGCTGCAGGCTCTGTCCGAGGTCGTGTTCCCCGCAACCCCGCCGCTGGTGAACGCAGTGATGGCCGGGATTGCCCAGCCAGCCGCGCCGCGCCGGCGCTGGGTGGCTGCCGTCGCCGCAGCGGCCGTGGTCGTGGTCGCAGTGCTGGCGCTGCCGGCGCCGCGGGCGGCCCTGGCGCGGCTCCTCGGAATCGGTGGAGTCACCATCGAACACGTCGCTGAGTACGACCTGCCGCCGGCCTCGCCGACGGCAGAGCCGCTGGGCCGCGAGGTGGAGCTCGACGAAGTCGCCGGACTGGTCGGGTTCGCCCCGCGGCTGCCGCGCGTCGCCGGGCTCACCGACCCCGCCTTATTCGTGCGCACCGACGTCGCCGACGGGCTGGCCAGTCTGGTGTATCGCAACGAGGGCGAGAGCGCCGGGCTGATCATCACGCAGTTCCGCACCGCAGGCGAGGTGGCCATCAAGCAGCTGTCAGGGGATGCCCGCTTCCGTGAGGTCACCATCGCCGGGGAGCTACGCGGCTTCTGGATCGAAGGGAGTCACACGATTGCATTCTTCGGGGCAGACGACACCGTGCTCGAAGACTCCGCCCGCCTCGTTGGCAACACCCTCTTGTGGCAGGACGATGAGCTCACGTTCCGCATCGAGTCCGCCCTGCCGCTCAGCGAAGTGTTGGCGATCGCCCAATCGATCGGGAGCGACGCCGGCTAGGCGCTGCCGCGTACCGATCAGCGATGAGCGCCGCGTCTTCAACCCGTCGTGCGCACGAAGCGGTGCACGGGCCGAAACCCGTGCACCTAGTTCGTAGGTCGTCGCTGTTCTACAGGCTGAGCTTGGCCAGGCCCTGGCCCAGGACTGCTCCGCCCGACCCTTTGATCGTCACCATGTAGACGTAGTCACCAGCGATCCACTCGCAGCTGGCGTTGTTGACAAACGGCACCAATCGGATGCTGTAGACCCCGTTCCCGGAGTTGCTGAATTGGATTGGCGTTGCGGCGCAGCCACCGGCGGCGACCGTCAACGAGCTGAGCTCGACGCGAGCCGGCAGCGTGATCCCGGTGTTGTTGCGCGCCACTGAGGCAGCGACGTTGCTTATTGGCCTCTGGGTGCGTGACTTGGTCACTAGAACGGTCATCAGAACATCGCCTTTGTTGCCAGGATTAGCGTTTAGGGCGTTTACCTCGGTGTCAACCTCCGCTCCGATGACATGCGTCGCAACTGCGCCTGCGTCGGCTTCGCCTTGTATTGCCATGAGCATCGCCACCGCCAGTGCGATTGCAAGCAATGCAGCTAGAGCTGCTCGTCTATTACTTAGTGTGAAAGCGTTCACTTCTTCCCCCAAACTCACTTCTGGGCCCTTGCAGCTATAAGAGAGCTGCGGGTCGCTTGAGATACACGGTTCCGATCACGAACCCCGTTGGTCGCTCCAGCCCGGCTGCTGGACGCTGAGCGGCTGTGGCCGGGCCCGGTAGGCATGCGAAGAGAGGACCCCGGCGGGGGCCCGGTCCTCTCGGCAATCGTCCGCTATCAGGGGTTCTGTCACTTGCACCCTCCTTTGGCCTTGTACCAGGTGACCAGACTGGTGAAATGGTCGTCTACGTAGACGTTGCGACGAAGACGTGAATCAATCCGTCTCCTTCTGCGCTGACGTAGACGTCCCTGCGGGCGTCGATGCCCACGCCAACAGCTCCCGCGATGCCTTGCTCTCCGCTCGGGGCTCCCCATTCCGACTATTGGCCCTTCTCAGCTAGCCCACCAGTGCCCGCCCGTACGACCGGTCCGGCCAAGCCGAATATCAAGCCAAACTCCATTCCCACTACAAGAGTCCTTCGAATGCAGCACCTCCAAGTGCTTTGCCCCCACGTGCCGGGACGGCTGGAGCCGTCGCAACTCCAAAAGTAAGACCGCGAAACGATCGCTGACCAGAGGCCTAAGACACAACCTGCTTTGTGCTACCGGGTTGAAAATGCCATGCAGACACGCTCATCGGCCAGGTCGGGTAACCGGCGCCGTGCGGTGTGGATGTGCATTTCCGGTGGCGAGATGATTACGGCGGGCGGGTGAGCCCGGCTTTGGCGGAGGGAGTGGGATTTGAACCCACGAAGCGGCGTAAACCACTTACGCGCTTTCCAGGCGCGCGCACTAGGCCAGACTATGCGATCCCTCCTAGGGTGCCCGAGATTGTAGAAGAGGATTCCGATGGCCAAGTCAGGGGCTGACCGAGCCAGCCAGTTCGAAGAGTGGATGCACCTGGCCTTGGGTCAGGCACACATTGCGGGCGAGCACGGCGACGTCCCGGTCGGCGCCGTTCTTGTCAACAGGGCCGGCGAAATCGTGGCTGCTGCCCACAATCGCCGAGAAGTCGACGGCGACGCTACCGCCCACGCCGAGATGTTGGCCATCTCGATGGCCTCGAGGGCCAACGGCGACTGGCACCTCGACGGCCACACGCTCGTTGTGACGCTCGAGCCATGCGCCATGTGTGCCATGGCGGCGGTGTGGGCACGTGTTGAGCGCATCGTTTATGGCGCGGCGGACCTCAAGGCCGGAGGGGCGTGGAGTCTGTACAACATCCCGCAAGACGAACGACTGAACCATCGGATCGATCTGGTCCATGGAGTGCTCGGCGACGATTGCGCAGCGATGCTGACGGACTTCTTCGAGGCGAAGCGCGAGGTCTAGCTCGGCTCGGTCGACGTCCCTCGGTTCAGGACGCACGCTGCAACGTGGTCTTCGCTGCGCAGTGTGAGCTGCACCTCATCGACTGCGGTGAAACGGATCCGTGTGTCCGTGCCTGTGGTGTTTAGATCTTCGATGGCGCTGCGCATCGCATCGGGGACCGCGTCGCTGCGGAGAGCTGCAGCCAGACGGTTGGCTGCGTCTTCGCTGCGGAAGGACAGCGCGGCCTCGAACGGGCTCTTTCGCTCCACGTCGCGCAGTTCGTCGAACATGCCTTCTTCGTCCTCGAGCCAGCGGACGATGTCGTCGACTTCCCAGCCGCAGGCGGGAGTGGCGACGGGGCAGCGGGTGTGAAAACGGCAACCTTGAGGCGGCAAGGCCGGATCGGGAATTGCTCCCTCCAGCGCCTGCAAGTCTTGAGCCGACTCCTTCATGTCTGGGCTCGAGGCGAGAAGCGCGTCGGTATATGGGTGCTCGGGCCGCTCGAAGATCGTCTGCGTTGGGCCGGCCTCGGCGACTTTGCCGACGTACATCACGACGATGCGGTCGGCCATGTGGCGCACGACAGACAGATCGTGTGTGATGAATAGGTACGCGAGGTTGCGCTCCTGCTGCAGTTCGTGGAGCAGGTTCAGGATTTGCGCCTGTACGGAAACGTCGAGAGCGCTCGTTGGCTCGTCGAGGATGACGAGCTCAGGATCGAGCGCCAGCGCTCGTGCAATAGATATGCGTTGCCGTTGGCCGCCTGAGAACTGATGCGGATAGCGGAACAGGTGCTGGCGACCGAGACCGACCTGTTCGAGCAACTCGACGACTCGTTCGGTGAGGTCTGAGCCCGAGGCCTCACGATGGACACGAAGTGGCCGTCCAACGATGTCCTTGATCAGTTGCCGTGGATTGAGGGAGGCGAACGATTCCTGGAAGACAACCTGGCAGTTGCGCCGGTAGTGATCGAAGGCGTCACCGACCATTACGTCCACTCGATGGTTCGCGTCGAGGGCGGATAGAGCCTCCGATTGCTCGTCGGTGCGATCAGGTGATTGCACTTCGAGCAGTGTGTCGAGCTTGCGGCGCTCCTCTCCGCCCAGCCCGAAGTAGACCCCGCCATCGGTCGGTTCGGTCAGCCCGCTCACGACACGGCCAAGCGTCGTCTTGCCGCAACCGCTCTCACCGACGAGCCCGACAGTTTCGCCTCGCCGAATGTCGAAGCTGACCCCGTCGACCGCTTTGATGTGACCTACGACCTTCTGTAGTGCCCCTTCGCGAATGGGGAAGTGCTTCTTGAGGTCGCGGACTGCCACAAGCAGGTCGTCGCCGTCGCGCCCAGTTCGGACCACGGTGTTCGCCGGCGCCGTCATCGCACCTTCCGATCCCACGTTGGCCGTTCTTCGTCGCCGGCCGGGGCATGGTGGATGAAGCATGCGACTTCGTGGTTCGCCGTAATGGTGGTGGCTAGCGGATCGTGGGCGGTGCAGGCTGGGGCTTCATAGGGACAACGTCCGGCGAAGCGACAGGCAGCAGGAGGATCGATCAGCTCGGGAACGTTCCCCGGAATCGCCACGAGCCGTCCCCGCTCATGATTCGCAGACGGTATGGCCGCCAGCAGGCCCTGTGTGTATGGGTGGTGTGGATCTGTGAAGATCGAGGACGTGGCGGCCGATTCGACGATGCGGCCGGCGTACATAACTGCGACCCGATCGCACACTTCCTTCACTAGAGACAGGTCGTGGCTGATGTAGAGGACCGAGGTGCGGTGGCGCTGTTGCAGATCACGGATCAACTCGAGGATTCGAGCCTGCACAGTGACATCGAGAGCGGTTGTCGGCTCGTCGGCTATCAGGAGATCCGGATCGCAGGCGATCGCCTGAGCAATCATCACCCGCTGGCGCATCCCACCGGATAGTTCATGTGGGTAGCGGTCCATGACCTTGCGAGGGTTTGGGATCTGAGTCTCCGCCAGCGCCTCCGCCACCCTGGTTTGGACCGCGGCCATGAGCTTGGTGCGCTGGCCCCGCAGTGGCGGAAGCGACAGGAGGAAGTCCTCGATGCGGCTTGTCTTGAGGCCCGCTTTGCGTTGAATCAGAGCACCGCCAAGGGCCTCGGTGCCGTCGGACGCCCCGGCGTCCGCCAACAAGTCATCGGCGCGATGCTGGAAGAAGACTTCGGCGACCTGCTCTCCGATCGGCAGCGCCGGGTTGAGCGCCTTGCCTGGGTCCTGGAAGATCATCGCGATCCGGTTGCCGCGAATCGTTTGCAGGTCCTTTTCGCTGATCTCGAGAAGGTCGATGGTGCGCTGGCCGGTGTGGCCACACCCCTCGCATCCTCCGCCATTGCACGAGTCACAAGGCTCAGCCTGGCGGCCCGAATCATCACACGTTTCACATCCGGCGCCATCGCAGCTCGGGCAGGTGTGGTGGGGACGAAACTCGATGGCGCCTCCGGCCTTGATGCCGGGCGGCATCGGTACCAGGTCGAGGAATGAGCGGGCCGTAACGCTCTTGCCACACCCGGTCTCGCCGACTAGGCCCAGTGTTTCGCCATCGCCGATGTCGAAGCTAACCCCGTCGACGGCATGGACGACTCCCACCTTGGAGCGGAAGTGAACGCGGAGGTCTTTCACCGAGGCAACCGCGGGGCGGGCCCTTGGCGCCGCCTCGGGCCCGATGCCATCGATGAGGCTCATCGGGTTGATTCCGTCTTCGGGTCGAGCACGTCGCGCAGCCCATCGCCGAAGAGGTTGAACCCGAGAGCCCACAGGAACACCATCATCCCGGGGAACGTGGAGGACCACCACCGACCTGCGGAGATTCCGGATTGACCCTCCGAAACGAGCACCCCCCACTCGGCGATGCCGGCCTCCGATAGACCGATGAAGCTGAGCGTCGCCCCAACCAGGACGATGTTGCCCATATCGAGCGTGGCCTGGACGACAACCGGGGTGATCGAATTGGGCAGGATGTCTTTTAGATAGATCCGCAACGGCGAGTCGCCGATGACGCGGGCCGCGTCCACGTACTCGTTCTCTTTCACGTGGATGATCTGGGCCCGCATGATCCGGGCGTACTTCACCCAAAAGACAACGGCGAGCGCCAGGATGATGTTGCGGAACGACGGCCCGAGGACGGCGGCTATCGCCAAGGCGAAGATCAACTCGGGGATGGAGAGAAACACGTCGACGATGCGCATGAGGATCTCGTCGACCTTGCCACCTCGAAAGCCGGCAATGCTCCCCACCGTCACGCCGATGAGCACGGTCAGCGACACGACGATGACGGAAAGGCGCAGCGAGGTGCGGGCTCCCCACACGACGCCGTAGAGGACGTCACCTCCGACGTTGGTGGTTCCGAGGATGTGACCTGGGGAACCGGGGGGCACGGCCAGAGCGCCCCAGTCCCGCGGCATCTGGTAGGCGTCAGGCGTGTTCGGTTCGGCAATCAACGGGGCAAAGATGGCCATGCCCAGTAGGAGCACGATGAAGACCAGCCCGGCCACGGTGGTCGGGTTCTTCAGTAACGACATCAGCAGCTCACCGCCCCGGCGCGTTCGGACCCTCCACGCCGAGTCTGTGATGCGGGCGGGAGCGGGACCGGCGGGTACGTCAACCATGGCTACTCCCCAAGAACGACGCGACGGTCGAGATAGGCGTAGATGACGTCAACGGCCAGATTGACCACCAGGAATAGCACTGAAGTGAACAGGACGTAAGCCATGATCGTGGCCTGGTCACCGCGCAGCACCGAGTCGGCCATCCATCTCCCCAGTCCCGGCCAACGGAAGATGATCTCGGCCACCACGCTGCCCTGGAGCAGGAAGCCGAAGCTGAGCCCTATCACAGTGACCGTCGGGATCAGGGCATTGCGCCGAGCGTGGCGCCGCAGCACGAGGCGCTCCGGGAGGCCCTTGGCTCTGGCGGCATCCACGTAATCCTCCTGGAGCTCCTCGACCAGTGACGAGCGCATCATGCGGGCGATGATGGCGGTGGCTCCATAACCAAGCGTCGCGGCCGGTAGCACGAGGTGCCACAAGGCATCGCCAAACGCGCCGAAGTCGCCGGCGAGGAGAGAATCGATGGTGTAGAGGTTGGTGGGATGATCGATCCGGGCATAGATGTTGGGGTCGCTCCGGCCGATCGGGAACCAGCCCAGGTATACCCAGAACACGATGAGTAACAGGATGGCGAACCAAAACAACGGCATGGCGGCGCCGCTGATCGAGAACACGCGGGTGAGGTGGTCGGGAAGCCGATTCCTCCTCGCCCCGGCGAAGGTCCCGAGGGCGACGCCGAGGACGACGGCCACGAGAGCTGAGGAGATCGCCAGCTCCATGGTGGCGGCCAGTTTTGGGAGGAACACATCGGTGACGGGGGCTGCCGCCACGCCGGACCATCCGAGTTCCCCGGTCAGTACTCCACCGGCCCAGTAGACGTATTGCACCGGCAGCGGGTCGTCGAGGTGAAACCGTTCTTCGAGCTCGGTTACCTCCTCTTGAGTCATTCCCGTCTGGAGATACACCCCGATGGGAGATCCGCCGACCCGGGTGAGGGCGAACACGATGATGGACACGCCGATGATCAATACCGGCAAGACCATGAGACGTCTGAGGATGTAATCGCGGATCTGCACGGTTCGTCCTGTTTAGCCGATCGTGGTTGCCTTGCGCAGCCCCCGGACAGATCCGGGGGCTGCGCGATTGCGTTTAGCTTTCACCTGGTTGCCGTCTACCCCTTGTCGAGCAAAGCGAACTTGATGCTCGGTCGCGGCCACAGGGGATTCGAGATGTATCCCTGGACCCAGTCGCGACGGGCCGAGACAACACCCTCCTGGGCTGCGATCAGCCACATCGGGTCCTCGTACAGCACCCGCTGGATCTCGGCGAGAATCGCGGCGCGAGCCGCCGGGTCCAACTCAATGCGGGCGCTGTCGATGAGCGTCTGTACTCGGTCGGCGTCGGCGTATCCCGCCCGGAAGTCGTGGATCTCGCCCCACTCCCCGTCGGGAAGCGCGTACGAGTCCAGGTAGGCACTGGGGTCGGCGAACGGGTCGGCGTTCTTGACCCACATGGCGTACGGAACCGGATCCGAGGCATGGGCGTCGTCGAACACGGCCTCGGCCACCGCGGCGACGGTGATCTCCATGTTCGGGTTGTTGAGATTATCGACCGAGTCTTTGAAGACCAAGGCTGCCACCTCGAACAGGTTTGCTTCTTCGGTTACTACCGAGATCGAGAACCCTTCGTCCCAGTAGCCGGCCTCACGGAACAGTTCCTCGGCTCTCGCCAGGTCCTGTTGGTCGTAGACCGGCGCGGTCGGGTCGTACCCGAAGATGCCTTGCGGAATGTAATGCGGGTTGAAGTCGCCGAACCCGCCGAGCGCCGCGTTCACGAAGGCGTTGTAGTCGAACACGAGGTTGAACGCCTGGCGCACCCTCGGATCGTTGAGGAAGCCGGCCGGGATGCGGTCACCGTCGGGCAGATCGGCGGGATCGAATTTCAGGTTGAACCCGATGTGGATGGGCTCCACTGTGAGGCCCTCACCGTCGACCGTTACGCCCTCGGCTCCCTGGACGTCACCGATGAAGGACGGATCCGCTTCGATCGTGTCGTAATCGCCGGCGCGCAGGCCCAGCACCCGGATGTCGGGGCTGGCTCCGATCTCGACGCGTAGGTCGAGAAATGCAGGGGTTCCCCAGTATCCGTCGAAGATCGTGAACTGAAGATCCTCTCCACGGTTCCATGCCACGAACTCGTAAGGGCCGGTACCAACCGGATTGCCGGACATGAACTCGTTGAACTCACCGGCCACTACGCCGCCGTTGGCTTCGACCGCGTCCTGGCTGACGATCGACGAGACCATCGCAGGCACCACGGCGTTGAGGAATGCGGCGTTTGGCTCCTGCAGCGTCACTTCAAAGGTGAAGTCATCGACAACTCGCATGCTGTCGACCGTGTCGCTGAGCACGCCGGCGGCACCGTCCGGCAAGTCCATTGTCATGGCACGATCCCACGAGAACAGCACGTCGTCGGCCGTGAACGGAGTGCCGTCATGGAAGGTCACACCCTCGCGGAGGGGGAACGTGAATACCGTCCCATCGGCGGAGATCAGGCCGTTGCCAACACTCGGCACCTCGGTTGCCAAGCTGGGAACCGGGTCGGGACCAGAATTCCCAATCTCGAGGAGACGCTCGTAGACCTGGAGGATTATCGTCTCGCCACCCTCGCCGGGCTCCACCTGGGCCGGGTCGAGCGTGGTGGGCTCATCGTCAGCGGCGTGGACAAAGACGCCCGGGTTGCTGATCTCTGTTCCCGGCGTTGTAGTCGCCGGCGCGGTGGTGTCTGTTCCTCCCGCGGTGGTGTCTGTACTTCCTGCAGTTGTGTCCGTTGTCCCCTGGGTGGTGCTAACCGTGGTGTCTGACGGGTCACTGTCGGAGCATGCTGCGGCGACCATGGCCAGTGCAAGGAGCACACCGAAGAGTGCAGCCAAGCGGCTTGGTCGTTTGGATCGAATCATTACTCGTCTCCTAGCTGGGGCCATCCAAAGATGGATCCAAAGCGCTTGAATCCGGGGCCTGCAATCGATTGCACGGCCTGTTGGCACCGAAGTTAGAGCGCAAACTGCGTTGCTGTCAATCAACCCGAGCCCCCGCTGCAATCGATTGCAGCGCCAGCCTATGCTGGACGGCCCTTCGAGAGGTTGGGATGCGTGTAGCAATCATCGGGGCTCGCTGGCCGGACATCGAGCTCGAGGCCGACATTCTCGGGTTGGGCGCGGATGAAATCAGCACAGACCCTGGAGCCTCTTCGGATGCGATCGTTGCGGCCGCCGGCGGCGTTGAGGTGATCCTCGCCGGCCCCCGACCTCAATTCGACGCAGCAACCCTCGGCCAACTGCATTGCAGAGGCATCGTCAGGTACGGGGTTGGCTACGACAACATCGATGTCGTAGCCGCGGCGCGCCGTTCCATCGCGGTTGCCTACGTCCCGGACTACGGCACGGAAGCCGTTGCGCTCCACGCGGTGGCACTTGCCATGGCCGCATTGCGCCGCATCCCACAGCTGGACAACATGGTCAAGAGCGGAGTGTGGGACATATCCCAGGTCAGGCCACTGCACCTTCCGGAGTCACTCACGGTCGGCATCGTCGGGTTTGGGCGGATTGGCCGCGCCGCCGCTCGCCACTTTGTGAGCCTCGGTTTTGGAAGGTTGCTCGCTTTTGACGAGCATGTACCGATCGAGGAATCCGAGATCGAGTCAGCGTCGCTCTCCGAGCTGCTCGAGCAGTCTGATGTCGTCAGCCTGCATGCGCCGGGTTCGGGTGAAGGTCCGCTGATCGGTCCGGATGAGATTTCATCGATGCGAGCCGGCAGCATCATCGTCAACACAGCCCGCGGCTCGCTGATCGACACGCCTGCTCTCGTGGCCGGCCTTGCCATCGGTTCGCCGGCTGTGGCGGCCCTAGACGTTTTCGATCCGGAGCCGGCCGATGCGTCCATTTTCGCGGATGTGCTGGACTCGGTCATCATGACTCCCCACATCGCTTGGTACACAGAGGAGTCTGAGAAAGCGCTGCGTATCAAGACAGCCGAGGAAGCTCGGCGGCTGTTGGATGGCGACGCCCCGTTGCACGCCGTCCCGATACCAGAGGAGGTCACGTGATCGGGCGTCTGTATGACCTGACGAGTCCTGAGGTGGCGGCCGCGCTGGCCCGCTCGCCCATCGCAGTGATTCCGTTTGGCAGCGTTGAGCAGCACGGCCCTCATCTTCCCAACGGAACGGACACCATCGCCGCCGAAGTCGTTGCCGCAGCTGTGGCATCGGGAATCGACGGCCTCCTCGTGCCATTTGGACCATATGGAGTTACCCCGATCCACGCTGGACACCCGGGAACGGTCAGCCTCCGGAGGTCAACCTTCGAGGCGTTGCTAACAGACATCTGCGAGGAGATGATCGCGATGGGTGCCGAGCGCTTCGTCTTCGTCAACTGGCACGAGGGCAACATCGCTGCCATGGATGCTGTCGCGACCGACGTGCAGAATCGCCACGACGGGGTGAAAGTCCTGACTGCCCACGCCTGCTACGTGGCGCAGCGCCTCTATGCCGGCCAGGGGGGCGAGCTGACCCATGGCGGGGGTCTCGAAGCTCTAGCAGTGCTGGCCCACGATCCTGAGCTTGTGCACACCGAACGGGCGGGCGACAGCACGAGGCCGCCGAAGGCGGCTGCTATGGATGACATGCGCCGTAGCCGCGAGGTTTACGGGTACATCACCGACGTAACCGAAATCGACCCAGACGGCTGGTACGGCGAGCCGGCCTGGGCAACTGCGGATCTGGCGGCGGATTTTGCGTCGACGGTGGCCGGCGAGATCGTCAACAGGGTCAACGACATCTTTGAGCTGTGGCAATGACGGTCATCGGTGGCGCCCAGGTCGAGTTCACCGAGCTGCCGGGCAGGCATTCCGGCGACCCGCTACAGAATCTCGGTGCAGCCTCGAGCCTGCGGGTGTCGAGGCCGGAACGCACGGCAAGTCGGCTGGCCCACGTCCATCCACACAGCGAAGAGGTCATTTACGTGAAGTCGGGAAGCGGAGCTGTCTACATCGAAGGCGAGTTTCACAGAATCGAACCGGGGGACACGGTCTTGGTGCCTGCCGGCGCAGCCCACGCCACGGTGCCCGACGCAGGGTCGGAAATGGAGCTCATTTGTTTCTTCCCGCACCCCAACTTGCAGGACAACATTCAGGAAACGGACATTGAAGTGATGAAGGAGGTCCGAGAGTGACGGACAAGGTTCGCTTGGCGCCGATTGGCCTTGGGAGGTGGGCACGCGTCTTGGCGCGCGGAGCCCAACGAGGAGATGTTGTCGAACTGACGTCGTGCTTCAGCCGCTCCGAGGAGAAGAGGGCGGCCTTTCAAGAGGAGTTCGGCATCCCCAAGTCGGCTGCCACCCTCGACGAGCTGCTCGCCGACGACGATGTCGAAGGTGTCATGATCACGACGCCAAACGACACCCACCGCGATCTGATCATTGCGTCGCTCGAAGCCGGCAAGGCTGTGTACACGGACAAGCCGATCGCCCACACGCTCGAACACGCCCTCGACGTGCGCAACGCCGTCCACAAGACGGGCGGCCTGTTCGCAGTCGGTCACAGCGCCAGGCGCCTTTCGGGGGCGAGAGTCATGAAGCAGTGGATCGAAGACGGTTCCCTTGGCGACGTTTCGCTGGCAGAGGCCAACTTCTCGAATGAACGTGGTCTAGAGCTCACGACCGACACGTGGCGTTGGTACGCAGACAAGAGCCCCGGGGGCACCTTCATCCAGCTTGGCGTGCACCACGCCGACAATCTGCAATACCTTCTCGGGCCCGTTGCTCAGGTCAGTGCCCACGCCCGCAAGCTCTACACCAAGGCAGAAATCCCGGACGCAGTGATGGCAATCCTCGAGTTCGAATCGGGTGCCCTCGGCTACATCGGCTGCGGCTGGGCTTCTCCCGGCATCTATCAGCTGCGGGTGCAGGGCACCAAGGCCAATCTGATGTACGACCTGGACTTCACCCATTGGGACGAGTCCCATCAGGCCGATGAGTGGAGCTCACTCGTGTCACAGGGTTACGGCGACATGACCCGGCGGGATGTTGATATGCCGGCTACCGACATGTTCCGTGAGCAGCTCGACGAGTTCGCGTTGGCCATCCGCGGTGCAGCGACCGTTGAGGTCGGTATCGATGAGGCGAT
Organism: Actinomycetes bacterium; assembly: GCA_024638645.1. Taxonomy (GTDB): domain Bacteria; phylum Actinomycetota; class Acidimicrobiia; order Spongiisociales; family UBA5794; genus JAHEJX01. The sequence continues at coordinate 32,606 of JAHEJX010000032.1, forward strand.
ACGGGCGTTGGCCGTTGTCCGCGCCGCGCTCGAGTCCTCCACGCAGAACGGCAAGGCCGTGGAGCTCAAGCCGCTGCTGGAGGGTGTCGGCGTCTCACCGTGACGCAGCCCGACTCGAATGGGTGACACTGCGCCGAAGTTCTCTTTCAAGGCTGCGCCGATCGACATCTCATGGGAACAGATGTCACAGATTTGGCGGGCTGCCGACGAGGACGGGTTCTTCACCGGGGGGTGGTTGCTCGACCACTTCTACCCGTCGCGCGGCCCGATCGTGCCCACGTGGGAAGCCTGGACACTGTTGGCGTCGCTGGCGGCCATCACTTCGCGGCTGCGGCTCGGGGTCATGGTCAGCTCGAATACCTTCCGCCATCCCGCCCTTCTTGCGCACATGGCCGCTTCAGTGGACGAGATCTCGAGTGGACGCCTCGAGCTCGGGCTTGGCGCCGGCTGGAACCAGGCGGAGCATGACGCATTCGGCATCGACTTAGGCGACGCGCCCACCCGGTGGGGTCGCTTCGCCGAGGCGCTCGAGATCGTCGATGGTCTGCTCACGCAGGACTCCTACAGCTTCGAAGGGGATCACTTCACGCTCAGCGATGCTCGGCTCGCCCATGCAACGGTCCAGCAGCCGCGGCCTCCATTCGTGATCGGCGGAATCGGGCCCAAGCGCACCCTTCCGCTTGTCGCCAAGTGGGCGGACCACTGGAACTACTTCAACCCGACCGAGCCGCCAGAGGTGCTCGCCGACTACAAGGCTCGGCTCGCAGGGATGTGCGCTGAGCTTGGGCGCGACGTCGGCGAGATCGAGGTGTCCGCCCAGTTGCGGATGCCGGAGAGTCGGGAAGAGCTGACGGACCTGGCCGGCAGGTTTCTAGCGGCAGGCGCCGATCACATTGTCGTGACCGCGTTCGCACCGTTCGACGACGAGACGGTTCCGCGGATTGCCGAGGCACTGGCGCCGCTGGCGTGAGTCGGAGGTTGGCGGGGGGTCTTGTTGGTTCCCCCGTAGGGGCGGGATTTGCGGAGCAATCCCGTACCTAGGTTTGCTCTGCAAACTCGGCGAACTGACCGCCGGAGGCGGTTAGGAAAGTGGGGTCAGCAGGAGCGCGCCCGGTGGTCTTGCGCGTGGCTTCGCCGGGTGGTTCGGTGGTCGGGTGCGTCGGTTTGCATCGAAGGCAGTGGTTTGCTGCGGGCTGGAGTTCTCTTGGGCGGCTTACGGCGGTCGGGTAGGGAGGATTGCGGCGGTCTGGTCGGATTGCGGCGGTCGGGTCGTGTCTGTCTCCTCCCCCAGGAGCGTCAGCGACGTTGGGGGAGGTGCCGAGCGCAGCGAGACGGAGGGGGAGCTAGGTGCGCGCATGCAGGCCGGGACCGGCTCGGGTTTGGTCGGGTCGTGTCTGTCTCCTCCTCCAGCGAGCCCTATGCGAGCGTTGGGGGAGGTGCCGAGCGCAGCGAGGCGGAGGGGGAGCTAAGTGCGCGCACGCAGGTCGGACCCGCGCCTAATCGAGTGTTTCTTGTCACACCTGTCTGTCACTATGTCTTCATGCTGTCCACTACGACAATCGACATCGACCGAGTCGCTGACTCGTTCCAGACCGTCGACCAGATGGAAACCGAGCTGCAACGTCTCGAAGGCCTGATATCCCGAATCCGGGCTCGCCAGGTCGAGATCCTCGCCGCGGTCGATCACCTCCAGGTTCCGGCCTGGGACGGGTGCCGCTCCCTACCGGAATGGATCGCGGGCCGGCTCGACATGCAACCCCGCAACGCCTCTGACCTCGCGGTCCTCGCCAAGTCCGGGTCGGCGGAAATCCACGACTCGCTCCGTGCCGGAGTCGCCTCTACCGACCGGGCTGCCGGTATGGCCCGCCTCGAGAACGCCGGTGCCTCCGAGAAAGTCATGGACCGTGCCGCGGGAGTGTCCGTTGGTCAGTTGGGTCAGCTCATGGCCCGGCACCGCCGTATGAGCCCGCTCGATGAAAGCGAGGCCTTCCGGGCGCGTCGACTGTGGTTCCAACCCAACCTCGGGGGCACCCTCGCCACCGGATCGTTCGCGATGACCGGAGCCGACATGGAAGCCGTCCTCACCGCTCTCGACAACCGCGCCGACGAGATCGTAGATCCAAGCGATGAGCACCGGCCCCGCCTCGAACAGCGCAGGATCGACGCCCTCGTTTCACTAGCTCTGGACGACCTCGCACCAGTAGCGCCCGATGGGCCGGCACCACGCCGTCTCCCCGCTCACATCTTTGTTGACGCTGCCGAATGCCACCGCACCGCAGGAGAATCCGGCGCCACAACCCGCTCCGGAATCAAAGTCGGCCCCAACACTCTCGAAGAGATCCTCTGCGTCGGGGATACCCAAACCACCCTCATCGATGTAGACGGCTTGAAAGCTGTTCCCACCGACGGTGACCGGCTGCCGCAACGGACGCGCGACTACGTGTTCTTCCGCGACGGTGGCTGCCAAGCCGGCGGTTGCACCTCCCGCTACCGCCTGGAGCCGCACCACATCATTCACCAAGCCAACGGCGGTGACCACGACCCCGACGGGCTAGTACTGCTGTGTTGGTTCCACCACCACGTCGTCGTCCACCAATACGGCTACACCATCGACCCCGACTCACCGGCGGGCCGAAGACGGTTCCTCGCCCCAGGAGTAACCCGGGCTCCACCCGACGAGTAAGACTCGCACCCGGCGGCAACCACGCCATCTCTCCCAAGCCCCATTACATCCGGCACCAGTGCCGGCACATCGACGCGCCAGCCCGCATATTTCCACCAGGCGGGCGCATCGGCGCGTCCCTTCCGAGATCGAGCAGGTAGCGCATATTGCCGGATACCGGACTCG
>JAHEJX010000033.1 GCA_024638645.1 Actinomycetes bacterium
CGTGCCCACCACCCAGGGAAGCTGGTCCCCTCCACCGTATGGACCTCGAGCCGGTTCCACTCCTTCGCAGGCTCGGCGGGGAGGCGAACTTCGACCGACCGGGTGTCGCGGCGCAACCCGGTGCGCAGCACCTTCAGTGCACTCTCCTTGGCTGACCAGATGAGGTTGGCGATCAGCGCCGGATCCGCCGCGCTCGCGAGCAACTCTTGCTCGGGCCCGGTCAGGTATTGGTCGGCAAAGGCGGCGCTGCGCGGTTCCACCAACTCGAGATCGCAGCCGATCCGCGCCGTCCCCCTGGCCAGTGCCGTGACCGCCCAGTCGGCTCGGTCGGTCATCGCGATCTGGATTGCCGCGTGCTCGCCGCGGAGCTGGACGTATGGGGCGCCGTCGGCAGCGTTGCGAATGGTCACGTCCCGGAGGGCGGCTGGATCGGTCGACGCTTCGATCAAGCGAGCCACGGCAGTCTTGGCCGTATGGCGCGCCAATAGCGCCTCGTCCCGGCGTTTGCGGTACGTCATACCGGAGAACCGCGCCGCCTCGACATCGTCTATCCATGAGTCGTCGACCGGCAGCTGTCCGAGGCCGGCCGAGTGCCAGACGATGGAGATCGGCTCAGTTTCCGCCATGGCGTTCCAGTTCACGAACCATGCCCCGTGCCACCGCCCCGATCAGGTAGGGGCGCAGCTTTGACGCGGCCACGATGTGGTCGACGGATCCAACTTCGAGTGCCCGTTCGATGTTGTGAATCGAATCGAACTCGTCGGCGACCTCGCCCCGCTTGTCGGCTGTCACGACGTCGCGCATCGCCTTCAACTCGTTGGCCCACTTGGTTCTGTCCGTACCCATCGCCTCTTCACTCCGCTTGCGCAACTCGACGACCCTGGGGTCTTCCTCGGTGCGTCGCCGCACCTCCCGCCCGAACACGACGGCAGCGGCCGGGGCTCCGCCGATGACCGAAGCCTTCGAGCCTTCGAGCGCCGCTACCTCCATGTTGTCGTTGAGCGCCTTGGAAAACACCACGAATGCTCCGCCGTGGTAGCGCGACACCACGCAGAAGACGATTGGGCCCCGGAAGTTGACGATCGAGCGGCCGATCTCGGCGCCGTACTCGAGCTGCCACGTGCGCATCGACTCGGGAGAGCCGTCGAATCCGGACAGGTTGGCCAGGATTACAAGCGGCCGGTTATTGCTTGCGGCGTTGATGGCGCGGGCGACCTTCTTCGAGGATCGGGGGAAGAGTGTGCCTGAGGTCCAATGGGTCGGGCCGTCCGCCGGCACTGCGCCGAGTCGGGCGATCGGCTTCGACTCGAATCCGATCATCGTTATTGGCTGCCCTCCCAGATGGGCGTCCCAGACGATCGCCGTCTCGGCGTCTTGCATTCCGAACCACCGCTCCAGCGGGACCCGGTCGTTGTCAATGGTCGCAGCCATCACGTCGCGCATCTCGAAGGGCTTCTTGCGGCCCGGGTTGCTGTCCTCGGAGAAGACGTCGCCGATCGTGGCGAACTCGCCGCGGTGCGGCGAGGTCTCGATGCTGCGCTCAGACGGATCGTGCGACTCGATGGCTCGGGGAAAGCGCTCGCCGGGAACTACGTATGTATGGTCGTAGTGGGCCAGAAGCAGCTGGCAGGCTCTCGGCAGGTCTCTGGCGAAGTACTGGGCCTGCCCGTTCGGCCCCATGATGCGCTCGTAGCCCCCGATGCCCTGGTTGTCCTCGGCTGATACACCGCCTGAGTAGTCGAGGGCGTCCTTGCCGGTCAGCACCATGGCGCTGTCCGGTGTCATGACGAGGATCCCCTTGGTGTGCATCAGCATGGTGGCTTCGGCATTCCAGTAGGGCTGGGCGCCGACGTTGATGCCGGCCACGATCACGTTCACCTCGCCTCCCTCCTGAGTGAACTCGACGAGGCGGCGCAGCACGATGGCGATCCAATCCATGTTCTCGGTGCCGCTCTCCATCGAGATCAACGCTCCCGCCGAGACCGCGAACCACTCAACCGGGTAGCCACGAGCTTCCGCGTAATCGAGGGCGGCGACAATCCGTTTGCACTCGCGCTCGGCGAGGCTGCCCATGCCGCGGCTGGGATCACCGAAGATGGCGACCCGGGTCATGCCCTCAGGATGTTTGTCCGTGAAGTTGGTAGTGAGCCCGACGATGATGTTGCTGGGGTTGGAGCCGGGCGGACGCTCGATCGGAGCCAGGCCGCCCGCCTCGAGCTCGAGCTCTTGGAACTCTCCGGGCGGGAACGACCGGGAGGCGCCTTCGTCTGGGGTCAGGATTCCGATCAACTCATAGGGATGGATCATCCCCCGCTGCCGCAGCCGAGCCACGCTCTGGTGGTACTGATCCAGGGTGCGGACCGGATGGTTGGGCGGCTTGCGCAGCCTGGTCCTGATGTGGCGGCCGGTCGGGTTGCTGATCTCGAGGACACGGTCACGCAGTTTGCCCTTCCTGGAGCGCATCCGCACGCGTACCGACACCCGCTGCAGGCCGAGGCCCACCGTCTTCGGCGCCAGCCGCTGCACGAGCACGTTGACCTCGTCCGGGCTCAGGGTCAGCTCTGGCCAGAGGTAGAGGATGATCCGATTCCAGGGCAGCCGGCGTTCCGGTGTGCGTTGTGCCTGGAAACGGCGCACTGCACCGAGCAGATCGTGGAACTTGCGTTCGAACTCGGGGAGACGCGTCACCTGCCCTTCGCTATTCCTTACGGGCGTCAGGTCGCGCACTTCGGCCACGGCGAAGATGCGCTCGTCCCGCGGATTGTCGGCTGCGGAGGCATGGAAGACGTAGATGTCCTCCAGCGACGGCATACGATGCAGCTGAAAGTTGCCAAGCCGCCACAATTCGAGCCGCTTGGCCATCATCGGGTGGAGGTCGCGGAAGACGATCTCCTCGACGTAGCCACCGGAGCCATCCGGCCGGAAGGTGTAGTTGAGAACGCCCGCCATTCCGGTTCCGCCGGCCGGATTGGTCAGTGCCACCACGATGCGGCGCACCTGCAGCTCCCCGAACTCTTCGGCCAGCAGCGCCTTGAGGTCGTCACCCTCTCCGCTGGTGGCCTCGCCGTCGTCGTGCCATACATAAATGTCAACCACCACATCGTCTGACTTCTCGATGCCGGCGAGGAACGTCCGCAGCGCCTCGCCGGTGCGCGCCAGCTCTCCGGTAGTCACGTTGGTGCTGACGACTGTGATGGTCCGGCCCTCGTGCTCGTACTGCGCTGCCGCAAAGCTGATCCCGCTGATCGTCGCGTTGGTGAATGCGCCGAGGTCGCGGATCCGGTAGTAGCGGCGCGTCATGACCTCGAGCAGCGCTTGGCGGGCAGCCGGCGCGGCCTCGCGGTAGAGGCGCGTCAGCCGCGGTTTCAACGGCTGAGTACAAGAGACGAGGGCGGCGACCCGGCCGGGCCGCTCCAGCCCGGCTGGGTTGGTGATCAGGTACTCGACGTCTGATTCGGCTCGGGCGTAGGCCCCGTCCTTGATCGACTGGAGGAACGGCTCGTCGAAGGCGTAGTAGTGGACTTCGGAGGCGATGTCGCTGACGGCGGGATAGCGGCCGCGAGTCTCGGCGATCAATCGATTCAGGAGGTCGCTGAAACTGCTCTCTTCGCTCTGGATGTGATGGATGCGATCTTGGAGCACCTGCAGCAGGGGAGCGATCTGTTCGGACATCCGCACATGCGACTTGGCGATGCGAAAAAGGGCCTCTTCTAGCTCGGCGCCCGGCTCCAGCGAGTGGACGCCATAGTGACGTAGGGCGCGGCGCAGCTGTTCGAGGAAGTCGTCTGGGAGGTCTGCACCTCGAGCAGTCAGGTCGCGCAGGTATACCGACATGTACTCCTCGGAGGAGCGTCGATCCTCTTCGACCTCAGGCTCCCGCCGGAACAGCGCGATGATGTCGGCAAAGGCCTCTAGCGTTTCGTCCTCCATAGCCCGGATCGTCGAATCTTCGGCGCCGGCAAGGCAGTCGCCGTTGCCGAGAACGCCGTAGCTATCCAGCCGGCCTCTGGTCACATCCCACCCCAGAATCAGGCGGCGCAGATCGTCGAGGAAGTGCACACATGCCCCGTGGCCCCCAGGCAGGCTCTCCGCCCACTCTGTCAGGTCGACGCGGGTGGTGGCCATCTCGTCGTCGTCGCCTTCGCTCGGGTCGATCACCATGAGGGCTGTGCCGGTGCCGACCTGGGTGTTCTCGTGAACCTCGACCTGGCGCACCACGCCTGCGAAGTCGGCGGTCAGGGTTGTCTCCATCTTCATTGCCTCGATCACTGCGAGGCGGTCACCGGCCTTCACCTGCTGGCCGGGCTCGACGAGCAGGGCGACAACCACCGCCGGCGAAGGCGCCCTGATGACCCCACCTTCGTCGTTGGCGATTCGGAAGATGGCGCCATTGACCTCGACCGTGTAAACGCCGCCATGCAACGCGGCGAGAACGCGCCAGGACCGCTCCCCGACGCTGACTCTGGTGCCGGTGCGGCCGAGCCGCTCGACCCGAGCCAGCACGACGCAGTCGCCGGCGGCAATCCGGTAGGTCGTGGGGCCAACCTGTCCGACCACCAGCTCGTAGCGCTGCCCTTGAAACCGGAGCTGGACCGGATAGCCCACTGTGTCCTCGACTCTGGGCCGCCCTCGGGCCGCCGAAGCCTTGAACGCCGCCACGTCGACGGACTGTCGTGCCTCGCATGCAGATATCGCAGCTGCTATCAAAGCGATCGCGGCCTCGTCGCCTCGCGGTGTGGTGCTGCCGAGGCGATCCACCCAGCCGACGTCGATAGCTCCTGACACGAAATCGGGATGGCGGAGCAGGTGCTGCACAAAGCCCTTGTTGCTTGTGCCGTTGGCAATGACAACGCGCATCTGACTCAAGGCGCGATCAAGCCGGTTTATCGCTTCCGTGCGGTTTGCCCCGGTTGCGATCACCTTGGCGATCATCGAGTCGAATTCGGCTGCGATCTCGTCGCCCTCTTCCACACCGCTGTCGATGCGGACGCCCGGCCCGGCTGGCATCCTGAGGAGGTCGATGCGGCCGGGCGCCGGGGCGAAACCCTGATCGGGATCCTCGGCGTTGATCCGGGCCTCGATGGCGTGGCCCATCGTCGGTGGTGGCTCGCCGTCGAGGCGGCCGCCCGCTGCAACGTGGAGCTGGAGTTTGACGAGGTCGGTCGCCGTCGTGATTTCCGTGATCGGGTGCTCCACCTGGAGCCGGGCGTTGACCTCCATGAAGTAGAACTCGCCGGATCCTTCATCGAAGAGGAACTCGACCGTGCCTGCTCCTTGATATCCGACTGCCGCGCCGAGGCGTGCGGCAGCCTGCTTCACGAACTCATCCTGCTCCGCGCTGAGCGCGGGCGAGGGGGCCTCTTCGATGATCTTCTGATTGCGGCGCTGCACCGAGCAGTCCCGGACGCCGACCGGCCAGACCGTGCCTTTGTGGTCCCCGATGATCTGGACCTCGATATGGCGGGCTCCGGCCACCAGGCTCTCGACGAACAGTGTGCCGTTGCCAAAGGCCCCCGATGCCTCTGCCCGGGCGGCCGCGAATGCCTCCTCCATCTCCGCCGGCGCAGTCACTCGACGGATGCCGCGGCCGCCGCCTCCGGCAGTCGCCTTGAGCATCACCGGGTAGCCGAGCCGGGCAGCTTGGTCTGCCGCAATCGCGGCCGTCTCCGTCGCCCCGCCGCTCCATGCGGCAATGGGCACCCCTGCCTGCTCTGCAATCAACTTGGAGGTGATCTTGTCGCCGAGCTTTCGCATTGCGTCGGGACTCGGTCCCATGAACACGATCCCGAGCCGCTCGCACAACTCGGCAAACTCGGTGTGCTCTGCAACGAAGCCCCATCCCACCCAGGCCGCATCTGCTCGAGTGGCTCGTAACGCCTTTTCGAGCAGCTCGTAGTCGAGATAGGCAACCCTGCGGCTGCCCGAGCCGTCCGTGTAGTGGGCCGGACCGAGCGAGTAGGCCTCGTCCGCCTCGCGAACGAACATCGATTTGGCGTCTGGCTCTGTGTAGAGAGCAATCGTGCGAATGTCGCGACCGGACTCTCCGCGGTACTCAGCCGCCGCGTTGATCAGCCGCATCGCAGGTTCCCCCCGATTCACTATTGCGATGCGCTCGTATTGCACGGGTCAGCCTTGGCCCATTGCGGTTCGCAATGGTGCGGCCGCGCCCTCTGCGACCGGGGCCGGCAGCGCCACAGTGCGGTAGCCGGTCAGCCGGGCCAAGCCGGCTCCGTTGGCGTCGACGACCGTCGCGGCGAACCCGTCTTCTCCGGGAGTCACCACCGCGGTCGCCCCTGCTTCGGCGGCTCCCGGCACGTACTCGACCCGATCGATGTGGGCGGGGAGCGCCATCACGCCGGTCGTGCCGATCTCCCAAACTCCCGCTGTCTGGAACGCAAGCTCTGTCAGGCGGGGCGCCGTGACGAGGCGAGCGTCCACCGGGAAGCTGTTGGCCGGTGCCTCGGGGGCGAAGGCGCCTGCGACGACGCCATTCTCCGACCATATGCCTCCGGCGACTTGGTAGGCGGGGCCGTGGAAGTAGATCTCGTAGATCTGTTCTGCGTGGACGGCTGCTTGCGCGTTGCCGGGGATTGTGGCGCCCGCGAGCGGGGGAGCCTCGCCACCGAGCCGCACCTTGCCGGTGAAGTGGATCGTGCGCTGTGGCTCGTCCTGACCGGTGAGCATCCGCTCTCCAATCAGCCGGCAGTTCCCGACCACCTGATCACCTTCGCTCGTGAACTGCACTTCCACCCGCAGGGTCCGGGGCTCGTCGCGATAGAACTTGAACGGGGCCAGGAAATCGATGTCCTCCACCGCGACCAAGCTCAGGTCGGGGTAAGGCAGCGTGGCTGCCGCAGCAAAGGCTTCGACGCCCATGACTCCAGGGAGCACCGGTGTGCCGTCGATGCGGTGATCGAACAGGAAGGGCTGCTGCGCCGGGTCCAGTTCGGTCTCGACCACGAGACCGTCATAGAGCGTGAAGCCCTCTATGGCGCCGGCCATCAGCGGTCGGTCAGACGTATCGATCGCTGTGGGATCGAGACCGCCGGACGCATCGAATTCGTCGACGAGCACGCCCAGCCTCAATCCGGCAACGAGCTCTCCCCCCACGCTGCGCCCGGTGACCTCACGGCGGACAATCGGGATGCCGGCTGCGGCGGGCAGCATGTCGATGCCGGCTGCCGCCATGATCGTGGGTATCGAACCCCGGGTTGCCATGCCGATGTCGCCCCAGGCCGTCCAGTCGATCGCGATTGCCATGGTGCCGTCGGCGCTGGCCCGTTCGGCGGCGGCCAGCTTGCACAGCAGATCGTTCGCTGCGCTGTAGTCGGTCTGGCCATCGTTGCCGAAGCGGCCGGCCACCGAACTGAACACCACTGAGGCGGCTATCGGCGTGTCCCCGAGGCCGGCAATGAGATTGAACCAGCCATCCGCCTTCACGTCGAAGACGAGGTTGAACTGGTCTGGCTCCTTGTCGGGAAGGCGGCGGCTGATCTCGAGCCCGCCGGCGTGGAGCAGCACATCCACCTTGCCACTCACCTCGGTCACGTGTTCCATTGCGGAAGCGACGGCTGCACCGTCGCGAAGGTCGGCGCAGTGGTAGAAGGCAGTTCCTCCTGCGGCTTCGACTGCCCTGATGGCGCTGAGAGCCGCGTGGGAACGTTCGATGGCGGCGAGCCGGCGTTCCACCTCTGCCGGGGTTGCCCGCTCGCCTGACTCCTTGAGCCGTTCGAAGATCGTCCGTTTGAGGCCGTCCCGATCTGATGCATATGCCGCCAGGTCAGGGTCGGATGCGTCAGGCTCCGGAATCAGGTCGAGCAGGTGGAAGGTGCCGCCGCTGGCGGCCGCGAGATCTGCGGTGATCGCTGACACGATCGAGCCGGCCGCACCCGTGACCACGAATACGGAATCGGAGTCCAGGGTGAGCCCAACCCCGTCCGCCGCAAGCTCCTCTTCGCGCAAGGTGATCGTCCAGCGCCGATCGGCGGCGTAGCCGATCTCCACGGCGCCTGGATCCCGTGCCGTTTCGGCCAAGAGCAGGTCGGCGAGCGCCGCGGTCTTGCGGCTCGGAGCGAAGTCCACAGCCTTGACCAGGGCCTCAGGCTTCTCCCGCTTGTAGGCCTTGGTGAATCCAGTCACTGAGCCTCCGAGCGGCGCGGTTGCTCCCTCTGCGCCGTACCCGTGCATGCCTCCAAGCCGGGTGGCCGTCACCAGGAAGGTGCCTGCCGCACCGACTTCGGAGTACAGAGTCCGCATCGTCTCGTACAACGACTTGATCCGGGTCCGGAGGGCGCTTCGCCAGCCGGCCAGGTCCATCTCCCGGATGGTTGGCTCGACATCGAGGGCAGTGAGCCAATAAACGCCGGTCACCGGCCCGGCCGCGGCGAAGCCGGTCACGGCAGCCCGCAGGTCTGCGGGTTCGGCGGCCGGATCAACGGCCATGACTTCGACCGACTCTGACTCCAGCCGCTTGATCAGCGCCGCTCCGACGCCGCCGGCATCGGATGCGACGATGACTCGGCTGCCTTCGCCTAGAACCACTCCGGTATCCCGACACATGTCGAGGGCGGGCCGCAACACGGGGGTCGGGATCCGCCGCGGGATCGCTGCCGCAGCCTCGTCGTCTCCCTGGATCGCATCGGCTGCAACCGGAGCCGTCGGTGCCGGCTCGGTCGCTGCAGCGGCTTGCCCGGCGCCTTCCGTGCGGCCGCGCTCATGGACGAAGCCGACCACGTGTTGCAGGGTTGGATAGTCGCGTAGGGCGAGGTTGTCGTCGCGTTCGATGCCGTATTCCTCGCGGATGGCGGCAATCGTTTCGGCTTGTTTGACGGTGTCGATCCCGAGGTCGGCCTCCAGGTCGGCATCCAGCTCCAGCATGTCTGTGGGATATCCGGTCTGGTTGGCAACGATCTCGAGAACCTTGGCGACAACGGTGTCCTCGCCATCCTCAGAATGGGTTGTTGGCGCAACGGCTTCGTCGTCGGCTGGCTCCACCGCCGCTCGGGCCGCCGGCTGCTGCTGGCTTTCGGGAAGGCGTTCTTCGACGAAACCGATGACGTGGTGGAGGGTTGGGTAGTCGCGTAGGGCGAGGTTGTCGTCGCGTTCGATGTCGTATTCCTCGCGGATGGCTGCGAAGGTTTCGGCTTGTTTGACGGTGTCGACGCCGAGGTCGGCTTCGAGGTCGAGGTCGAGGTCGAGCATGTCGGGCGGGTAGCCGGTCTGAGCTGCCACGATCTCCAACACCTTGGTCGCTATTCCTGCATCAGCGCTGGCCGCCGGTTCAGCGGGCGCGGTCGCAGGTTCCATGGTGGCGGGCGGCACGGGCTGGGCTGCTGCCGACGCCGGGGCCAGCTCAGGTTCCGGGGCGGACGGTGCCGAGGGTTCTGCAGCCGCAGTTTGAGCGGAGCGCAATTCTGCGTACGGCTGCGAAGCAGCCGCAGCCACTCGCTCTGGTCGGATCGGTTGTCGGAGTGGTGGCCCGTCGTCGCTGACCCGGAGCGTTCGCTTTTCGACTTCGATCCGCGGTGCGTCGAGGCCGGTCACGTCAGCGAGCCATTGCTGCCAGCGGCGTTCGTCTTCGATTCGCGTTTCGAACCCAAGCTCGTCCGGTTCCGGATGAATACCGGTCGGCGCCGGCACGTGCCGGTACAGAGTCATGCTGACTTGTGATCCGAACCCTGCTCCCAGCCGGAGTGCGTACGCGATCGGGTACAAGCCGCCGCGCGACAGGTTCAGGGAGCCCAGCTCGGGGTCGGGCTCCTTGAAGTTGGGTACGGCAGGCACCAGCCCCGTCTCGAGCGACTTGATTGCCAGCACGTCTTCGACCCCGGCGCCCATGGCGTGACCGGTGTACCCCTTGGTATTCGCAACCACGATCGAGTCTGCGGCAGCGCCGAACACATGGCGCAGCGAATCGACTTCGGCCTGAGCGCTGCCGCCTCGTGCCGGCGTGTATGTCTCGTGGGAGACGAACACGGTCCTGGGGGCAATCTCGTGTCTGTCTATGCCCCAGCGCTCCTCGGCCGTGGCGATCAGGTCCTCCATCACCTCACGGATGTGTGACGGATCCAGCCTGCTGCCGTGGAATGCCGAGTTGGCGGTGTTGGTCGCCAGCACCTCGGTTATCGGACGAATACCCCGCCCGGCCGCGCTGTCCGGATGTTCGATGACGAGCGCCGCCGCTCCCATACCAATAATCATCCCGTGGCGGCGGCGGTCGAACGGAAGTGCCGCCTCATCGACAATCTCGTCCGTCGCTGCTGCGCCGACGGCGAGGAACCCGGAGGCGAACCACTCGATCATGTTGTCGGTGGTGATGTCGTCCCCGGCGACGACCAGGACCCGTTCACATCGGCCGGTCCTGATCCAGTCCTCGGCAAGCGCGACGGCCTGGGTGGTGGAAGCACATGCGGCGTTGATCTGAGTGTTGGGGCCTCTGGCTCCGACGTACTCCGCCATCTGGGAGTGCCCCATCGAGAGCGTGCGGAACAGGAATCTGCGGTTGAACTCGTAATCGTCTGTCTCGAGCTGGTGCTCGATCTCGTGGATCCGATGCTGCAGCTCCTCGGCCAGCAACGGCGTTCCCCCGAGATCAGCGAGCTTCGCTTGCAGGGTCTTGTAGTCGGCGAGCCGCTGCTTGAGCATCTCCGCTTCGTAGAAGGATTCGACCTCTTGCAGCGTCGTGTCCATGCCCGGGAAGGCTGACGCGAAGATCACGCCGGTGGTGTCCCGGTAGGCCTCCGGAAGCATCCAGCGTTCCGGGAGTTTGGTGCCGGTGGTCGTGTCCTTGTAGCGCATCACCAGCGGGATGCCGGCGTCGCGCAGCGCGTCGATGCCGGCCCCGATCGCCAGCATCGTGGTGCGGTCGAGGGCCGCAATTCGGTCTGCCGGGAATCCAAACTCCTCGACTAGGTCGATTTCGCCGGACCTGCCGGCCAGCTTGATGACGTCAGACTGGCTATTGATGGTCTCGAAATGGCCGCCTCCCGCCTCCGACTTGACGAGGCGGTTGATGTGTTTGTCGGCCACCTTCTGCCGGAACGGAGCCGGGATGACGTCGATGAGCTGCTCACCGTGGAGCAGGCCGGAGATCTTGTCGTCGCCGAAGACACGCTTGCCGCCTGGGAGGCCGAGCCCGGCGCCGGTCACCACGACTGGTCGTTCCGAGTACGGCGCGTCCGGCCCTGCACCGATGCCCTGGCCCTGCGAGTAGATCTCGTAACCCTTGGCGAGGAAGTCGGCGAACACATGACCGAGCTCGCGGTACATGTCGTCGCCGCCTGCCAGCGATGTCCCTGCCACCTGCGCGGTAGCCGGCGGCGCGGCCGCCACGGGAGCCGTCGCGTGCATCGCGGGAGGAGTGGAAGCTGTGGTCGGCCGGGCCGCCGGCTCAGGCGTGGAGCCGATGCCGTGCCCAGCGGCATACAGCGCGCACAGCGCGTGGTTGAACGAAATCACGTCACCGTGCTTCGGATGGTTGGTGTACGCCGAGAAGACATCAGGCGTGTCCGCGAAGACATCGTCAACCAGGCCGGCCAAAGCCTTCTTCGGGCCGACCTCCACGAACACGCGGCAGCCGGCCTCGTACAGCGTCTGCAAGCCCTTGACGAACTGGACTGGCGATGAGATCTGCTTGCCCAAGATGTCGATCATCTTCTCGGACACGTTCGGGCCCATTGGATAGAACTCGCCGTCCACGTTGGCCACGAGGGGGATCGCCGGCGAGGCAAGGCGGAGACGTCGCAGTATCTGCTGAAGGGGGTCGCTGGCCGGCTCCACGATCTCGGTGTGGAAGGCATGGCTGACCGGAAGCGGCACCACCTGGGCGCCTGCGGCCGCGAGCCGCTCGCTCGCCGCGGTGACACCGGGCGTCGAACCGCCGAGAACTGCCTGCTGGTAGCTGTTGATGTTGGCGATTACGACGTAGTCGTCGACTTCGTCGACCACCTGTTGGATCTGGTCGAGCGGGGCGAAGACCGCGGCCATCAAGCCGTTGTCCTCCACCTCGATGTGAGACATCTCCCGCCCCCGGCCGGCGACTGCTTCGAGGGCATCCTCGAAAGGAAGCGCATTCGAGGCAACCAGAGCTCCGTATTCACCGAGGCTGTGGCCCATCACCATGTCCGGGCGTATTCCGTAGGCCGCCAACAGATCGGTGAGGGCGGCATCGACGGTCAGCACCGCCGGCTGGGTTATCTCGGTCTGGCGCAGGGTGTCCGTCGCGGCCTTCATGGCCTCCTCGTCTTGCGTATCGGCATACATGAAGTCCGAAAGCGGAGCACCGAGCATCGGCTCCATGACGTCGTCGGCTCTGGCCAGGACGGCAGCGACGATCGGCTCCGACGTGCGCAGCGTGTCGAGCATGTTGACGTACTGCGATCCTTGACCTGTGTACAGGAAGGCGACGAGCTGGGGGCTACCCTCGCCGAAGTAGACGCCCTGATTGCGCAGCGGCTTCCACATCGCGTCGTTGTCCGCCTGCAGCGCCTTGAGGGCCTTTTCGCCCTTGGCAGCGAGCTCGGCGGCGTCCCCGAAGTCGATTGCGATGCGCGTCGGGGCCCGCAGCTCTGCCTCGGCAGGAGGCGCCGTCTCCGGCGCCGTGCCCTGGCCTGCGCCATGCACGATCGACTCGAGGCGAGCGACCAGCTCGTCCCGGGAGTCGGCTCCGATGACCAATGCCCCTCGCATCGGGTCCTTGAGGCGGTCTCCACTCACCTGGGGCTGCGACTGCGGAACAGCCACGGCCGGCTGCGAGCCGTTGCCTACTTGGAGCCTGCCGGGAACGTATTCCTCGAGCACCACGTGGAAGTTCGTGCCGCCGAAGCCGAATGCAGAGATGCCGGCTGTGCGCACCTGGTCGGCCGGCACCTCCCATTCCCTCAGCTCTTTGTTGATGAACAGCGGCGAGTCGGCGAAATCGATGTTGGGGTTGGGCCCGGTCTCGCCCAAGCTGGGCGGGATCCTCTTGTGGTGCAGAGCCAACACCGCCTTGAGCATCCCGGCCGCGCCGGCCGAGCTCTTGAGATGCCCGATGTTGGACTTGACCGAACCGAGCGGGATCGTCCCCGGCGCCAGGCCGAGGTCGGAGAACACCTTGCCGAGGCTCGTCACCTCGACGACATCACCCACTCGGGTCGACGTGCCGTGACCTTCGATGTAGGTCGCCTCGTTCGGTGAGAGGTTGGCATTGCGCCAGGCGCGGGCGATGGCGAACTCCTGACCGACAGGGTTCGGCGCAGTGATTCCCTTGCCCTTGCCGTCGCTCGAGCCTCCGATTCCGCGGATCACGCCGTAGATCTTGTCGCCGTCACGTTCGGCGTCCTCGAGACGCTTCAAGAGGAAGACGGCGGCGCCCTCACCCATCACGAAGCCGTCCGCGCCCTCGTGGTATGGCCTGGTGCCCGATGGCGACAGCGCGCCGATCTTGCAGAATTTGATGAAGCTGGGCGCTCCCATGTTGGCGTCGACGCCACCAGTGAGCACGGCGTCGTAGTCGCCCTGCTCGAGGCCTTCGATCGCAGCGTCGATGGCGGCCAGTGCCGAGGCGCAGGCAGCATCGACCACGAAGTTGGGTCCGTGGAAGTTGAAAAGGTTGGCCACCCGGCCGGCGATGATGTTCCCCAGCTCACCAGGCATGGTGTCTTCTGTGATGTGGGGAAAGCGGCGCCGCACTCCCGCGTGCATCTCGGAGACGATGGCTTCCTGCACTCCGGGGGAGAGGCTTTGGAAGCTTGGGGCCTGGCTCAGCTCGTCTGCGTACTCGGGGAAGTAGATGCGTAGGGCGGTCAGATAGTGGAGGTCGCCGGCCATGGCGTTGCCGAGGACGACCGCGGTGCGGTCGCCGTCGAGGGGCCGCTGCGGATAGCCGAAGTCGTGGAGGGCCTCGCGACACGCCATCACCGACCATTTCTGGGTGAGGTCCATCGCCTCAGCGACCTTGGGCGGGATCGGCAGCCGCCAATCGAGCGGGGCCCAGTCGAAGTCGCGCACCCAGCCGCCGATGGTCGAGTATGTCTTGTCCTCCGCTTTGGGGTCTGCGTCGTAGTAGAAGTCGGGGTTCCAGCGCTCCCGCGGTACCTCGCTGATGGAGTAACGCCCCGCCTGCAAGTTGTCCCAGTAGCTCGCCGCGTCGGGAGCATCAGGGAGGACGGCGCCGACTCCGACAACGGCTACGGCTCTTTCGACTTTGGCGGTCATGGGGATCTCCTGGTGATTGGGTGAACTAGCGGCCATAGACCGCGTCCGCAACGCGATCCATGTCTGCGATCAATCCGGTCTGGGCTTGCTGGATCGCCTTGGTGCCCACGGCCGACTCGAAAGCGGTGGCATCGATCGATCCCGGCTCGCCCGCTCCGAGCACCCAGCGAGTGCCGTCGAGGGCGACCTTGGCGGCCGACTCCCTCACGAAGATTCGGGCGATCGCCGCCAGCGTCTCAGGTTCGAAACGGTCGTCGGCCTTCTCTGTGAGCGTGCCGTTCAGTGCGGCGGCGGCCCGGCGGCATAGAGCGCCGGCGGATTCCACGTAGGCCACGAGCTCGCCGATCCGGAACAGCACGTGTTGGTTCCTGGTGAGGCGGTGAATCCTGGCCTGCTCCAGCACCTGGCCGAGGCCGTGGAGCGCCAGTGCAGCGACGTCCGCACCGACGTCCGGCGAGGCGGCGGCGAGCTCCTCCATTAGCAAGGCTTGGTCGCGGTAGTACGCGCCCCGCGTCTTGAGGTGCTGTTGCCAGCGGTCCCGGGCGATCGTCATCTCCATGATCTCGGAGGTTCCTTCGTAGATCGTGGTGATCCGCACGTCCCGCTTGATCTTTTCGACCATGTACTCCTTGGTGTAGCCGTAGCCACCGAGGGCCTGAATGGCGCTGTCGGCGGCCAGATTGCCGCCCTCTGTGCCGAGGTACTTGGCAATGGCGCCCTCCGTGTTGAGCTGTTCCTCGCCGCTGTCGAGCCGGGTGGCCGTTTCCTCGATGTAGGCACGCGATGCTTCGAGCCGAGCGACGTGGGGGATGATGAGCTTGTGCGTGTAGCCCTGCTTGGTCGACAGCGGCGCACCACCCTGAATGCGTTCCTCCGAGTAGGGGATCGCCCGGTCCAGCGCCGCCCAGCCGGCACCGAGGCCGAATGCCGCCACCATGAGGCGGGTGTAGCCGAACACGGCTTGGGCCTGGGTCAGACCCAGGCCCTCCGACTCGCCGACCAAACGGTCGGCGTCGACTCTGACGTCCTGCAAGGACAGCGCGGCGGTATTGGAGGCGCGGATGCCGTGTTTGTCCTCGGGTTTGCCCTTTTCGAATCCGGCGGCGTCGTGGTCCACCACGAACCAGCTTGGGCCTCCGGGCGTGTTCGCCAGGATGGTGTAGAGGTCGGCGTAGCCACCGTTGGATATCCACTGCTTGTTGCCGTTGATCGTGTATCCGACCGTGGTGCCGTCCTCCTCGAGCGGTTTCGCAGTCGTTTTCAGAGCGCCTAGATCGCTGCCTGCCTCAGGCTCGGTGGCTCCGTAGGCCATGAGCAGCCCTTCCTCGGCGATCCGCGTCATCCACCGTTCCTTCTGGTCGGGCGTCGCCCCAAACACGATCGGGTCGCTACCGAGGAACGTGGCGAAGACACCGGTGGCTACCCCGACGTCGATTCGTGCCAGCAGCTCACAAATGCGGTAGACGTCGAAAGTGCTTGCCCCCATGCCGCCGTAGTCCTCCTCGATGAACAGGAGGGAGACTCCGAGCTCGCTGAGCATCCGGCGGATGATCGGCTCGGGGAACTCGTCTTTGGCATCGAGCTCGAGGAGGTACTCGTCGCCGAGTTGGTCGGCGGCGAAGTCCTTGATGGTGCTTAGGACCAGGTTCAGGGTGTCGCGATCCAGT
This sequence comes from Actinomycetes bacterium, assembly GCA_024638645.1. GTDB lineage: Bacteria > Actinomycetota > Acidimicrobiia > Spongiisociales > UBA5794 > JAHEJX01. Next base: position 15,864 of record JAHEJX010000033.1, read on the forward strand.
CCCTCAGGCATACGTCGACCTCCTCAGGTGAGTTGGTCACAAACCTAGCGGGATCGAGGATGGTGCCAACAGGGCCAAACGACCCCCGCGTCGGAGCCTTTTCGTTACGGCTATTGGGTTGCGAGATGATTCCGGCCGGTTCCGCCGGTCTCGGGCCTGTAATGCCGGACTGCCGCTGCGAGGCCGCAGTCTGTGTCGCCGCCGCGCTAGACCGAGGTCGGCTGTGTCAGGTAATCGATGACGTCGGCCGCCGTGTAGAAGGGCCGGTCAGCAGGCTTGCGAGCCATCAGCTCGTTGACCGCCCGGAAGTCCGATCCTGCGGTGACTATTGGGGGCTCTTCATAGGCCGCCTTGACCCGGTACTGCGGCAGCCCGGCGGTAGCCAGCAATCCGTTGCACAGGCACGCTCGTCCCTCGGTGTTCTGTTCGCGGCCGCCCTTCACCCGGCTGTACGCCACCAGCGGTTCGGCGGGGCAGCGGTATCCGATGTTGCCCGAGTCGGTCTTGTACGGGGCGCGCAGGGCGCCGAGGTCGCACACGCGACGCCGCCCCTCGTAGACCTTCGGGTCCGACAGTGACTGCTCGATCTGGAGGACTCGGAACGGAAAGCCGGTGGGGGAGGCTCGCCAATCGGCAAGCACCTCCACGCCGCCATTGACCACTTGCTCGAGGATGCGAGCCTTGAGATTGGGAAGCAGGCCCGACTCGGCGCTGAAGGCGAAGGCCGTGCCCAGCTGGATACCGGCGGCGCCTTCGGCTACGGCGCGCCGCAGGCCTTCGCGGGTCCCGAAAGAGCCGGCCAGCCAGAACGGCAGGCCTATGTCGCGCAACGCCGCCAGATCGACCTCATCGCGCTGGTCGTAGATCGGCTGACCCAGGTCGTCGGTGACCCGCGGCCCCCGGGGCGGAGCGTTGTGGCCGCCGGCGGTGGGAGCTTCGACAACGAAGCCGTCTGGGGCTTCCGGAAGAGCCGCCAAGCCTGCCGCCAGGTCCACCGATGCAACGATTCCCAAGAAATCGGGCCGCGCAATGGCGGTCGGGCGACCCCGATGAATGACGGCCGGGTCGAAGCGGACGGCGACGTCGGCGTCGGCCGATGTGAGCCCCTGCACCCGCACCGATAGTTCCACCGGCTCATGGCGAGCAAGGCGGTTGATCATCGGCGGGAGATCCTTCGGGTTGCCGGCGCCGACGATCACGTAGTCGACTCCCGCCAGCATTGCCCCGTAGAGCGACCACGGAATCGGGAGCTCGATCTTGCGAAGGTAGTTGATACCGACTCTTCCGTCGTGGCCCTCTTTGGCGAGGAAGACCTCTACGAAGTTGGCGGCGACGGTCAACTCCTGGAGACCCTGGTCCGGCTCGACTGTAAAGGTGCGCACGTTCTTGAACGGCACGTCGCTGGGCTTGCCGCCGGCAACGAAGTAGGTGTCGATGATCCGCTCGGCGATGTCGGGAAACGGGAATGACCGCAAAGCCCGCCGCATGTGACCGCCCTCATCGCCGAGTTGGAGGCGGCGGGCCAGGACCACCTCGAGGATGGTGCCCGACACCACGCCGAGCTCGCCGCGGAGCGCCACCGCCCGGGCAAGCCCCCAGCCGGAGATGGCGACGCCCATTCCACCCTGGATGATGCGGGGGGGAAGGCGGTGGGCGGCCATGGTGGATGATCCTTTGCTCAGGTGTCTGCTGGTAGGGGCTTTGTCCCTTTAGTGGGGCTGGGCTGCTGGAAGGTTCGCTGATTCAGCCTCGCAGCCTGGCCGATTCGCCCGCTATGCCAGCAGCTCAGCGGGGTCGATTGCAATTTCGGCAGGGCCGGCGTCGAGGCGAACCGCGGTGCCAGGGAGATGGCGAGCTGTCTCCACGTAGACCCCTTGGCGCAACTCATACACGATGACCTTGGGGCCGTCCGGATCGATGATCCAGTAGCGCTCGAGTCCGGCGGTCGCGTATTTGTGGGCCTTGGTGATCATGTCGGCAGCCCGGTCCGTCGAGAGTATCTCCACGGCGAGGTGGGGCGTGCCGGTGTACCTGACGATCTCTTCTCCGACGTCGAGCACCATGAGATCTGGAATGAACTCATCCGAACCCGGCTTCCACGCCCAACCTTCAATGACCTTGGTCGGCGGAGCAAGGGCCTCTTTGAGAAGTATCGCCAAGTTGAGCGATATGTCCTGATGCGGCGCCGTCGGCGAGGGGCTTACGACCAGTGCCCCGTCGATGTATTCGGCGGGCACGTTCTCTCCGATGGCTTCGTACTCGTCCCACGACATCGGGATCCGGTCGCCGGGCTGCAACGTCTCTGTGGCCATGTCATGCACGGTACACATCCTCTGTCCTCCAAGGAATGGTGTTCCGCGCTCGTTCGTCACAATGCCGTGGCGGTATGACGGGAGGGTCGCGCTGTTCGCCGAAAGACCTCGCAGCCACTCCGCGGCGTGCTTGAGAACCTCACCCCCGTCCGCTGCCGCACCCTGCGCGGTGAGTGCGGCCGAGTCAGTCGAGGAATATCGCCGGATCGAATGAGACGGAAACGTCGGGAGCGACCTCGAGCGTTACGGTGTCTCCAGGTTGGTACCTGCCCTGGTCGACCAACACGCCTTCGTCCGCTCGGTACTCGATCAGCTCCGGTTCGCCGCCGGCCGTTACTTCGCCGGGCTCACCTGGGTCGACGATCCAATATCGCTCCAAGCCGACGCTGGCGTACTTGCGGGCCTTGCGAATCATGTCTCTGGCGCGATCGGTTGAGAGGATCTCGATCACGAGGTGGGGTAGCTCCGTATATCGGACCTCCTCGTCGGTTGTGCTGATTACAACGACATCCGGGATGAATTCGTCGGCGCCGGGCTTCCAGGCCCAAGCTTCGACGACTTCGTAGCCATCGGGCAGCGAGTCGTCGAGGAGTTTGGCCAATTGGAAGGAGATTCGCTGGTGCCTTCGTGTAGCCGATGGACTCATGACCAGTTCGCCGTCGATGTATTCGCCGCGCACGTTCTCGCCAAGCGCTTCGTACTCGTCCCACGACATTGGGATGCGGTCGCCCGGCTGCAGCGTGTCAGTGGCCATGTCATGCACGGTACACCTCCTCTGTCCTCCAGGGAATGGTGACCCGCGCTCGAATCTCACGATGCCATGGGGGTGCGACAGGAACCGGCGTCGCGGTGCGCGGAACGCTGGGGATTCCGGTTGGTCATGTCCGGGATTTGGAACGGCAAGCTGCAACAGTCGGTTTGTGCGTCTGCCGCATCGACAACCATCAGGCTCGGGATGGCGCTCGGTGGCGCATCGCCAGTTCATTGAAGACGCGCCGCGACCCATCGTTGCGCCAGCCTCACAGGCCTGGTTCGCTACGGCACGGGGACGAGGCCTACGTCACCCTCGAGGCGGATCGCGATTTCGCCGGGTTCGTCGTCGATCTCCCATTCCGCGAAGAATGCCCTCGCCCCTTCGATCGTGTCCCACATTGCGAGGGCGTAGAAGGCCGAGTTGTCGCTTGCGTACCAGGCACGGTGAAATCGGCATCCGTGTTCGGCTGCACTGGCCTGCATCTCGGCCGTGATCCAAGGTATTCGTTTCTCGTAGAGGTCTTTGGCGGTCTGTCCGTCGGGCGTTGGACAGGGCACATGGAACAGCACCCAGATGAGTTGCCTCCTCGTTGGGATCTCGGTTGAGCGTATCGGACGGCCACCGGGCCTCGCGTCGCTCAAAGTCAAGTGGGGAAGAGTTCGGAGACGGCCAACAAGTTCAGCCGAAGAACATGTAGCCGATGATGATGCAGCGCTTTCCTGCCTGAGCGGGCCGGCTCGCCGTCGTAGGCGCGCCGATGGCAATCAGCCCTCGCCAGAAACGTCGCAGCAGAGCCATGCAGGTCTCGTTTCTCGGATCAACCGAGGCTAATCGGAGGGTCGAGAGGGCCAGGGTCGAGCGCACAACTCTCTGGAACCGAACGCACCCGGCGAGCGTCGATACGCGACATCGAAAGGAGGAAGAAACGAACACTTCCATCAATGCGGAGCGGCCCCAGCTAATCCACGCCATGGGTGCGCTGGGCGGTGCCGCCGTTGGCGTTCTCATCAATGTCTATGCCGGTGTACCGCCCGGAGGGCCTCTCGTGGCACCGACGATTGCAGCCGTGGCCGGTGCGGTCGCGGTGCATTGGCTGCCGGTCAAGACCCTGCAATCACCGGTCTGGCGCAAGGTCGGCCTCGGCGTGCTCGCGGTACTGGTCGGACTGGCAGCCGTCTACGTGGTAGCGGCCATAGCGCTGAGCAACTTCGAATGACCAGGTTCCCCATCTTCGTTGCGCTCGCAGCGCTGTCGGCGGCTCTCGTCGCTTGCGGCGCCTCGGGCGGACCAGGCGGAGCCGACACCGTCGCGTTGCGCGGCGCGGTGTTCAGCGATCACCTGATGGACCAGCTGTGTGAGGCGCAAGCGGCCAACTCGATGCGGCCTGATTCTCTCGCCGGGATCCGGTTGACGTTCACCGGCGCCGGCGGCGCCGTGCTTGGCACGGCTGTCACCGGCCCGCTGCAGTGGCAGGACCTGGACTACGGCTGCCGCTTCTATGCCGAATACGCCGTTGATCTTCCCGAGGCGGCCGAGTTCCGAGTGGCCTTCGAGCCCGTGCCCCCGGTCCGCCCCGACGGGTACTTCTCGGGTGCCGAGGACCTCGTCCCGATGAGCATCACACGCCAGCAGCTTGCCGCCAACGACAACACGTGGAGCTTCGAGGCAATGCCCACCTACGTGGTGCCATGAAGTCGATGGAGATGGGTGTGTTGCACCTACGATCAACGCCGCTGCCTGCTCGTGACGAGAACGCCGGATTTTCGAGCTACGCCAGCAGCTGAGCCGGGTCGATTGTGATTTCGGCAGGGCCGACGTCGAGGCGAGCCTCGGTTCCCGGGAGATGCCGAGCCGTCTCAACGTAGACACCTTGGTGCAGCCCGTAGACGATCACCTTGGGGCCGTTCGCGTCGATGATCCAGTATCTCTCGAGTCCGGCGGCGGCGTATTTGTGGGCCTTGGTGATCATGTCGGCAGCCTGGTCGGTCGAGAGAATCTCCACCACCAGATGGGGAACACCGGTGAGGCGCCGATCGTCCGGGGCAGCGGCGCGGTCGAAGACGATCACGTCGGGGACGAACTCGTCGCTGTCCGGCTTCCAGCCCCAACCTTCCCGAACGTGGGCACTGGGGGGCAGGGCATCACTGAGGATCGTGGCAAGTTTGAGCGAAATGTCCTGGTGGCGGCCTCCCGGCGCGGCAGCCACTAGAAGCAACCCATCGACGTACTCGCCCCGCACGTCGGACCCGAGTGCCTCGTACTCGTCCCACGACATCGGGGTGCGATCGCCCGGCTGCAGTGTCCCAGTGGCCATGTCATGCACGATACAGCTCCTCCGTCCTCCAGGAAATGGTGACCCGCGCTCGAGTCTCACCGTGCCACAGCGCTGTGACAGGAACTGCGGTCTCAGGTCACGAAAGACTGCATCGCTAGCCCGGGCGACAGGAGGTCTCGGCGATGACCAACGATTCGCAACCCGGCACGGCGGGTGACGACATCTTTGCAACTCGGGTGGCAAGATCCGCGATGGGATTCAGAAACCGGCACTAAAGGCGCCCATTCATCGCCGGGTGACTCGTCGAGCAGCTACAACCCGATCGCGGGAACGCCTGAACGGCTGGTAGTCCTCACGTCTTGAACCCACTCCGTAGCCTTGTTCCGCGACGCTGCAATGGTCGCCGCGGTGCTGCAATGTTCGCCGTCCTCAGGTCAGCCGGTAGAGCGCCCAACCTTCATTGAAGCCCTTCAGATGGTGAGTGCCGGCTGTCGCCAGGGCGTTCCCGTACCTATCGAAAGTCCCGCAACACTCCGGGTTCAGGTGCGACGGCGCATTCGAGTTCGGCCTGGAGCTGCTTGTCGACTCGTCAGAGCGGCGGACGATGGCCGAGGACTCCTAGCGGGTTCGACGCACGCTCGGGGTCTGGGTCAGCAGCTCGGGCCAGATCCGCTTGTCATTAGTGCGTAGGCGGCGGACAGGTCTGAGCAGTCTTCGGACAGGTAGACGCTGACGAAGTCGTCGCCGCCGACCGCCCACGCGATGATCTCAGCCGCCTGTTCCTGGCCCATGTGCCACCACGGTCCTTCGTGGTGCCAGTTGTCGAGGCCGCGGTGCTCGGTGAAGTCGTGGCGATCCTCGGCAGTCATGTGCTCGAAGCTCCATGCGTGTGCCAGCTCGTGGAGGAGTGTGCTGGTCGGGGTGATCTTGTAATGCTGGCCCCAGTTGCACATGTCGAGGGTCTTGGGGGTGGGGTCGTAGTAGCCCAAGTAGCCGTGGCAGCCTCTGCTGTCGTTGTGGAACGTGATGGTGATGGCGGGGATTGGCAGCCCAGCCGCCTCGAATTGGCCTAACGCCCAGTCGACTTGCGCTTGCTGCTCGGCCGTCGCGTTGACCACTGTGGTCTTGTGTGAGAAGGGATCGTCTTGTTCCAGATCGGCAGCGATCGGCTGTGCCGATAGTGCGATCGAGATGGCTGCTATTGCGGATACGAAGCGGGCTGCGTTGCTCATGGCCGCAACATCCGCGCACGGCCTTTCACCCCAGGGGGGCGACTACTAACTCACGCTTTCCGCCATGTACGTTGCGTGCAAGTCAGGAATGGCCTGGTCAGAGCAAGCTTCTGAAGGAGACCGCGCGACAGATGCAGGCCGCCGCCCCGGGGAGCCCCACGGCCCAGAGCCGCCAAAGAAGCGTTGGGTGCTCACTCTTCGCCTGGCAACCGCCCTTCGTGGTCTGGAGCCGATGGCATTGGCACGAAGAAGGTCATCGGGACGGGCTTATGGCGGTGGGGGGTGGGGGTGGCTCGATGGCAGTGCCCAGATCGAGCGGCATTCGTTGCGGAGGCGGGGCCGAAGGAGAACGATCGCGATCTGTTCGACGAATCTCGACTGAGATTCCAGGAAACGTCCCAGAACAACGCGATTCCCGTGAGCTAAGGCTCGGTGAGCTGTTGGCGCCGGATGACCCGCGGGCGCTACAGCCATCACCCGCGGCCCACTCTGTGGGCCGCGGGTCCTGGGACTTGAGCCGGCCGGAGAAGGACGTTCCGACGTCCCAGCTCCGGCCCAGCCGGAATCATGGACAGTCGAAGCCACCGTCGGGCCAGGCCCAGGTGAGAATCTTGCCTTCCTCGATGAGTGCCTCATGTCCTTGTTGGCAGAACTGCTGCCCTTCGCTCGAGGTCCATACGTGATCCCAGGTGACTGTGTCGTAGGCGACCTTCACATCGGAGATAACGTATGCGTTCTGCGAAGCAGCGAACCTCATGTCGTCGGCTTGATTGATCCGGATTGCGGCGAGGCCCTCGATTCTCGCTTGCATGGGATGTCCAGTTACGACGGACTGATCCGAGAAGACGGCCATCACTCCATCGATGTCGCCGGCGTTGTATGCGGCCACATAGTTGTCGATTACGCCTGCAGGATCGGCGTCGTTGCCGCCACACGCAACAAGCAGCAGGGCAGTGAATGTGGTTGTCAAGAGTATGCGCTTCATCTCGAGTTCTCCTCCTCGGATAGACGTTTGCATCCGTGCGCAGGTACTTTCTCGCTGCTGATCGCGGTCGCGTCGCTCGCCCGAATGCCGGCTTTCACCCCTCAGGATCTGCGCTGAACTTGACTCCTGCCTGTGCACACCTTTCTCTGGCTTACAGGGCGTTTAAGTAGCATGAAAGTTCCCCATGACTTCATGCGGGCCTGCATTCGCGAGGAGGATCGAATGCCCGAAGGGCTCGATTTCAAGCTGTTGGGGCCGATTGAGGTGACTCGTGAGGGAGAGCCTCTCGACCTCGGCCCGTACAAGCAACGCACTTTGTTGGCGCTACTCCTCGCCAACGCAAACCAGGTGGTTTCCACCGATCGCCTGACCGACGCGCTCTGGGGGGAAAGGGCAACCGACAAAGAGAAGACACTGTGGGTCTATATCTCCCGGTTGCGCTCGGCGCTCGAGCCGGATCGCACTGGGCGAGGCGAAAGCTCGGTGCTTCTCACCAAGGAGCCCGGCTACGTCCTCACGACTGACCCGGAAACCGTTGACTTCTTGCGCTTCGAGCGGGCCTTGGCCGAGGCCCGCAATCTCGTCGAGACGGACCCGGATGGAGCCGTCGAGATTCTCGACCGGGCACTCGAGCTCTGGAGAGGAGATGCCCTCGCCGACTTTGTATATGAGACCTTCGCCCGCAACGAGATCGAACGGCTGACAGAGTTGCGACTCGAGGCAAGTGAGCTCCGGTTCGATGCCCAGCTGAAGCTCGGGCACGCCGGGGATCTCGTCAGCGGACTGGAGGCCCTGACCCGCGACAATCCCTACCGGGAGCGGTCCGTTGAGCAGCTCATGGTGGCGCTGTACCGCTCGGGTCGTCAGGCCGAAGCGCTGCGAGCGTACGAACGGCACCGGCGAACCGTCGCAGATGAGCTCGGGATCGAACCTTCTCCCGAGTTGCGCAGGTTGGAGGAACAAATCCTGCTCCACGACGACCGCATGGTCGCGGGCGATCGGGGCTCCAGAAGGCCGCTCTTGGTCGACGCCGATCACAGGAACCCTTACAAGGGTCTCCATGCCTTTAGCGAGTCGGATGAGACGACCTATTTCGGGAGGGAGAGACTGGTCGCCGAGCTCGTGCGCCGGATCGAGGGCAACGCTCGGCTCATTGCCGTCGTGGGACCCAGCGGCTCCGGCAAGTCGAGTGCGGTTCGAGCCGGCCTCATCCCTCGCGTTCGGAAATCCCTCTTGCCGGGAAGCGCGGAGTGGGTGGTCGCCCAGATGGTGCCGGGTGCCCATCCGTTTACGGAGCTCGAGGCCGCTCTGGTACGAGCGCGCCTCGACGGCCCGGATCGTATCCCAAAGCAGCCGGACGAGGATGACACAGCGATCCTCGGGGCCTGCCTGAGAGTATTGCCCGACGACAACGCCCGACTGTTGCTCGTGATAGACCAGTTCGAGGAGCTGTTCACACTGGTGGAGGATGGCGACGAGCAACAGCGGTTCCTCGCAGCCCTTTTGGTCGCCATCGACGATCCCCACGGCCGTATCGCCGTGGTGCTGACATTACGGGCCGATTTCTACGACCGGCCGCTGCTTCATCCCGGCTTCGGTCCTCGACTCGGGGAAGCTCTCGTCAACGTCGCGCCCTTGACATCACAGGAGCTGGAAGAAGCGGCTTCCCAACCGGCCGCGATCGCCGGGGTGCGACTGGAGCCGCCCCTGCTCGCGCGCCTGGTCGCGGACGTGGCGGACCAACCGGGTGCCCTCCCCATGTTCCAGTACACGCTGACCGAGTTGCATGAGCGGCGGAGCGGCGATGTCCTGCTCGAGTCCGCCTATGACGACATGGGCGGGTTGCGTGGGGCCATCACCAACCGAGCCGAGGAGCTGTACGCCGCATTGATGCCCGATGAGCAAGCGGCGGCGCGACAGTTGTTCTTGCGTCTAGTCGCAATATCTGACGAGCAGACCTACAGCCGGCGGCGCGTCCATGCCGCGGAGGTCATCTCTATGGACAGCGACGTCGTGGCCCTGAAATCGGCCATCGACGAGTTCGGCAAGCACCGCCTCCTTCTCTTCGACCGTGACAAGGTCACCGGATCGCCGACAGTCGAGGTCGGGCATGAGGCCTTGCTCACCGAATGGCCGCGCTTGCAGGAGTGGATCAGTGCGGCTCGGCACGACCTGATGCGCCACTCTTCGCTCGTTGCCGCGGTCGATGAGTGGGAGCGAGCCGATCGTGATCCTGGATACCTCGTCACCGGAGCCCGGCTAGCCGAGTACGAGGCCGGGGCCGTCTCCAGCACCCTCGAGTTGAACAAACGGGAATTGGAGTTCCTCGAAATCTCTACCCGGGCTCGCACCGAGCAGGTTCGTCTCGATCAGGAGCGCAACGACAGAGAGGCGAGGCTGGCCGTGAGAGCCAAACGCCGCTTATGGGCTCTCGTTGCGGTGTTGTCGGTAGTAGCGGGGCTGGTCGGAGCCTTCTTTGCGGTTACGTCGGCTGAAGATACGCAGATTGCGTTCGTTCATCAGGGGAACTCCGTTGCTGGTGACCTGGTATTGGCCGGACTCGACGAGGCCGAGCGACGTTTCGACATCACCGTCGTAGAGCGCACACCGCCGTGGACCACCGTCGCCGACGTTCACGACACTCTCGCCGAAGGCGGCACAGATCTCATCTTCATAGATGCAGCTCTGGACGATGGGGAAGCTGTATTCGGCGCGAAGATGCATCCGGAGACTCGGTTCGGCGTGTTCTCAGGCGTCTATGACACCACCGCTGCGAACTACGTCGGCTATCGGTTCGCCGATGAGGAAGCCGCATATCTGGCTGGGGTGGCTGCGGCGATGGAGTCGAGCTCCCGCACGCTCGGTTTTGTTGGGGCGGCTCGGATCTCGGACGTCGATGCGCGCCGAGCCGGCTTCGAAGCCGGCGCCCGGTCGATTGATCCACTCATACGCGTCGAGGTGAGGTATCTCGTCGATGGCAACGCCGGGGAGTTGATTCAGGCAGGCGCCCTCGCCGACGCTTTTGGCCGACCCGATCTTGGCTACGCCGCCGCCAGGGAGCTCTTCGATGGTGGAGCGGACGTCGTGTTCCACTCCGCAGGGTCGTCTGGACTCGGTGTCTTTCGGGCCGCAAGGGAGACCACTGAGAGAATCGGCCGGCAGGCTTGGGGTATCGGAGCCGACTCGGATCAGTTCTTCGATTCGCCAGCAGAGGACGCCGAGTACGTTCTGATGTCGACGATCCGCAGATTCGACACCATCGTGATCGACGAGGTAGAACGGCTCTTGGAAGACCGGTTTGAGGGAGGTGAGCGCGTCTTCTCCCTGGCCAACGAGGGTCTCGGCTACGCAACGACCGGCAACAAGCTTGCCCCGGCCACCATCGCCGCAATCGAGCAGGCCCAGCAGTCGATCATCGCCGGCAACATCGACGTCCCTACGGTTCCACGCAGCGGCGGAAGGGACGATGAGGCGCTCGAGGTCGACGCTACCGACGCCCGGTATGAGCTAGTCGGCGGCGGCAACGTCTTGACGGCGGTCGGCCCACCAACCCGCACAAATTGGTCCGCTACGCGATTTGAGGAGAACGGGGAGCTCACCGGATTCCAGGTCGAGCTGCTCGACGAGATTGCCGATCGGCTCGGCTTGGTCGTGCGCCACGTTGATGCGCCTTTCGAGGAGATGGTTCCAGGGGTGGCCGCTGGCAAGTACGACCTAGCGATCTTCCAGGCCGACATCACTCCTCAGCGCCTCGAGGTGGTTGCATTTACGGCCCCGCACCTACGCGGAGGTGCCGCTCTGCTGGCGCCCGAGGACAGCGCCATTTCCAGCATCGATGACGTCTCGACTCTGGCCGTCGGGAATGGGTCCTCGCATGAGGAGCTGGTCAGAACCATGTACCCGGACATCGATCTGGTGCCGGTTAGCAACAACGCGTCATACACGGGTCTGATCGCCCGTGGAGAGGTCGACGCCGTCGTTCGGGACTTCGCTGAGGATTGGCCTGACGGCGTGGTGGCAGTGCAGGTGCTGTTCGAGCTAGACAACGCGTTCCCCGTGAACCCGGCCCTTACGGCGCTGGTCGCCGACATGGACTTGGCTCTGGCCGACATGATCGCTGACGGGACATATGACCAGCTGTACGAGAAGTGGTTCCTCAGCTGCCGCTTCATCGACTGTCGGTTCGACACCCCTGATCGACGAGTCGACATCGATTCTTAGGGTCGGTCGAGGACGCGCCGGCTGCTGCAGATGTCGACTCTGGATTTGCGCAGCTCAAGGGGTGGCGATCGGTGGCGTCCAGCCATGAGTGATTGGGTGCGCTCTCGACGCCTCATTGCCTTCGGGGCCGCGTTCGTGGACTCGAGAGTCGACGTGAACCTGGCGACGGGAGTCGCGACCGGTGACGGCAACGACACGATTGCCCGAATCGAGGACATCGTGGGCTCACCCGGTGCTGATGTACTGATCGGCAACTCAGCGTTGAACCTCATCGAAGGACGGGCCGGGCCCGACACGATCCGGGGCGGCACGAATTCCGACTTCCTGTTCGGGATGGAGGGCAACGACAGCATCTTCGGTGAGTCGGGCGATGACTCGAATGGCCGGAAGAGTCGCCGTCCGCCGAACCGGTGCGTAGGTGAGGTGGACCTGGCTCGGCGCGCTTCGAGCTACGCCAGCAACTCGGCGGGGTCGATCGTGATTTCGGCGGGGCCGACGTCGAGCCGAGCCTCAGTGCCCGGGAGATGCCGAGCCGTCTCAACGTAGACACCTTGGTGCAGCCCGTACACGATGACCACGGGCCCCTGAGGATCAATGATCCAGTAGCGCTCGAGACCTGCGGCGGCGTACTTGTGAGCCTTGCGGACAATGTCGGCGGCCCAATCGGTGGAGAGGATCTCCACGGCGAGCTGAGGAACCGCCAGGAATCGGCGGTCGTCGATGTCGTCATCGCGATCGAACACCATGACGTCAGGGATGAACTCATCCTGACCGGGCTTCCACGCCCATGCCTGGCGCACGTGCGCCGAATCGGGGAGTTGGTCTTCAATCATGTTCGTCAGGCGATGTGCGATGTCCTGATGCGGACCGGTTGGCGACGGGCTCATCACCAGAGCCCCGTCGACGTATTCGCCTCGGACGTCAGGCCCGAGCGCCTCGTATTCGTCCCACGACATCGCGATGCGGTCGCCCGGCTGCAGCGTTTCAGTGCATGTCATGCACGGTACACCTCCTCTGTCCTCCAGGGAATGTTGATCCGCACTCGAACTTCACTGTGCCGCGGCGGTGTGACAAGAACTGGGGTTGCCCTCAAACAATCCGCTTGATTGCTATGTGGGACGGCTACGGCGTCGCGTCGAGCGCGGCCTGAGGTTCAACGGAGCCAGCGGCGCTCAGCCGTCAGCGGCGATGGCATCCATGTATTCCACATTTCGCCCGTCGCGGAAGCCCACTCGCACCACGATGACCATGTCACCCATGACGCCGGCCGTCGACTGGCTACCTAGTGGCTTCTCCCACAGGATTCTCTCCCGGGCGGCGTCGAAGACCGCCGCGATCTTCATGGGTGGGGCGCGCCTTGCCGTGAGGGCTCTCGGTTCGCCCACCCGCACGACTTCCGCCGAGGTCATGTCGATCGTGGTTTCCCGTGTTGAGTTTTGGAGTAGGTGGAGAGTGTCACCCTCGAACTGGGCGCGGGCCACGGATTGGATCCTTTGGTTGATCACTCTGTCGCCAGACGCGAGGTCGAGCACTATCAGGCGCTTGCCCGACTTCTTCAATAGGACGATGACGCCGTACCGATCGTTTACCGCTTTGACCCGTGCGGTCCTCTTGAAGCTGGCGAGCACCTTCTGCTCACCAAACCGGTCGACGAGGATCACGTCCGTTCCATCCGAGATGAGGAGGCGCCCGGCCGCACTGGCTGCCGTTGAGCGCTTGGTACGCGGCACCGAGGTGAGAAGTCGACCGGTCGCCGACTCGACCAGTCCAAAGCTGTCCCCCCGGTTGAACAGCGCCGTTCCGTCCGCAGCAGACATGAGACTCCCGACGTCGTCGGCCCACAAGACACGGCCCGTAGGCGCGTCAACAGCCATCGTTGCCGCGCCGTGCTGCAGGTACCTGATGTCGCTGTCGGTTGCATGCTGAAGCACGGTCGCCAATGACGCGGACTCGCCGCCGGGGCCGGCGACGTCGGTCCACACCCCACCGGCCGAGCCGGTACGGGCATTTAGCTCAACAGGCGTGCTGTATCCGGAAAAGACGGCCGTCATGTAGGAGTAGCCATTGATGAAGCCGCTCCACAGCTCCTCGCCGGTTTCTTGATCGAATCCGCGCAATAGGCGCGACCCGTTGGTGGCCTCCTCCGTAACTACGGCGCCATCGTCGACCTTTACGACTCTGGCTCCGCGCGGTAGACCCTCTACGGTGAACGTGGTCGTCTTGGCGAGTGTGATGACTGTGAGCCTGTTCGCTTCGGTGAAGGCGACCGCACCTGGGCCGGCCACTGGATGCCGGTTGCGCTGCGGATCGGCTTCGTGGAGAAGCTCCCCCGTGCGTCCAGCCACCACTTGGAAGCCGCTGCCGACCCCGAACGCGGCAATCGGGTCGGCGGCGTCGATGAGGCGTGCTCCTTCCTCTCGCCACAGCTCATTTCCCGCTGCGTCTCGCACGATCAGCACGCGATCGGTGTTTGATCGCTGCGAGATGAATGTGAGGTCGCCTGCCGTCGTGACATCACCCGAGGGGAGCGGTGCTCGGTGCGGCACCACCTCGCCCTGAGTGGTCAACATGGCCGGTGCGCCGCGCACTTGGAACAAGACCATGTCCTCGATGAACTGGGGCACACCATCGATGTCGTTCTCAACTGACCAGAGCAGAGTGCCGTCAGCGGCGTAAGCCTCGAATGTGGCTACGTTGCTAGAGGGGTGCTGCGATGCGGCAGCGAACCCGAGGAGGCCGATGATTGAGCAGGCCATAAGAACCGCCAGGACGAACAGGCCGCGGGACCGGGTTGGGGGTGGCGAATCGATCACAGGAACAGGCTTTGGCTACAAGCTCGGATGTCGACGCCCGAAGTGAATACAACAAGCAGAAGGACCCACAGAATGGCGGTCGTGCCCCAATAGACGATTGCCTGCACCCGCCCGATGCTCGTCGAGTCACGAGACATGCGGAGGACAGAGATCGCAACCGCAACACCAGCGGATAACAGCAGCGCATTGACCACGTGCCGTTCCACATTGCCGTAGCTGAGGCTCGCCGAACACGCACTCCACAGCAGGCGTTGCGTCCTGATCCATGCGACCCCGCCCAGCGTGCCAGCTACGAGGCTGAAGGTCCCCGTAGCGATGAGCAACCGGGTGTGGGTCGCTCCTAGCCACAGGCGGCCTCTTGGGGCTCCGTTTGATGAATTGTCCACCACCATTGCGACATTATCGGACGAGCACGTGCCGGGAGGGAAGGGCGTCGGGCGCCTTCGGAGGTGGCCGGCCGAAGTAGTCGCCGTTCTCAGTCCACGGGACCTTGTTCCAGGCATCACGCACTCTCGAACAAGACTGCACATCGAATACAATGTATACATTCTAAAGATTGTATACATTGTATAGAGCGTATAGTGTGGTGGAATGAGTAAGTTCGACCCAGCTCCCACGTTCGCCGCCGGACTGATTCGCAGTGCTCGGGACATCGCCGAGCTGACTCAGGCTGAATTGGCCGCACATGCGGGTGTGACCCAGCAGGCGGTTTCAGCCTATGAGACAGGTCGTATGGATCCGACCGTAGACACCCTGGTCAGGCTCATTGAAGCGGCCGGATTGGAGATGAGGGTTCGACTCGTCGAGAAGGACTATCACGACGAAAGCCTGCAGGCATTCATCGAGTCGCTTCCTGCCGAGCAGCGGGCTGAACTCGAATCCCAGCGTCTTGAGCGTGCCGCCGCTGCTCGGCTGCGGCGCGTGAAGGGCCGCTGACATGCCCACTCCAGATGTCGACGTAGGGGCGATGCTCGATGCGCTCGATCGTCACGGCGTGGACTACGTGGTCATCGGTGGCTTTGCGGTGGAGCTACATGATGTGGCCGTACCGCCAACCCGCGACGTCGATATCACTCCGTCGACGAATACGGCGAATCTCGAGCGCCTGGCGGCTGCTCTAGTTGAGTTGCGAGCCCACTTCCGCGTGCCGGACGGCCCGGCGCAAGGTGTGGCAATCCCCGGTGGCGTCAGTGCCGAGTGGCTGGCCGGAATGGTCACGGTGGCTCTCGTCACTGATGCCGGTCCACTCGATGTGAGTCTGCTCCCAGACGGCACCACAGGTTATGACGATCTGGCGGCATCCAGCTCAGAGATTCGTTATGAGGATCGGGCTGTGCCCGTCGCTGCCCTTGAAGACATCATCCGCTCCAAGGAAGCCGCCGGCCGGATCAAGGACATCGTCGTGCTACCTGCGCTGCGAGCCCATCTCCGCCGCCGAACGTAGCGGCGCCGGCAAGGGCAACGGTCGGGCATCGTGCCGTTCCCCTGCTGAAGCGCGCTAACCGGGAATGCAAGCCAGGGGACCGAGTTTTCGGCCCCCTGGCTCACCGACTAACCGACCCCCGTCGGTCACAAGTGCATGTCCGTCCGGCGCCGGGTGCGGACATTCCGCGAAACTTGTCCGATGATCCGTGTTTCCGGACATGGGTAGATGACGTCGCTATGGCAGGTATGAGCAACACATTGGACACTCAACTCGAGGCCCTGTACCGAGCACACGCTCGGCAGGTGCATGCCTATTGCTTGCGCCGCACGTCGGGCGAGGAGGCCAAAGACGTCACCTCTGAGGTGTTTCTGGTGGCGTGGCGGCGGATCGACGACGTTCCGCCCGGCGACCAGGCGTTGCCGTGGCTGTTCGGCGTGGCCCGCAATGTGCTGGCCAACCGCAATCGATCATCCAGGCGCCACGGGCGGCTCGTTGCCAAGGCGAGCCAGTACTACGACCACGCGTCGCCTGGCCCTGAGCCGCAACTCGTCCGCAGTGAGGAGCATCGCCAGCTCATGGCTGCCATGGCGCAGCTACCGGAGAAGGATCAGGAGATCTTGCGCCTTGTCGAGTGGGAAGGTCTCACCCGGGAGCAGGTGGCGGAGATGATGTTTGTGAGCCGAGCTGCGATCGACAAGCGGATCAGCCGGGCCTACAAGAAGATGGCACGCACCATGGGTGTGCCGAAAACAGACCAACTGACGACCCCCGTGACCCTCGAGGAAGGAGGTGGGGCATGAGCGATATCGCGCAGATGATGCGAGCTGCCAATCCGGTTCCGGACGCTGCCGCCGCATTGCCGGACGTTGAGCTTGACGCCTTGCTTGTCCTCACTGAGACAAGGAGCACGGATATGTCCATCGATCAAATGGAGAAGGCGGTCACGCAGGAACGTCCCCCGTATCGGCGCCCGCCCTGGCTGGTAGCAGCTGCGGCCTTCGTTGCGGTGCTGTTCATCGGCGTTGCGGTGTGGGCGATCGGCTTCGGCGACGAACCCGAGGTTGTCGACCCGCCACCGACGACCCAGGCCACCACGACGACGGCCGCTCCGGTCGACACCGGGGCGCTGGCGGCAATCGGCGAACGACTGATGGCGGCTTTCGACACCTACGACACCGACACTGTGGATGAGCTGATGGCCGACGACGCCGCGCCGATCGACATGTTCGGTGCGTCGACGAAGTCCGACGTACTCGCCCTGATCCCATGGATGGACGCAACCGGTATGCGCCTCGAATCACCTCGATGCGAAGGGAGCGAGCCGGACCAGGTTGCGTGCACACCGCTACAGATCATGCGATGGGCCGCGGCGGGTGGCGCCAGGCCGCTTGAGGGGACAATGTTCCTGAAGATTGAAGACGGCCGGGTCGTCGCGATGCGATACGGCCGGCCCGCATTCGGGTTCTACCACGACCGCTTCAGGGCCTTCATCCGCGAGGCAGATCCAACAGCGCCAGACAGGATGTGGTTCACCGCTGACAACGGCGAGCCATACGCGATCCTGAGCGATGAGTCATACAGCCTGTTCGAGCAGTACACCGAGGAGTACTGGGAGTTCTTGAGGAACTAGCTCAGGCACGCTTGTGTCCGATCACGCGACCGGCGAGTGCGCCCAAATACAGCTCGAGAACCTGGTCGGTTGGGTCGAGTGGTCGGCGGCCAATTCCTTAGGTCAGCTGGCAATCCGGGACCGTCGCGCAAGCGGCGGTCCCGGGAGTTGCCACGAGGGTGTGCGCGGCCGCGAGGGTGGTTCGATCGCTACGCCAGCAACTCAGCCGGATCGATTGTGATTTCGGTAGGGCCGACGTCGAGGCGAGCCTCGGTGCCGGGGAGATGTCGAGCGGTCTCCACCAGGACCCGATCGCGCAGCTCGTACACGATCACCTTGGGGCCGTCCGGATCGATGATCCAGTAGCGCTCGAGCCCGGCTGCGGCGTATTTGTGGGCCTTGGTGATCATGTCGGCCGCACGGTCCGTCGAGAGTATCTCTACCGCGAGGTGGGGCGTGCCGCTGTACCTGACGATCTCTTCTCCGATGTCGATCACCATGAGGTCTGGAATGAACTCGTCGGGTCCCGGCTTCCAAGCCCAGCCCTCAATGACCTTGGCCGGCGGAGCGAGGGCCACTTTGAGGAGTATTGCCAGGTTGAGCGAGATGTCCTGGTGCGGCGCCGTCGGCGATGGGCTCACGACGAGCGCGCCGTCGACGTACTCGCCGCGCACGTCCGGCCCGAGTGCCTCGTACTGGTCCCACGACATCGAAATGCGATCGCCCGGCTGCATCGTCTCAGTGGCCATGTCATGCACGGTACACCTGCTCTGTCCCCCAGGGAATGGTGATCGGCACTCAAACTTCACTGTGCCGCAGGGGTGTGACAAGAACTTCGGTTGGCGGACGAGCCAGCTGACGGATCGTGACCCAGTTCCCGTGCGCTCGGGCGACATCCACGAGCCTGCGGTGGCCCGTAACAACAGTGATGGGTTGGTGAAGTGACTGGAGGACTCCGATGGAAGCCATCGGCAACATTGCTCAGTTGGGCGCAGGTCTATGGATTCTCAATGTGTGGATCCTGCGCTTCAACAAGGAGACGGACTACCGCGGCGGCTCCGCCACCAACATGCGAGAAGAGTTCGATGTCTACGGATTCCCTTCGTGGGCTGTCTATTTCGTAGGGGGCGCCAAGATCACGTTGGCCCTGCTCCTCATCATCGGCATCTGGGTAGACGGGCTCGCCCGTCCGGCGGCAATCGGGCTTGGTCTCTGATGGTCGGCGCAGTGGCCATGCACATCCGCGCCGGTGACAACATCAAGAAGGCGTTCCCCGCCTTGACCGTCCTGACCCTGTCGGCAATCGCCGCAGTACTGGCGTAACTCCCCGGCTCAGTCGCCGGTCGAGTGCCCGCCGATCGCGTCTGCCGCTTGATAGCCTCAGTTGATGTCGAGTAGGCGGTTTCGGCTTCCTGAGGCGATGCTGGGTATCGGCGGTTATCCGGGTGAGTCATCGGATCGCAGGGGCAAGCGTCGCATCATCGTTGCGGCCCTGATCCTGACGCTCCCGTTGATTCTGGTGACCGGCGTCGTGCGCCTGGCGTCTGGTCACCCTTGGCAGGGGATTGCCAACCTGGCACAGGCGATGGCCCATGCGGGCGTGCTCGTCGCGCTGCATTGGTGGCCGCGGCGCTACACGGCGGCGATGCACTGGCTGAGCGGCGCCGACATGCTGATCATCGCCCTGGCCACCATGGCATTGGGCGGTGCGGCTGCTTCGGGCTTCCACATCCTGTGGGCGTTCGTGTCGGTGATGGTGGCGCTGGTCGCCTTGAGCA
>JAHEJX010000034.1:0-14413 GCA_024638645.1 Actinomycetes bacterium
GCGGTCGTCGATGAGATGACATTCGGAGTGTGGCCGGTGAAAGCAACGCCGGTGACCGACAGCAGCACGGTGGTCGCCCTTGGTGCCTACTGGAGGTATGACCTGGTTCTCGAGGAACGCCCAATGTTCCCACAGGGCCTTGACCTGACCTTTGGTATCTGGCCCGCCATGTATGCGGAGCCGGCGCTGGCCGCGCAAGTGACACTTGCCGACCTCGGCATTCCTGATTGGCCGCTAAGCACCCTGGTGCACGTCGTGCCGACCACATCACACGGTGGACATATGAACATCATCGTGTAGATCGTCGCCGCATAGACGAACCCCCGGGCGATCCCCGCCCGGGGGTTCTGCCATGTCCGCCGCAAAGCCGTGGCCGGCTCAATAGGCTGTGAGGCGGAAAGGACTCCAATGAGCGAAAAGGTCGAGCTCTATCGCCGAGCATCTGCTGAGATCGACATTGCCACTCTGGCCAGGTTGCGCCACCCCGACTACACATGCACCTACCCGCAATCGGGTGAGTGCTTTGTCGGCCACGAAAACTGGGCGGCTGCGCACCAGGATTACGCAGACCGCGTGACGGCGCGCAACCTCGAACGCGCCACAGTCAAGGGCGGGGAGCAGAAGACCAAGGTGGTCACGACGGCAGCCGGAAGCTTGCCATTCGTATCGACCCCAGTCGTTCAAGTGTCCGACACCGGTGATTTGGTCGTGCTGGAAGGCCAAGGCAACTGGCCCGACGGGAAGGCGTACAACTACGTCCTGATCCTCGAGTATCGCGACGGGCTCGTCTGGCGGGAAACCCAATACTTTGCGGAGCCCTTCGAGGCTCCGGAGTGGCGTGCGGAGTTCACGGAGAGGGCCGAATAGCTCATCGCACAGTCGATAGCGGGTAGTCAAACGGCGACTGCATTAAGTTGCAGACCGTGAGCAATGACGTGACACGACGGCAGGCCGACGTCGACGAGCTCGTCAAGCACATGGGTGACGGCGAAGTCATTGCGGCCTTCTCTCGGGCGTATCTGCGCCGCGTGGCACACGACTACTTCTTGGCGCACACGCTCGACGAGATGAGTGCCCACCTGCGCAGTGTGTTTGCGTTTGCCAACTCGCGCCGCGGCGACGAGGTAGCCGTGCGAGTGTTCAATCCTGAACGTGACGTCCACGGGTATCAGCTGTCGGGGACGGTCCTGGAGCTGGCGGCCCCCGACATGGCCTTCCTCGTTGACTCCGTTTCCAACGAGATCGAAGCACAGGGCTACCACGTAAACCATGTTCTCCATCCGGTCGTCGGCACCAGCCGCGATAGTCAAGGCGAGATAACCGAAGTGCTTCCGGCGCGCAGCGCACTTTTGCGCGAGTCCATCCAGCACTACGAGCTGGCATCGCGCCTGAAAGAAGAGGAAGCCGCCGCGCTCAAGGCCGGAGTTGAGCGGGTGCTCCACGACGTGCGCCGCGCCGTTGGCGACTTCGAGCCCATGCAAGGCGCGATCTACCGAATGATCCAGGTCGCCCGCGCCGGCGCCGCCCGATACGGCAAGGCAGAGGTCGACGAGACGGTCTCCTTCCTGGAATGGCTGCTCGATCTCAACTTCGTGTTCCTTGGTTACCGCGAATATCGGATCGCAGACGACGGCGACGGCCGGATGCTGTCGGTGGCCCCCGGCTCAGGGCTCGGCATCATGCGGTCTGACGATGACTCGGGGTTCGCCACCAAGGTCCCCCTGGCCGACCTGCGGCCTTCGCTCCGCGCCAGATACGAGACGGGCGATCTGCTGGTCATCACCAAGACCAACTCGACGTCGCGAGTTCATCGGCGGGCCAAGATGGACTACATCGGTGTGCGCCACATCGGTCCGGACGGATCTGCCATCGGTGAGGCACGCCTTCTCGGACTGTTCACGACCAAGGCTTACATGGCGCCAGCCGACTCGATACCCGTTCTTCATCGAAAACTCCAGCAGATCATCGAGAGCGAAGACCTCATTGAAGGAAGCCACTTCTACAAGGAGGTGGTACACCTATTCAACAGTTTCCCGCTCGACGAACTCTTCGCCAGCTCAGCCGAAGCTGTCGCCGAAAGCATTGTTTCGCTCGTTCACCTCCAAGAAAACCAGCAAATCAGGCTGTTTGTGCGCCGCGACTTGCTGCAGCGCAACGTGTCGTTGCTGGTGGTGATGCCCAGGGACCGCTTCAACGCGCCATTGCGCAAGACACTGCAGGCGCTCTTCATGGAGCGCTTCGACGGCAATTCCATCGACTACAGGCTGGCCCTCGGCGAAACCGACACCGCCCGCCTTCACTTCACCATTTGGATCGCAGGCGGCGAAGTACCCGACATCTCGATCAAGGCTCTCGAAGCGGAGGTCATCGCGGCCGCTCAGACGTGGGAGGAACGGCTCGGGGCTCGGCTTACGGAGCGTCACGGGCACGACGATGCGGAAATGCTCATCGAGAAGTGGGCCGGACGATTCCCCAACTACTACCGAAACTCCACCTCTCTCGATGTCGCCATGGGCGACATGATCATGCTCGAAGAGCTGGCCAGATCGGACCATGCCGTTGTCGGGCTCCAAAACGACGATCAGCTCACTCGCTTGGCCGTCTACCGGGCAAACGGCAAGCTGGAACTGTCGGCCATCATGCCGACGCTCGAAGCTCTTGGGTTGCGAGTAGTCGAAGAGGTCCCCACTCGACTCGCTGGGGACCAAGACGTGTTCATCCACGATTTTGGCGTAATCGACTCATTCGGTGCCCAGCTCGATCTCGAAGCCGTTGGCGCCAGGGTTTGTGAAGCGGTCACGGCCGTGCTCGCCGGCGGGGCCGAATCGGACTCACTCAACAGGCTGATCATCTCGGCCGGACTAGACCATCAGCAGACACGCATCTTGCGGGCATACCGCAACTATTGGCAGCGAGTGAGCCCACATTTCACCGTCGCATACGTCAACGACACGTTCGCCGCCCACCCGGCGATCGCCGCCGACTTGGTCGAGCTTTTCCAGATTCGCTTCGATCCCGATCGAGCCGACAGCGACGAGACCGCGCTGTTGGCGCACATTCACGTCGCTCTCGACCAGGTAGCAAGCCTCGACGAGGACCGCATACTGCGAGGATTCCTCGGGTTGATAGCTGCGACGCAGCGTACGAACGCATATCGCAACGGCATGGAACGCCTTGCCTTCAAGTTCCGCTCTGCAGAGGTGCCGGCAATGCCCCAGCCGGCTCCGCTCTTCGAGATTTTCGTCTACGCCACCGACGTGGAGGGCATCCACCTTCGAGGTGGGCCGGTGGCAAGAGGCGGGATTCGTTGGTCAACCCGCAAGGAGGACTACCGCACCGAGGTCCTCGGCCTCATGAAGGCGCAGATGACGAAGAACGCCGTGATCGTGCCAACCGGGGCCAAAGGGGGCTTCGTCCTGAGGAATCCGCCGCCGGAGGGCCCTGACCTCGAAGCGGTACGCAGTGGCTACACGACATTCATCCGCGGCCTGCTCGACGTGACCGACAATCTCGTCGACGGTGCCGTAATCCACCCGGATCGAGTCCGAGTTCATGATGGCGACGACCCGTACCTCGTGGTCGCAGCCGACAAGGGCACAGCCACCTTTTCCGATACCGCCAACCAAATTGCCGGCGAGTACGACTTCTGGCTGCGGGACGCCTTCGCCAGCGGCGGCTCGGCCGGATACGATCACAAAGCCCTCGGAATCACGGCCCGCGGTGGCTGGGAATCCGTCAAGTGGCACTTTCGGGAGCTCGGCATCGACATCATGACCGAGCCGTTCACCGCAGTCGGCATCGGCGATATGTCGGGCGATGTGTTCGGCAACGGAATGCTGCTTTCGCCCAACGTCAGGCTGGTAGCCGCTTTCGACCACCGTCACATATTCATCGACCCGAACCCGGAGTCTGCGACGTCCTTTGCCGAAAGGGAGCGACTCTTCAACCTGACTCGTTCGAGTTGGGCCGATTACGACGCCTCTCTCATATCGGCCGGTGGCGGGGTATACCCCCGTTCAGCCAAACGCATCCAGCTTTCTGAGGAGGCCATGCGGGCCCTAGATATCGATACGCCCGAGCTGACGCCGGACGAGGTTATTAGAGCGATTCTGTGCTCGCCGGTCGATCTCCTGTGGAACGGCGGAATCGGCACGTACGCCAAGGCACAGAATGAAAGCCATGAGCAAGTCGGTGACCGGGTCAATGACAGCCTTCGTGTCAACGGCGGCGACCTGCGATGCAGGGTCATCGGCGAGGGTGGCAATCTCGGGTTGACCCAGCTCGCCAGAGTCGAATTCGCCCAAACCGGCGGGAAGGTGTTTGCCGACTTCATCGACAACTCAGGCGGCGTTCACTGTTCGGATCGCGAGGTCAACCTCAAGGTTCTTCTCAGCCTGGCCGAGGCTCGCGGCCAGCTATCCGCCGCCGAGCGTGACCGGCTGGTCGAGGACGTCGTCGGCGACGTCGTAGAGGTCATTGTCTACGACAACTTCCTACAGGCGCAGATCCTCGCCCAGGATGCGGAGCGCTCCGTGCTGCACCTCGAAGCCTATGAAGAGTTGATGGCCGTGCTGGAAGCCGAAGGCATTCTCGACCGGGCAATCGAATACCTGCCGACCAGCGACCAAATGAGTGAAAGGGCGACTGCGGGACTTGGGATGGCGGCGCCTGAGCTGGCGGTCCTTCTGGCGTACGCAAAACGCAGCTTGCGCCGGTGGTTGCTGGATTCTGAGCTTCCGGATTGGGATGACTTCGCCGGAACCGTCGGAGAGTATTTCCCGCCCAAGATCGTCGCCCGCTTCGGCGACCTGGCAGCCGAACATCCGCTGCGTCGGGAGCTGATTGCCACGGTGGTGGCGAACAGAGTGGTGAATTCCGAAGGCGTGACCTTCGTCACGAGGCTGATGGCGGAAACGGGTGCAGCCCCGGAACAGGTGGTACGCGCCTACCACATCGCCCGCGGAGTCATCGATGCCCCAGAGCGGTGGAGGGCCGTCGAGGCTCTAGTGGGCAAAATCCCGGCAGGACTGGCCCGTCGCTTGATGGTCGGTGTCGACGATCTCGTCGAGTCCGTCGCACGTTGGTACCTCACCAATCCGGGCACCGACTTCATGAGCGTGGTAATTGCCAACGCCAAGCCTGCCTTTGCAGAATTGTCGGCCACGATTGCGGAGATGGGCCCCGAGCAATGGCGCGCCTCGCGGCACGAGATTGTTGCTGAGCTCATGGCAAACGGGGTGCCGGCGGAAGTCGCCAACCGCCACGTGTTCCAGGAGGAGTTGGTGCACGCTCCGGACATGATCCAAGTGGCCCAGCACACCGAGCGCTCGGTGCGGGAGGTGGCAGAGGTCTTTCTGCTGGTCGGAGCCGCCTTCGAGATCGACTGGCTGGAAACGCAGGTTGCGTCTCTCCCGATCACCAATCGATGGCAACGGCGCGCGATCCAAACGGTCGAAGACGACTTGGTGCTGCTGCGCCGCCAGCTGGCCGACAACATCCTCGAGGAAGCCGACGGACTGGCTCCCTCGACCGCCCTTGCGCACTACCTGGTTGCGCGCACTCATGAGCTGGGACGCCTGACCAGATTCATGCGCAGCCTGGCCGTCGAAGGGGTTACCGATATCGCTGCAGCGGTCGTCGCGATTCGCCAGATTCGCAACCTGGCCGCGGGAGCAAGCCAACGAGAAGTGGCAGACGCGCGGAAGCGATAGGTCCTGTAACTGAGGCCGTGGGCTATGTAGCCGCCGGCCGTGCGTTCGGGTTGTACAAGGCGAGTTGCCGCACGCCGAGACTTCGCCCACCGAGGAACTATTGCCACGGGTCCGAAGCGTTTACAGATCTCATCCGGCCCGCCTTATACCGGGCAGGCACCGTCGCCGGGGATCGAACGTGCTCGTGTCACTGGTCCGTCCATAGAGGAATCCAGCCTTCGGCAACGTTGGTCGGATCCGTTCCAACGAACACCCCATCCACATTGCCCAAAACGGTGTCGGTGAAGACAATCTTGATCGCGGCGTCACCGTAGATATCGAAGTTGTCTAGATGCAGCCGAATCGAGTCGTGCCGCTTGCACGTGTAGAATTTGGCCTGCGCGACCAGGTCCCCGTCGCTCGAGGGCGCGATGTTTGGTCCGAAGGTCCTCACTAACTCGTCCCGGCACTCTCCCCATATGCCGTCTTCATGCCCGGTCTCGAGTCCGTTGGCTCTGCGGAATCGGTCGCCGATCCCCACCACTTCAACCCCGCGGACGTAGACGTCGAAGTGGGCCTCTCGGTCTCCCCGATTGAGCCTGACGATGACGGTCCCCCTGGCATCGACCTTGCGGATTACGTTCACCCCCGGAGCGATCGGGTCTCCAGACGGGTCATCGATTCCAATCATCGCAGTCGCCTGTGAGCTAGCGAGCACGGGAATCGTGCCCAACAACGACGCCACGATTGCAAACAGAAGCGGAACGAACAGAATACGGCGGGTGATCGTCATGGTGCTCTCCTATCCCCAGACATATTTGCCCCTCAGGCGAACCCTTGCATCTGCGCACAACAGTACCTTCCGAATCAGGCGCAGGGGAAACGATTTCACCCCGTGCCGAAGCGCTCGGGTTCGGCGACGGAGCAGAAGTTGGTAGAAGATATGGGGTTTAGTCGGCCCAAAGCAGAACCCCCAGGCCGTCTGACCTGGGGGTTCGTCCTATCGCCTAGTAGTAGCGGAGGCAGGATCTGAACCTGCGACCTTCGGATTGACAGCCCCACGACGCGTGCCGCGGCCCGGTGGCGAGAGGAGCTTGCCAAGCTCCGGTCAGGCACGGATTGCAGGCATTATCTGTTGATTGAGCCGCTTGGAGGACCGGGCAGTCCTTGACGCAATGAGACGCGGCGACCGGCTGCCTCAGAACGTGGAGATGTCGAGCACCCCCTCGGGGAACGAGTCCGGGTCGCCGGCGATCGGTCCCGGCTGGGCCGCATCGATGATCCGCTGCCGTATCTCGGCCGGCGACAGCGACGGATTGGTCGCCTTGAGCAGTGCTGCCGCCCCGGCGACAAGCGGCGTGGCGAAACTCGTGCCGTTCGCTGTCGCATACAGCCCGCCGATGTAGGTCGACGAGATGCATACTCCTGGGGCGGCCACCGCGATCGGGCTGCCGTAGTTCGAGAACGACGCCAGCCGGTCGTCAACCTCTGTGGGAAGGCACGCCGGGGCAGTGCCGAGCCCACCGGGGAGGCCGTCGCTGTCGGCGATCGCCGACACCGCAATCACCTCCGAATACGCGGCTGGCGTCTGCGTGGCGGCGTCGATGGTCTCGTTGCCGGCTGCCGCAACGACTGTCACGCCGGCGTTCACAACTGCGCAGATGGCGGCGTGTTCCCTGTTCGGCTTCGTTCCCTTCGACTTGGCGCCGCAATTTGGCGTGTTCGAGCCGCGGCCGGCAAACGACAGGTTGGCCACCTCGATCGTCGTCGCGTTCTTGGCGACCCACTCCAGCCCGCACAGCTCCGACGACATCGAGATGAACCCACGCTCGGTCGCCACGCGAATGGACCAGATACGCGCACCCGGCGCCACGCCGACGGCTCCGAAGTCGTTGTCGATCGCCCCGATGAAGCCCGCCACGAGCGTCCCGTGCCCGTCGCGGTCGTTCCAGCCGTGACCAGGCGCGCAGTCGTAGCCGCCGACGACGTTCAGATCGGGGTGGTTGGGGTCGACTCCGCCGTCGAGCACCGCAACGTCAACATCGATGCGCTCGTCGACGCCGTCGATGCGGGCGGTGGGGCTGGAGAGACCGCCAATGCGCCGAATTCCCGACGTCACGAACTGCGTCGACGTGGCGGTCACGCTGGCGGCGAGTGGAGATCGAGTGATCATCTCGTCTGCAACGACATCGACAACTCGGTGATCACGCCGGAGCCGGGCGACGTCCCGGGCCGAGAGGCTGGCGCTGAACCCCGTCGTTACCCGCTCGTATACGTACTCGGGTGACACACCGTGGTCGGCCGCAACGGTGGCGGGATCGGCCGAGTCGGCAACGTAGACGATCCAAGCTTGCAGCTGCTGCGCAGACGCAATGCCCGGAGCTACCGCCGTCAACGTCGCGGCGAGCATCGCACCGACCAACGCGTACCCGACCAGCAAGCGAACGAAGCTGACTCGCAAATCCCCCACCCCCGTCCTCGGCGTGGCGGGCGTGCTTCGACCTCGACTGCGGCCCGCACGGAAACCATCAAGCCCGTTCTTCATAACCCAACCTCCCTAGTTCGTTTCGTTATCGAGCCAGCCGCTTTGAAACGCCTGGCGAGCGTCAGTTCGTCGATGCTGGTGATGCCCTGCGTCTGATCGCAGCCGCATCCACCGCTGTCAATCGAGGTCAAAGGCGATCTCCCGATCTAGCCGTCGGACCACGGCCGTGGAGCACATCCGCCCCCGCTGGCGCCGGGATGGCGCACAAAGATTCCAGGGACGGCCGTCTCCATGGCGAGCCCACGCGATCAGAGTTGACTGAACACCCAGTGAGCAATTTGCGCGAGGCCTTCGGCGGTCAGGTGCGGCGGCGCCTCGTTCACCGTCAACTCGACCTGCACTCCCCGCTCGAATGCGACGAGGTAGCTCTTGGTCTGCCCACTCTGTTCGCAGCTGAAGAACTCGGAGATGTCCCCAGCGCGCATCTCGGGACCCACGGCAGTCGCCTCGGAACAACCGTCAGTGAAGCTCAGCCCGCCGTACTCGGAACGTAACGAGAGTTCGAGTTCTACATACTGCGGAACCCCGGGCGACGTTGATCCCCAGAAGCAATGCCCCGAGTCGAACGAGTCGGTGGCGAACTCTCCGGACGTGCCCGACAGAGACTGGACCGTGGCGGCGTCGAGAAGGGTGCACGCCTCGACCCCGTCGAGGTTGATCGGGGCGAGTGTGGTGTTGTCCGTCGCTTTCGTGGTTGTCGTGACGGTGCTCTCAGAGGGAGCTACCGTCGGTGCCGTAGTTACAACGCTGCTCGGCTGCCTGCCCTCGCCGGTCGCAGCGGCGCTGCCGCCACAGGCGGCCGTCAGCAACGTCAGGGCCAATACGGCCGCCGCCAGTCTTGTCGACCCGTGCGCTGTTCCGTGACCGCCAATCCTGGTCTTCATGATCCCACCCTCCATTTTATTAGTTCGTTCTCGAACGAATAGTAGAGGAGAGGGTTAGTTAGTCAACGTACTATTCTCACTGATCATGGCCCACCGCTCCGGCCCGGACGCCGACTACACCGACCACGCCACCCAGGCCTGGACCGACCTCCTCCCGGACGCCGACCTGTCCACCCTGGACATCACGATGCGACTGCGGCGGCTCGTCAACGAACTCGACCACCGCCTGGCCGCCGTCATCGATGGCACCCCACTGACGGCCTACGGCGACTACCAGGTCCTCGCCGTGCTGCGGCGCAGCCCACAACCGATGCAGCCCTCGGAACTCGCCGACGTCCTCCAGGTGACCCGCTCGGGTACTACCGGCCGGCTCAACCGTCTCGCGGAGCTCAACCTCATCAAGCGCCGACCCGATCCCACCGACGCACGGCAGGCCCTCATCTCAATCACCTCCAAGGGGACCCGCCTCGCCGACCGGCTCTTGACCGCCGGCCAACAAACCCAGGCCCAAGCACTTGCCGTCCTCACCGAAGGCGAACAAGAAACCTTGGTCAACCTCCTCCGCAAGATCCTGATCGCCCTCCAGGACACATTGGACACGCCTCACAGCACCTGACGCGCAGCGGTCGGCAGACAACAAGCCGGCACCAGGACAAGCGAATCAATCGGTACCGGCAGCGTGGGCGGTCGATCAAAACCGCTCTCCCCTTTCTGGACCGCGTTTGCGGGCGGGTGATCGTTTGCCCCGGGAATCGGGCGGCGGCGTCGATAGTGCCTCCGCTGGCTAATGCTCAACATTGCCGGCCGCTTCACGGGCAAAGACCCACACTGACATAGCCATTGACACCCGATTGACACGCACCGCTCCCGCGGCCCAAAGCAACCCCCAGGCCTTCAGACCTGGGGGGTTCTTACGTCGCTTAGTAGTAGCGGGGGCAGGATCTGAACCTGCGACCTTCGCGTTATGAGTTGGGCGAGGTGGCAGGCTTTCGCCCCCGATAGGCGGCGATAGTCTCCGGGTGGATTCGCTTCAGCTCACTGTCGGCGATTGGTTCGAGCAGGTCCCAAGCCAGATCCAGCGTTTCTTCGATGGATCGGTTGGCGTTCCCCTGGTCGATGAAGCGGTCTTCAAAGTCATCGGCAAAGGCGAGAGCGCGCCGATCAGTCTCCGACAGAGCGGCTTCGCCGACGATGGCCACAAGCCTCCGCAGGTCGCGACCCTCGGCATAGAAGGCGTAAAGCTGATCGGCAACCTCGCGATGGTCGGAACGCGTCTTGTCGCCACCGATGCCTGCATTCATCAGGCGGCTCAGGCTCGGCAGCACATCAATCGGAGGCTCGACGCCCTTGCGGTGCAGCTCACGCGACAACACGATCTGGCCTTCTGTGATGTAGCCAGTGAGATCGGGTATGGGGTGGGTGATGTCGTCATCCGGCATCGAGAGGATGATCAGTTGCGTGATCGATCCGCCGTGCTCTCGGATACGGCCCGCCCGCTCATATAGCGAAGCGAGGTCTGTGTACATGTAGCCCGGGTAGCCGCGCCGACCCGGGATCTCCTCCCGAGCCGTCGATACCTCGCGCAAGGCCTCGCAGTAGTTAGTCATGTCGGTGAGGATCACAAGGACGTGGTGGCCCTTCTCGAAAGCGAGGAATTCCGCGGCCGTTAAAGCCACCCGCGGAGTCAGCAGCCGCTCAATCGTCGGGTCGTCCGCCAGATTGAGGAACATCACGGTGCGGCCCAGCGACCCGCTGTCTTCGATGAAGCGGCGGAAGAAGCTCGCTTCGCGGTGGGTGATGCCAAGCGCAGCGAACACGACCACGAAGCTCTGCTCCTCGGCGCCGGCGACCTGGGCATTTGCCGCGATCTGGGCGGACAATTTGGCGGCCGGTAGCCCGAACCCAGAAAAGATCGGAAGCTTCTGGCCCCGCACCAAGGTGTTCAGGCCGTCAATCGCCGACACGCCGGTCTGGATGAACTCGGACGGGTGCTCTCGGGCCGCAGGGTTCATTGCCAATCCCCCGACTTCCCAAAAGGACTCGGGTAACGTCGGAGGCCCGCCATCGATGGCGTTGCCCGAACCGTCGAACATCCGGCCCAGCATGCCAAGACCGACCCCGAGTCGGGCCGCGTCTCCACCCAGCCGGACTCGGGTAGAAGCCACATCGAGGCCACGGGTACCGGCAAAGACCTCGATGACGGCTCGTCCCCGATCCACCTCCAATACTTGCCCGCGCCGTAGTTCGCCGTCCGGAGTGACGACCTCCACGGTTTCGTCGTAATGCACACCGTGCACGCCCTCGAGAAACAGCAAGGGTCCCGACACGTACTCGACGGTTTGAAACTCAACGACCCGGAGACCGCGACCTGTCATACCGCCTCCACCTCGTCGATAATCCGCGCTTCGAGCGCCGTAGCTCGCTTCCCCACCTCATCGGGTGGCCAGTCGCGCATCCGAGCAATGTCGGCCAGCACCGAGAGCGAAGCGAGCCGCTCCGGATCCGTCCCCGCCTCCACCACCCTGCGAGCCGTTTCGTACGCCAGCCGGATGATGCGCAGCATCTGGTATTGCTTGTCGAGCGGACAGAACGCGTCCACATCGTCAAAGGCTGACTGCTGAAGGAAGTCTTCTCGCAACATCCTTCCCGCCAGGAATACGAGCTGCTCCGTCGGGGCCAGCACATCGGCGCCCATCAGTTGGACGACGCTTTGGAGCTGCTCCTCTTGCTGCAGCAGTTCCAACGCCCAGCGCCGCTGCTCTTCCCAGTCGACGGCCACGTGATTGTCAAACCATGCCCCGAGGTCGTACAGCGTGAAGCTGCGGGTCCAGTGAATCGCCGGGAAATGGCGTCGTCGGGCCAAGTCGGTATCGAGCGCCCAGAACACCCCGGCCAACCGCATGCTGTACTGGGTCACAGGCTCCGAGAAGTCGGCGCCAGGCGGTGACACCGCGCCCACCACGGTCACTGAACCCTCGCGGTCACCACCGAGGCACTGGACTGACCCTGCCCGCTCATAGAACTCGGCCAACCGAGACGGGAGGTAGGCCGGAAAGCCCTCCTCACCAGGCATCTCCTCCAGCCGCCCGGACACCTCCCGCAGCGCCTCGGCCCAACGGCTGGTGCTGTCGGCGAGGAGGAGCGCCGCGTAGCCCTGGTCGCGGTAGTACTCGGCAATGGTCATGCCGGTGTAGATGCTGGCTTCACGTGCCGCGACGGGCATGTTGGAGGTGTTGGCAATGAGGATCGTCCGATCCATCAGCGGTCCGCCCGTGCGCGGGTCCGTCAGCTCAGGAAACTCCTTGAGCACTTCGGTGAGCTCGTTGCCGCGCTCGCCACAGCCGATGTACACGATTACGTCGGCAGCCGCCCACTTGGCAAGTGACTGTTCCTGCACCGTCTTGCCGGTGCCGAACCCCCCCGGAATGGTGATTGCTCCGCCGAGCGCCACCGGAAACAGGGTGTCGACCACTCGCTGCCCTGTGATGAGCGGCGCGTCTGGATCCAACCGCCGCACCGCCGGCCGGCGTTCGCGAACGGGCCAACGCTGCATCATGGCGACGGGCTCGTCGCCGACCCACACCACCGGCTCGTCGATTGTCGCTTCGCCGGCTTCGATCTTGGTCACGGATCCCGTCACCCCAGGCGGAACCAACACACGGTGTTCGAACGTCGCCGTCTCCCGCACCGTTCCTAGCACTGTTCCTGCGCCAACCACGTCGCCCACCGCAACCACGGGTACGAATTGCCAAGTGCGGTCGCGGGGCAGGGCTGCGATCTTCATCCCGCGTCGGATGAACGGTTCACCAAACGCCTTACCGTCCTTGACGGCTAGCGGTGGGAGCGGGCGCTGGACGCCGTCGAACACTTGGCCGAGTAATCCCGGCCCGAGCTCCACCTGGAGCGGAGCTTCTGTGTCCTCAACCACCGACCCTGTCTGCAGTCCCGACGTCTCTTCGTAGACCTGGATCACCACCTCGTCCCCTTCGAGTCGGATCACCTCACCGATCAACTGGCGCCTTCCCACCCGCACCAGGTTGTAGAGACGAGCCCGCTCGAGACCAGTTGCGACGACGACCGGTCCGGCCACTCGCACGAGCTTCCCGATCTCGGTCATGCTTCTTCACCCTCTCCGAAGCTGATTCGGTAGCCGATAGCCCGCTGCAACAGAGATGCAAGCCGAGCCCGGTGATCTCTCGCCGCGGTGTCGGCCGCTCCCAGCGGAACGGCAATGACGACTGGCGCTACAGAATCCTCGTAAGCTTGCCTGGTGGCCGGATCGAGCCGGTCGAAGAACGGGGCATAGACACCGATCACCCCAACCTCGACGTCGGCGCTGAGCCGATCCAAAGCCGCCTCCAATTCGGCAGGACTGTCCACACCCACTGCGTCGGTTCCCGCCAGCCGGAAACCGACCGCCAGCTCGGGAGGCGCCACCATCGTCAGTCTTGCCATGGGTCCCTCATTAGAGAATCACCAACTCCTCTTCAATCAGCTGAGGCGACATACCCGCCGCGAGTCCCGCTCCGATCGTTCGCAGATTCTCCACCTCGTTCTCCTTGGCCCACGCATACGCCAGCGGCACTCCCGGGCCGAGTGGATCGGCGGTGGCGAACATGCCAACCGCCTGTCGCTTCAGCATCTCATTGAGGTCGTCGTTAAGCACCACTAGGTCGCCCGACTCGCTCCACCTCTCCAGGCCAGGGCGCCACGTCGCCTCGAGAGGCGCCGCCACGAGGATGGCCGCTGCCGCGGCACGGTCTTCGGCGTGCCCAGCTCTCGCCAGCACCGCCGCGGGTAATGAGCCACCCGGCAGGAAGCGCTCCGCCGAATCAACAGCATCCACGTCCTGGCCCTCTGACTGGGCTTGGTGGAGCCGCAATGCCACAAGCAAGTTGGCCTGATCGATCTCGGCGCGCAGGATTCGAACAACTCCGGGCTCGGCTTCATCCAGAGCCCGGCGCACCTCTTCAGCCTCGGCCCGATTCATGGCGCGTTCCAGCGCCTGGAAGTCGTCAGACGATTCGAAGGTCTCCAACGCTGCGGCTACCGCCCGAACTGTTGCCGGCGTCGGAATCCCCCACGACACCATCAGGTCAACGGCCGCGCGGATCCCCGGTTGGTTAGCCAATTCTCCCAGGACATCATCGCTGAGCTCGCCCGCCGGAACGAGTGCGGCGCGGATTTCGCCGGGGTCGGCGCCGGCATAGTGGCCTCGCAAGATCGTGCGCACGTTGCGGAGATCCCAGCGGCTGATGATGAGCGCAACGCTCGTTGCGGCGGCGCCATCGTAC
>JAHEJX010000034.1:14423-35048 GCA_024638645.1 Actinomycetes bacterium
TACCAACTCACCAAGTCCCGCAGGCTTCTCGCCAAGTTTGTCCGTAAGGCTTCATCCAACAGGCGCACCCCGCGATACCGGGGGCTAGCTGCCACCAGATCGGGACCGTACGGGGTGTCGCTCAATGTCGCCAAGAGCCGATCCACGTCGAGGTCCACCAGTTCTTGATAGCCGGACCGATCGAGCAGGTCGGCCCGACGGGCTCGGGCCCGGGCATTGCCGTATTCGAAGCCTTCGGTCACGGAGCACCCCGCGAGTCACTCCGGCCCCCGAGCCCCGGCACCAGTTCACCGATCTTGCGGCGGAGGTCAGGCTCGGCGCGACTGAGACGCTCTTCGAGCGTGTTGCGCACGAATATGCCTTTCCCATCGTCGGCTCGGACCCCGCCCCAGCATTCGAGCGTGGGCTGTAGCAAGACGGGACCGAGCCCCCCGAGAATGCCATCAATCAGATGAGCGTCGCGGGGGTCGATCATCAAGACCTCGATGTTGCCAAGGAAGGCCCGGCATTCTTCGACCAAGCGCTCGAATGCCGCCGTGTATTCGGGATCTCGCCGGTAACGCGACAGTCGGTCTTTTGCCAGGCCCAGAATCTCCTGGAACACGCCTTCTTGCGCCTCTTGCAGGCGCCGCTCTACATGCAACTCGGCCCGATGCCGAATGATGTCTGCATCGCTGGACAGTGCCTCATCGCGTGAGGTCGCGGCCGTGACTTCAGCCTGCTTCGCTTGCGCGCGAGCGGACTGCAAGACTGCCGCAATGGTGACATCACGCTCGGCAATTGTCCGGGCGGTTTCTTCATCGCCTTCCTTGCGGAGTGCCTCCAGGATCTCGGCGAGGGCCATCTACGCCCCGAGGATGAAGATGATCATGGATGCCACTGCGAAGCCGAGAATCACCAGTGTCTCCGGAATCGCCACCATCAGGATTACCCGGCCGATCATTTCAGGCTTCTCGGCCATAGCGCCTATGCCGGCAGAGCCGATGCGGGCCTGAGCCAGACCCGTTCCGATGGCCGCCAGGCCGACTGCGATCCCAGCTCCGATCCCCAAGAGGCCAGTTTCCATTTCCGTCTCCTTTCAATCAGGCTTCGACGAGTACGCGGGATGGTGCAGCCACTTCGGGCTCCGTCGCCACGGCAACGCCAAAGGGCGAGAACAGTTCCCCGCCGGGCTCGTAGAACTTGTCAAAGAACTCGACGTAGTGCAGTCGGAGAGCCTGGATTGTCGGACTGAAGGTGCCGAGAGCCAGGTTGAGCACGTGGAAGAGAGCGGCGATGATGAGCCCCAGCGCCAGCGGCGCCGCAGCACCAAGTTCGTTCGCCACCCGAGCGAGGAATACGGACGCAAGGCCGATCGCCGCGATCCGCAGATATGAAAGCACGTTGCTGACGGCACCGATCAAATCCAGCGGCCCCATGACGAGACCGAGCGGCCACTGCAAAGAAATCATTACCACGAGCGCCACAACGACGACCACGACCGACGGAGTCATCAACCCGGTTGGAAGTCTTTCGGCAGCCACACCTGCAATCGTGAACAGCGCGCAGAGAGCCACGAGCAGCGCCGCTCGCTCCCCAAACTTGTGGCGGTCGGCTGTGCGGGCCGCGCTCCAGAGGCCGAGAAGAAGGCCGAGGATGACGTGTGCCGCTCCGATACCGACGGCGAAGAGCAGCAACGGCCCGATGGCCTCTTGACGATCGATCCACAGAGGTTCAAGGCCGACGACCCGATGCCCGAGGTCGCCAAACACTTCACCGAACACCACACCCCAGATGACGGCCCAGACCGCCCCGATACCGATGACACGAGTGAGGTCGGCGGCAACCTCGCTCCGCGGTCCCCACCGCCGTCTCGCCCAGAACGACAGCGCGAGCACTATCAGCCCATAGGCGATGTCGCCGAGCATGAGCCCGAAGAAGAACGGCATGAACAGAGCCATCAGTACCGTGGGGTCGAACGTCCCGTACCGCGGCAACGCCAGCATCCCTAGGAAGAGTTCGAATGGACGCGCCACCGCCGGGTTAGTTAGCAGGACGGGCGGTTGCTCGTTCTCTACGGTGTCGAGCTCCGTGAGCAGAACTTCGGTTCCGACCTCCCTCTGCAGGGCATTCGCCAACTCGTCCAGGTCACGACGGGGCGCCCAACCGATCACGGCAAAGGCTCGCTCAGTAGTGCCAATGTTGCGCAACGCATCAAGTTGGGCGAGCCGGCGGTCGATGAGGGCCCTGGCAGGGTGCAAGTGGGTACGAAAACCGAGCAGCTCCACCAATTCGGCTCGGGCCGCCTCGATCTCACCAGGCAGGTCAACAATCCGCGTCTCCATAGAGGCAATGGCGGAACCCAGCGACATGGTGCGGTACTCATCGGGCAGCCGAACACGGCTCACCTGTTGTCCGGCGAGCAGGGCGTGGACTCGGCGCGATTGCTCGTGGGGAAAGACGAACACCGCCCCGACCGTGTCCGGATCGACCTGATCAGTAATGACATCGAACTGCGACCCAAGCAGCGCCACCAGCTCGTCGCGGAGCCAGCCGATAACAGCCGCGTGACGGCGCTGGACCAGCAGCGCGACCGTCTCGTACGATTCGAGCTCTGGCAGCTTCGGCACCAAGGGGGCAAGGCGACGAAGCGATTCAACATGCCGTGGAAGGGTGTTGAGCTCGGCCTCGAGGGCGTCGATTATCGCCACCAATGGCTCGACCTTCGGCGCGAGCTCCTCGATCTCTGTCGACACGTCCTCAAGCTCAGTCGCGGTCATAGCCTGGCCGTCCGGCGCGGGCGGAACGAATCCAAGGGCAATGAGAGCGTCGATGCGGGTGCGGAGTTGACGTAACCGAGCGCTCTCGCCAAGTTCCCCCTCGTCGGCGGACGATGGCGTCAGGCCCAGCGCCGGTTCCGCGGCAGCATCGAGGAGCTGAACACACGCACAGCGCTGCAGGCACGCGAGTGTGGCGTCGAGCCTGCTGCGATGGCCCACGATCTCGACTTTGACCATGGGTTCGAGCATGTCAGCTCTCCTCAAGCGCGGCGACCACCGTATCCATCACAAGGTCCACCGCCATCGACAGATGTGGTTGAGCCTGACGTCGTAGCGCCGCCACGCGGTCGTCGACGCCTGCCCGGATGCGATCGCCCTCGTCGCGTGCCTTGGCGAGCCCCAATTCATAGCGGCGTTCGGCCGTTTCCCGGCCCCGGGCACGAGCCTCCTCGACGAGTTGCTTTCCCTGACGACGCGCCGCGGCGACTTCCGTGGCAGCCTCTTCGGTTACCTTGCTGATCTGGTCTCTGATCGATCGTTCCGTGCGGAGAATCTCGTCGAGCGGACTGGTGGTCATGACTGCGGCCTCGAACGTGGGTCCCGGCGCATTGCCACTCGTTTCAGGCGGAAATGGTCCTCGCGCTCGCGTTCCTCCAGAATCCGCTGGATGCGGTTGCGGCTGGAGATGAGCCGGGGGATCACTACGTGCTCGAGCGCATTGACGCGCCGTGTGGTTGCGGCAATCTCGGCTGCAAGGCGGCGCAGTCGTACCTCACCGGCCGCCACCTGAAGTACGAGGTCAACCTCGGCCTCGAATCGCTCTGCAGCTTCGTCAATCCGGGGAGTCGTGGCCGCCAGGCTGTAGCCCCGGGCGAGCAGCGAGCGGCCGATCGGGCGGTTCTCGATCCGCGGCACGCGCACGCCCATGATGGTTTCGACTCGAGCTTCGACTTCGACGTGGCCGTTGGCGGCGAAGGCCGCGGACGTCACCGCGTCGGGACCATCTCGGGCTCGAGCTCGGTCGAGAGCGACGCGAGCTGCGGCGCCGGCTGCCTGGAGGGCGTCGCTGCCGGCCACAACGGTTCGGGCGGTAGCGCGGAACTCGGTCATAAGCTGTTCCCGCTTGTCCTGGAGGAGATCACGGCCGCGCTCCGCCAATGCGATCTGGGCCCGACTGGCCAGCAATTCGGTCCGAGTAGCGCCACCCTGATCCACATCATTCTCCTAGTGGAATCCAGTATGGTGGCGCCCGAAAACCCGGCCTAGGGTCGTTGGGCCTGGTCGGAGAGGTGCGCACTGCGAGGAGTCATCAGCTCGGGCAAATGCGTGACGGGTCGGTCGACTCAGGTCGACTCAAGAACAAGGCCGCGATCGGTTTACCCGAACAGCGGGACGCGTCATCCTCACTGGCCTGCGAGACCAAGCCGGTGCCTCAAAGACTCGTCGACACCCGATTAACACGCACCGCTCCCGCGGCCCAAAGCAAAACCCCCAGGCCTTGTGACCTGGGGGTTTCTTACGCCGCTCAGTAGTAGCGGGGGCAGGATTTGAACCTGCGACCTTCGGGTTATGAGCCCGACGAGCTACCAGACTGCTCCACCCCGCGTCGCTGAGCGAGATGATACCACTGTGGACTAGTCGAGAATCCGGGCCCATCAGGGCGCGGTGCCCACGCATGAGGCATCACCGGCACTTCTACGTTTGGTCGCCGCTGCGATTGTGTAGCTCTTTTCCGTTGGAATACACAGGAGGAGCCACAACAGGGGACGGCCATCTGGCATCTGAACGAGCCGCGCGGCAACTAGCGTTGGCGACGAATCGAGACGTCGAAAGAGGAGCGCCATGACGGCCCAATCACCCATCGGCAGCATCGCCAAAGGGGTTGTCGCCGGCGCGGTTGGGACGCTGGCAATGGACCTCGTGTGGTACCGCCGCTACCGACAGGGCGACGGCACCGACTCGTTCTCCAAATGGGAACTGTCCGGGGCGACGAGTTTCGAAGAAGCAAGTGCTCCAGGCAAGGTCGGGCAGCTGGTCGCGTCCAAACTGGGTGTCGAGATACCGGAGAGGCTGGCGGGCGTCACTACCAACGTTGTGCACTGGGCCACCGGCATCGGTTGGGGATCCTTCGGCGCCGCAGCCAGTGCTGTCATAGGGGCCCCAGGCCCCGCCGTGGGCCTCGCTACCGGGGTTACGGCTTGGGCAACCAGCTACGCCACGCTGGCGCCGCTTGGTATCTACGAACCTATCTGGAAGTACGACGTGGCGACCCTGTGGAAAGACCTGAGCGCCCACCTTGTCTTCGGCATCGCCACAGGTATGACGCTCACCGTCTTGGGCCGTTGCCGATCGACGTAGACCAAGCCGATCAGCAATGAGAGCTCGGGCTCGAGATATCTGCGCTCGCGCCCCCGGCCGGCTAGATCGCTCCCGGACATCGATGGTCAGGTTGAGGAGCATTGCAGAGTGCGGTCTGTGTTGTCGGCCAAGCTTCGACGCCTCTCCCCGCCGCCTGCAGTGAAGATGTGCAACCAGCGGTCGAAGGCCGCAAGCAGTTCGGCGAGTCGAGCACGAGTCTTGGGATCGACAAGGCGACCGTCTCCATCGAAGAGTGAGGCGCCGTCACGCAAGTACAGCGCCGGCTGGGGCAGCACGATCGCCTGGGTTGACACCAGCATCTGACGAAGCATCGTCTGCGCCAGACGAGTGCCCCACGGCCCTGATGTCACGCCGGTCACTGCGACGGGAAGATTCTCCAGGCCCTCGTGCGACTCCCCCATCGATAGCCAATCGACGGCGTTTTTCAGAACGCCTGGTACGGCCTGGTTGTATTCGGGCGTTGCAATCAGCAGACCATCGGCCAGCCGCACGGCATTTCTGAGGGCGACGACGCCGGGCGGGTCGGTAGGGCCGTTGGCCACGTCTTCGTTGAACAGTGGCACAGCGTCGAGCTCCTGGTAGACGGCTATCTCCATGCCGGGCGGCGCCAAGTCTTCTGCCGCCAGCAGCAGCGACTTGTTGTACGAAGCCATGCGCAGGCTGCCTGGTACGGCTAGAACTCGCAGCGTCATGCCGCACCCGCCAGGTGGCGGCGACGAAGTGATCGTGTGCTCCGCTCTGCGGTGCAGTTTCCGGCTTTCGCCTCGGAGCATGCTTGCGGCAGCTTCCGGCTGCGGGTGGCAATGACTCGTTCTTTCAGAATGGCTTGATAGGCAGATACGTCCTCTGGACTGATGCGGTACATCGGTTCCTCCGATCTGAACTACAAGTACATGACACATCATATTCTTTTTAGATGACATGTCAAGTAGTTTCCTGTATGGTGGTCCCATGACAACTCGTTGGCTCGACCCGAACGAAGAACGCGCCTGGCGCGGCTATAGGCGCCTCTTCACACTCCTCGAGGCAAGGCTGGCTCGCGATCTCGCAGAGGACGCCGATCTGTCGATGGCCGATTACACGGTTTTGTCGAATCTCGCAGAAGCCAAAGGACGGCGGTGGAGGGTCAGCGAGCTCGCCGAGCGGATGCAATGGTCACAGAGCCGGTTGTCACACCAGATCAAACGTATGGAACAACGGGGCCTGGTGGCACGCCAACAGGCAGCGGAGGACGGCAGGGGGGCCGTGGTCGTACTGACGAAGCAAGGGCTGCGAACCACTGCGGCCGCCACCCCGGGCCATATGGAGGCGGTGCGCAAGCACATGATCGATCTGCTCGACCCCGAGCAGCTTGCCACGTTGGGAGATGTCGCCGAGCGAGTTGTTGCGCATCTCGACGCTGAGTCCGCTTGAGGCTTCCGAGAATTGGGCATTCCGGCGGAGCTGCTTTGGCGCCCCCGGTTGCGCAGCGGCTCAGACATCGACTGCGCCCGAACGATCTCGAGGACCGCTGTGATTCCGGCAAACGAAAAGGTCCCGCCGGGGCGGGACCTTTTCGTGGCCTCGTTCGTTGGGAGGGGGGAGCAACGAGGGAGAGTCGAGGCCATCAGTTGGGCGTGTGTAAGGCGCTCTCAGCATTTGTACGGAACAGCCCGCATCCTGGATGTCGAAGCCTCTCGATCTGACAGCTCATCAGCCTCAGTTTGTGACGCAAACCGGCGGACGGGCTTTGCGCTGACAAGCCCGTGACCACCAGATA
Source organism: Actinomycetes bacterium (assembly GCA_024638645.1). GTDB lineage: Bacteria > Actinomycetota > Acidimicrobiia > Spongiisociales > UBA5794 > JAHEJX01. The sequence continues at coordinate 21,321 of JAHEJX010000034.1, forward strand.
GTGCAATGGGCTAAACCTCGAAGTCGCCGAACATCGAGGCAAACATGTCTTCGATCTCGCTGATGTCGGTCACGTCTGCAGCCGGCGGGGGCTCAACGGTCACGCTGCCACCGAAATCCGAGAAATCGAATTGGATCAGCATGTGATCGAACGACTCTCCTGGTTGCAGATCGGGAAGGTCTGGATCATCAATCAGGATGCGGAACCTATGTACCCGATCTTCTTCGTCGATCCAGATGTCGAGCGGGAGCTCAAACCCGTCGATCGGCGCCGACGCCGTCAGGTCGTTGAAGGCAGCAGGATCGATCTCGCGCAAAGTCTCCAGGTCAAAGATCACCTGATAGTGGGTGGTGTCAATGCCCCGCAGCTCCTCGATCCCGACGACGGTGACATTGCCCCCGGCGGCCTGGAGTGACTTGAGGTATCCGGTCGCGTTGTACGGGTCGACGCCCGATGCGAAGTCCTGGGCAAAGCCTTGACCATCCTCTACCGGCATCGCGAGCCAGTCAGTCTCTACACCGAAGAGGGCGTTGAAGAAGCCGAACTTCAGATAGGCGGTATCACCGATCTGACGGACCTCGAATCCGTCAAACACTCCGGCGAACTCAGGGGGCAGCTCCTCTCCGACCGCCTCCATGAGTGAGCCGAAGTCGATGGACATATGCCCATCGCCGGTGACGGGGTCAAAGGAACTCGAAATCGGAATGGAGACGTCGATCTCGCCCAAGTCTGGCGATGATCCCTTCATCTCAATCAGACCGTCGACGCGAGCCGGCGGCTCGAACTCTGTCTGCTCGATGGCAGCTCGGACCACCAGCAACTCTCGGGAAGGTGCGGCAATCACGGAACCGGCGTTCCCAGCCTCCGTGGTGGTGGGCGCGGCCGTGCTCGGCGCCACCGTCGGCGCGGGAGCCGTCGGGGCGACGGTGGTAGTAATCGGCGCAGTCGTTCTCGGGCGCGTCTCCGCCACCTCTGCCGACCCACCACAAGCGGCGGCGAATACAGCTACGACGGCAATCAGCGCAATGCGCGTCTTCAAAATCAGACCTTCCGTTGGCTCAGGGGGAGTTATCGGCATCGCGACCTCCAGAATTGACACGTATCAGAAGGCCCGGCCACACATCGAGTTCCTCGTACCGACAAGGGGGACCATTGTGAAGGCCGGTTTTCTCTTCTTCGACAGAGCGGCTGCAGAGCGCATTGTCCGGACCAGACCACAATCGAGGCGAAGGCGTGACAGACGCCCTGGAGCCAAACCCAAACGGGGCCCTGAGTAGTTATTGCCGGACGGTTAACTCTTTTGGATCCGGGAATCCCACGAGATGGGGCCGTCGTTTGCCAGCATGAAGCAGCAAACGGATACCCGAAGGATCGTGACATGGCCAACCTGCGTAGAAACACTCTCGGGACGGCGACTGCACTGGTCCTCCTGCTGACTGCCTGCGGTAGTGCGGAGCCGGCGGGCCAGGAGTCACCTTCGACCACCTCGACCGGGCCGGGTACGCAGGCCACCTCGACGTCGACTGCGGCTCCCGCACCTTCGACGACTTCGACCACAACCACATCAACCACGACCACAACCACGACCACGGAGCCACCACCGGCACATGCGATCAGCTTCACGACGGAAGGCTGGCCTGAGCTTGCCAATGGCGCCCACTACGAGGGCTGGCTCGTCGTCGACGGTGCACCGTTGAGCACGGGACGTTTCAACGTCATCGGTGGTGTCGTTCTCGATCTCGATGGCAATACGGTCGACGAATTCGCCCTCGACTTCGATCCGGCGGAGGCCACGACCGTGGTCGTCACCATCGAGCCCGCCAATGACGAAGATTCTGCGCCGAGCGACACGCACTTCCTGGCAGGCGACGCTTCCGATGGTGGCGCGATCCTCGAGCTGGGCCACCCGGCAGCGCTCGGAACCGGGTTCGAGCAGTCGAGCGGCGAGTTCGTACTAGCGACTCCCACGGACGGCGACCGGGTCAACGACGAGTTCTCGGGCGTCTGGTTCCTGACATTCCCAGGACCCAAACCGGGGCTCGATCTTCCGGGATTGCCCGAGGGATGGGTTTACGAGGGGTGGACACTGATCGAGGGGATACCGGTGACAACGGGCACGTTCCGCGATGTCGACCGGTCGGACAACGAGGCTCCGTACTCAGGGACGGTGCGCACCCCGAACTTCCCAGGCGAAGACTTCCTCGACAATGCCCCCGTCGGCCTCACCTTCCCAACGAATCTCCAGGGGGCGACCGTCGTCATCAGCGTTGAACCCCTGACCGAAGACAACCCTCTCCCCTTTGCCATCAAACCGCTGTCGGGGCCAATACCGTTGGACGCCGAGCTCGAACCGGCGGCCTATCCGCTGACGTCGGCAGGCTTCGACCCCATCGCCGGCATCGCCACGTACCGATAGTTCCATCCGATCGGGCGGCTGCACCGGATAACTTGACGAGTCCTCTGAGGAGAAACAGTGCCCGAAGGCCACTCCATTCATCGATACGCCCGCCTGCACCGCAAGTCGTTGGGGGGCCAAACGGTCGGCGTCACCTCACCGCAAGGGCGTTTTTCCGACGGTGCCGCGCGGCTCGATGGCAACGTTGTGGAGAAGGTGGACGCAATCGGCAAGCATCTCTTCTACAGGTGGGATCACGGCGCGACGCTTCACGTCCATTTGGGTCTGTTTGGTCGGTTCCGAACATTTCGCCAGGAGATACCCCCGCCTACTCGAGGCACGAGGCTTGCCATGGAGACGCCGGATGCAACGGTGTACCTGGCCGGCCCAACCATTTGCAACCTCATCACACCCGAGGAGGAAGAAGACCTTCGCTCCCGGCTCGGACCGGACCCGCTCGACCGCAAAGCCGATCCGAATGACTTTGCGGCACGCCTGAGCAAACGGCGTATCCCGATCAGTGGCGCCTTGCTGGATCAGAAGGTCATCGCAGGTATTGGCAACGTCTATCGGGCCGAGCTTCTGTTTCTCGCCGGCGTCTCTCCACACAAGCCGGCCAACGAGTTGACGGGCGATGAGGTTGAACAACTCTGGACACTCGCCGTTTCGCAGCTTCGCGCCGGAGAGAAGTCGGGACGCATCGTGACGGTGGCGCCAAACGACGTTGGAGCAACCAAACGGTCCGAGATTCCGCGCCGTGAGAGCCTCTTCGTCTACAAACGCGACGGTACCCCATGCCGAACATGCGGAACGAACGTGCGCATCGGAGAATCAGCCAATCGCAAGGTCTGGTGGTGCCCGTCATGTCAAGCTGCGTGACCTGAGCCGGCAACGGCCTAGCCTGGCGGCAACCAGGGAACCAATTGGGGGAACATGCCGCCTGTCACGCGTCGAAAAATCTTCCAAACTGCCGTAGGGATCGTTGCGGCCATGTTGTTGCTCGCGTTGCCAACGCCCTGGGACTCCTCTGCAACTGCGGAAACTACGTCGCCGTTCCAAGCATTCGACGCGGAGCCTGTCGATATCCCGATCAACGCCGAGGGCGGCGACAGCGCCACAGTCAACTTCGTTCTCGAAGTGCAGGGTCTCCAGCGAGGATTGTTCGAGGTTGATTCGGATGTTGCCGATGCTCGATTCCTGGCAACGATCAATTCCGACTACGAGGGCCTGCAGTGGATATCGGATACTCTGCTCGAGTGGGTTTGCGAATCCGCCGCGTGCACCATCGCCGCGACGCTGCAGATTGACGTCTTCACAGATGCGTCAGGAGTGATCCGGCTGCGCACGACAGGTGGGGTGTCGGCAGGCGAGGTACCGCAGGAAGCAGCTCTCGAGATCCGCGCCGACGATGCCGTGCCGGGCATCGCCCGGGTGTACGAGCTTGCTCACTCGCTCGTTGAATACCCAGACACCGGAGACCAGGCCCCACACGCAGCGCTCGACCTGATCGAATACGACCTTGATGACCCCAGCGATGAGATCCAGCTCGTGGTCCGACCCATCCTCGGTGACATCACCCTCGACAGTCCTTCCACATTGATGGCACCGGAGTGGGCTCAAGACCTGATCCCTATTGAGTCTTCAGGGGCGTGCGCTCCCGTGTGCGCCGGTTCCGCTCTGATCAGAGTCGGGCCGTCCGACTTCAGCAACCTCGAGTATCAGATTCTCGCCTATTCGGACCGACCGGGCGCGGCGCGGTCGCTACGTGCAGAACGGACGCCGCTGACTTCGACCACAGAGATCGGATTCGTGACGCTCACAACAACCGACCCCGTGGTTGCGATACCCATCACGCTGGCCGGCGACGTTGGCTCGACGCGAGTGGTCGCCGACGTGGGCGTTCGCGGACGGTCATCGTTCGTCACCCTGCGCAAGGTCGGGGACACCGCCTTCGAGCCGAGCGTGCAATGGGTCACACCGAGCCCCGCAGATACCCAGTACGAGCTCGCAATCAGTGCTCCCGAGACACAGCTCGGTGAGGTCACCACGAGCTGGACCGTGTCCCTCTTCTCCCTCCCCGGCGCCAATGCTTCTATCGAAGTTGGGGACCCGGTCCCAGCACAGTTCGCCGCTGGTGAGCTGGGTGATCCGGCACAATTCATAGAGCTGGAACCGCCACCGGAGGACGAAGGCTCGAGCCCACCGTGGGCCCTGATACTTGGTGGCGTGGCCGTTGCTGCGGGCGGCGCCGGTGCCTATCGCCTCAGATCGAAGCGGTCCTAGCTCTCGGGAGCAGCGCCCACGGCTTCATTTGCCAACGCTTCGGCACGGGCTAACAGGTCAGCCGCCTCTTCCACCTTCGCCTGGTAGAGGCCGAGGTCGCCGGCCAATAGCGCAGCGGCCGCCTCGTCGAGGGCTTGGCGGGCCGCAGTCACCAGCTCGGCTACATCACTCGGCAGCTCACCGGGGTCATCCGGAACAGTCGGCTGTGTCGTGTTGATGAACACCGCGGCAAGAGCGGCGTCGAGCGTCTCAGCCATCTTGATGTTCCCGTTGTATGACACCACGACCCGCTTGAACTCTGGAATACCGCTGAGGCCGGCGTTTGCCTGGGCGCCAAACTGCTGACCAGCTGGATTCTCGTCCTCGCGCTCGGCCGTGATGTAGATCGGCTGTACATACAGCAGAGAGTCCAGGACGGGGACGATCAGCATGTTGCCTTGGATGACACGTGACCCGCCCTGTCCAAGCAGGGTGAACTGCTCGGAGACAAATGGGTCCTGGTTGATGAGCTCACCCATCTGGCGAGGCCCGTCGAGCTGCGTACCGGACGGCAGACGGAAGTCGATGATTTGGCCGTAGTCCTCTGGGCCCGACTTGGCGACCATGAACGACACCATGTTGGGTCGATCCCTGGGTGTGAACGGCTGCATGATGATGAAGCTTGGATCAGGGTCGTTCTGGTCCTCCGGCAGCTTCATCAGCAGGTAGTACGGGTCCATTGGCTGCTCATTGGCCTCGGCTCGGTTGAGCTCCTGCGACCTGAATGGCGCCAGGCGCTCCGAAGTAGACGGATCCCGCGCGATCTCCCACGGGTCCACGGTCGAGAAGAATTGGGCTGAATTGGTCATGTGATAGAGCGTGTACATGTCGGACTGCAACCGGAACATGTCTTCCGGATACCGGAGGTGCTCAACCAATTCGGCAGGCATCTCCGAACCAGCCGTGAACAACGACGGGAAGATGCGCTGGTAAGCCTGCACGAGCGGATCGCCGTCGTCCACGACGTAGAAGGTCATGTCGCCGTCGAATGCGCTCACGGTGGCCTTGACAGAGTTTCGGATGTAGTTGAAGTCGTTCGGCACTCCACCGGGAATTGCATCGAGGCGGAACGTTGGAGCGCCGGTCGAATAGGGATACTGATCTGTAATCGTGTACAGGTCGACGACCCACAGCAGCTGACCGTCGATGACGGCTAGGTATGGGTCGGCGTCCGGATAGAGGAATCCCGGCGCCAGTTTGCGGATGCGGTCTTTGATGTTGCGCACGAGCAGCACCTGACTGTCGGCCTCGAGCCTGCTGGAAATGAGCGTGTCGAAATTGGCGAAGCGGGCGGCAAACGCCAGGCGACGCAGGAAGCCGCCGAGCTCAACACCTCCGTCGCCCTCATAGGTGTTGTACTGAATGTCTGTTGTGCTGCCGCCGATTGGGAAGTCGACCTCAGGCTGCGACGTTCCCGCAATCACGTACTCGCTCGAGGCATCGTCAGAGAAGTAGACACGAGGCTCGGCAATCTGGATGTCAGGGGTTGAGCTGATGGGCGGGATGTCCTTGACCAGGAAGTCTGGCTGACCCTCAACAGTGACGCTGTTCGCAGGGCTGAGAACCGCGCCGAATCCATGGGTATAGACGAGCCTCTCGTTGACCCACCCTGGGGCCGGGATGTTCGCTTCGTCGAGGTTTCGGGAAGACACCATGACCTGAGTCAGCTCGCCATTGACCCGGTAGCGATCGACGTCGACGTCCGAGACGTCGTAGAAAGTCATGATCGCCTGAAGCTGCTGGTAGGTGGTGAACAAGACCGACGGGTCCCACAACCGAATGTTGTCGATGGTGTCGGAGTTCTCTTGGAGGTCGGCCGCTGTGAGCTCAGATGAAGCTGCGAAGTCCTGGACCTCGATGCTGGTCAGTCCGTAGGCCTCCCGGGTGAACTCGATGTTGTGCGCAACGAACTCGACTTCTTTGTTCAGCTCGTCCGGCTGTACCTGGAAGCGTTGGACGATCGCCGGGTAGATGCCACCCACACCGATCGATGTCAGCAGCCACAGGCCCACTGCGACCACCGGCAGAGTCCACCCCTGGAAACGGATGTTCACAAGGAGAATCACCGCGGCGATCACAGAGACGATGATCAGCAGTTGCAAGGCCGGCCGCTGCGCGTTGATGTCGGTGAAGGATGCCCCGACGACCTGCCCTCGCTCCGAATAGAGAAGCTCCCACCTGTCGAGCCAGTAGCCAAAAGCTTTGAGGAGTGCGAGCGCTGCGAACAGAACAGAGAGATGCACCTTGACTCCGGGCGCAACGCTGCGCTGCACCTGGATCCCGCCGTTGAGATAGTGCAGCGCCGCCGTTACCAGGGCGATCACCAGAAACAGCTGGAATGTCCAACCGAAGATGTCGCGGTAGAACGGCAGGTCGAAGACATAGACCCCGACGTCGTTGCCATAAATCGGATCCTCGATGCCGAAGTCGCCGCCGTGGCGGAACAGCAGCCAGTCGCGCCACCACTGGGAGGCGCCGAGGCCAACCATGAGTCCGAAGAATCCGGCTACTGCCAGCCGCACCCACCGGACCCGCGGCCCAATCCACTCCTGGAATCGCTCGAGCAACTCTTCATCTGGGCTGCCGCTGAAGCTTCCGGTGCGTGGCGACAGTCGATCGGCGACTGCCAGGTTGACCCAGAAGAGAACTATCGCAACCGCCGTTGCGGCGAGAACGAGCCAAACCCGGGTCAATATCAAGGTCCGCCACGTACCGGATTGTCCAAGGTCTGAGAACCAAAGGAAGTCCGTCCAGAACGTAGCTATCGACCGGATTGTGAGGATGCCTACGAAGGCGGCGATGAGAACTATCGCCAGCCAGCGACGGCCGCCTTCCTGCCTGATGGGAACGGGATCACGACTGATCATTGCGGGCAGTCTATTGCCCTCGGGGATTCAAGATTCAGATGGCTGGAACGACGGTGGCATCGGGGTCTGCCAGGTCACGACCGGCAGGGACCATTGTGTGGCTGATGCTCAACGCGTCAAGAGCCGCAGCTACCCCCGCGTTGTACTCGGCATGGGCCACCTGGCGAACCCGGCGCTCGGCCTCGTCCGTTCTCCACGCTCTGAAGATTCGCCCAACGCTCGCCCCCCGCTCCCGGCTGCTACCGCCGGAAGTGCCATCGATGGCGTCGACCACTGCCTCCCACAGGTCCGTGACGAGACCGGACAGGCTATGGGTAGGCAACACCGGCACGTCTGGTACCGGCTTGGCCGCCAGATCCCCGGCTGCGCTGAGTCCGGCCACATACGCCCGCGAAGCCACGGCTTCTGCCTCGGTCGACAGCACCGAATCGAACATCGCCCGCTTGGGGCGCCAATCGTCTGCCTCGGTGCGCAATTCCTCGAGAACGAGGTTCTGGACATCGACGATGGCCCGTTTGATGCCGCGCAACACTTCGTTGGTGACTGGAACCAGCATCTCGTCGCGCAGATCCCACGGCTCAACTCCAGTCGAGCCGGATGGCGTCGGGGCAGTGGCGACCTCAGCCGGCCGCTCCGAGATCGGGGCCGGATCAACCGTTGCTACCGCGGTCCTCGCCGTCTCCCGCTCGACGCCCTCGTCTGATAGCGCGGCCGCTTGATCGGGGGCAGAGGGCGCAGCGGCAGCCAACTCTTCCGGCGATCGCAAACTGGCAAAGAGATCGGAGATTCCAGAATCTTCTGACTCTGCCGACGAAGCGGCCACTGGTTCGAGCTCCGGCGCGGCTTCCACCTCATCAGCAGGCTCGGCCGGACCTTCTCCTTCCTCCAGCGGCGCGTCAGGTTGGCCGTCGGGCGACTCGGCTTCCGCTGGAATGTCCGCCGGCTCCGCGTTCGCCGCGAGATCCGCCGCCTCTTCGGGCGTAGCGTCTGCGAATACCTCTGCAGTCGCCGCGGAGTCGGCCACGACTGGGGTATCGCCACTTGTGATCTCGAAATCCAAGGACGCCGCCTCCGCCGAGCTTGCTGATGCGCCAGAGAGAGGTCCGGCTTCGGGAGTGAGCGGTGCTCGCAACGACTCGACTTCCGCTACCAACTCGTCTGCGTCGACCGGATCGAGCGGCATGGCAGGGAGAGGAGGGACGAGCCTGACGGTGGCGTCGGCGTCGAGCCAATCGCCAATCGACGGCTTCTCTTCTTCGGTCAGCACTCGGACTGAAGACTCGGCCGGGTCGGTAGTGGCATGGGTCAGCTCCGAGCGCTTTCCGTCGATGGTCTCTTCCAGTTCGGTGAGGGCATGCCTGGCCTCTTCGAGCTCCTTCATCAGTTCTTCGCGGCGCTGCTCCAACGCCCGAACCCGTTCCTGAGCGAGATCAGTCGATTGCGTGGCGGACTCCAGAGTCGACTCGGATTCGGAGCGGGCGCTCTGCAGGATGGTCTCGGACTCATCCTGTGCCGAGCGCACCATCTCCTCGGCATCGCGTCGTGCGTCACCCGTCATTCGAAGCGCCTCACGTTCCGCCTCGGCACGAATGAATAGCGCGTCCTCAGAGGCTTGAGCAGCGATCTGCGCGGCTTCCGCACTCACTTGTTGCAGCATCAGTTCCGAAGTGTTCCAGGCATCTCCGCGCAAGCCCTCTGCCTGTGCCTGCGCCTCATTGAGACGGGCCGCAGCATCGGCACGGGCCCTGTCGCGCATGTCTTCTGCGGCGTCTCGGGCGGCTTGGAGGATGTCGCGTACGTCCTCCCCCACCGTGTCGAACTCGGCTTTGAGATCGGGCAATTCAGTGATTCCGAGTTGAGTCAGACGTTCATCAGTGGTCGACAGGCGTTGCTGCAATTCACCAACAAGTGAGGCCAACTCTTGTTGAAAAGCCTCGACCTCGGCCTTTTCGAAGCCGCGGCGGCCAATCGAAAATGAGCGCGTACGGATTGCATCCGGATCTGTGGCGTCGGACATGGGCGGAACGATACCTGGCGGTATGCCGCGCGGTCAGCTTTCGAGCTGAAGCGTCTTCAGGAAGTTGAGGGCGTCATCGATGGTGGCGATCTCGACAACGGTTATATCGTCGCCGGCAGCCTCGACAGCATCTGGGTAATTGCTGGCGGGCACGAGCACGAACTCAGCGCCTGCATCGATGGCGCCAAACACCTTCTGCTTCACGCCGCCGATTGCTCCCACCACGCCCTGGCGATCGATCGTCCCTGTACCGGCTATCGAGCGACCTTTGGTGAGGTCCTCTTCCGTGAGCTGATTCATGATTTCTAGTGTGAACATCAGCCCTGCTGACGGCCCCCCGATGTTTTGCGAGTCAATCACGATGTCCACTGGGAAGACCGTCTCGGTTGGACCGCTGGTGAGCAGCACTCCGACCATGCCCCGATCTGGGTCGTTGATCTCGTTTCCGTCTTCGTCTGTGGCACGGAATGGCCCGAGAACGATGGATATGTCGAGAATCTCGACTTCGTTTTCCTCGCCCATCACACGCCGCACCGTGAGGGAGACCTCGTCGCCCGGCCTACGTCCGCCGATGTTTGCCACAGCCTCATCGACGAACGCCACTTCGTTCCCGTCAACTGCCGTGATCAAGTCCCCCTCGAGCAAGACGCCCTCGGCCGCAGACCCTTCGATGATCCCTTGGACCTGCGCCCCCGATCCGATCAGGGTCACTTCGTAGCCGAGCTGGGTGAGTGCAACGAACTTGGCGCTGTCCTGCGACTCCTGCATCAGGGCCAGATTCTGCGCCCGCAGGTCCTCTTGGCTGACGCCTACCGGCCTGATGTTCTCACGGGGGCTCAGGTCGACCTGATTGTCGATCAGCGCACCGAGGTACTCGATCACGTTGACCTCTTTGAGCGAAACTGTCAGGAAGAACAGTTCACCTTGACCTTCGACAAGAACCTCACCGGTGTCGACGTAGTCGGAAACGTCGTTGACGGGGCCTGGGGAGAAGGAGTAGTAGGGAACGTCGAATGGGAACAACAGAACGAGTGTGACTGCGATCCCGACGAGGAACATGAACCCGGCAACCACATACGGCCACATCGGGTTCTTACGGTGAGGCCGCAAGTTCTCAGGTATGTCGTCCCAAGCATCGGGACCGAGTGCGGGGTCGGCGACGCCGTCGTGTAGCGCCACGTCTGTGTCGTACACGTCCATGGATCAGTGAGGTTAACCCTGCCCCATCAGTAATCGTCCGCTTCTCAGTTCTAGAGTGCCTAACGCTGACAAGCACGGGAGGAAGACTTGCAGGCCACCATCCCAGCGCGAGTGATCACCGGCAAGGTGTTGCCACGCACCACGACGTGGACGATCGCGCTCACTATCGGCTTTGCCCTACTGAGCGCGGCGGCGGCCCAGATTCGCATTCCCCTCGGGTTCACGCCGGTGCCGATCACCGGACAAACCTTTGCGGTGCTCCTTGCGGGGGCAGCGCTTGGCGCAACCTGGGGCGGTGCCAGCCAGTTGTTATATGTGCTACTCGGGGCCGTCGGCCTGCCGTTCTTCGCCGGCGGCAACGGTGGCTGGGAGTACGCCACGGGATCGACGCTTGGGTACCTCATCGGCTTCGTCGTTGCCGCCTACGTGGTCGGCCTCATGGCGGAGCGTCGGCAGGACCGCAGCGTCCTCAGCGCCGTCCCCGCCTTCCTCACCGGCAATCTCATCATCTACACCTTCGGCGTGCCCTGGCTCTACTACTCGATCGAATCCATCTCGACCGGCGAGGCGGCTCTCGCCGCCGGCTTCACCCCCTTCATCGCCGGCGACCTAGTGAAGATCGTCGTGGCAGGATTGTTGCTCCCGGCGGCGTGGAAACTCGCCGACCGACACTGAGGAGAACCGGAGTAGCTCGTAGAGAATCCTGTACGAGATACCAGATACGAGATACCAGATACGAGCCTCCTAACACTCTCTTTACAAACTCCACCCTTGCGTTTCACACGCCCTGACCACTCTGGGTAGCGAGGAAAGGAGAAGAGCCATGTCAAAACGAACCCGTTTGTGGCTCGTCGCGCTCGTGGTGGGAGGATTGTTCGTTGCGTTGCCTGGTGCAGCAGTAGCAGAGACAGACTCAGCAACCTCCGATACCGCAGTCGTTGATGAGCACACAGACTTCGACAAGATCAAACGTCGGGCTCTCAACGCCATCGAGAAGCGCATGGCGACCGTTGCCCGGCTGGCTCACCATGTTGAGTCGTCCAAGACCGTCACCGACGAGCACGCAGCCAAACTGCTGCACGATCTCAGGGCCGCCCATGAGGGCCTCGAAGAGCTCGTCCGCAAAGTCAAGGCGGCCGCAACCCCTGAAGAGCTGCGTGAGCTGATCGGGATGATCGGAGACTTCAAGATCTATCAGGTCCTGAAGCCGAAGGTGCTCCAGGTTCTGGCGAGCGATCGCATCGTCGCCGCCACTCGGCATCTCGCCAAGTTCTCGAACACACTCGAAATGCTGATCGAGCGTGCCGCTGAAGCCGGCTACGACGTCGAGCGACCGAAGTACCTGCTGATGAAGATGCGGCGCAACATTGCAGCTGCACACGAGCTGGCGGCTCCGGTTGCCGACAAGGTCATCGACCTTCAGCCTGAGGACTGGCCGGACCCGGCCAAGGAAGCCCTCAAGGAAGGACACCGTCGTCTCCGTGCCGCCGTCGAGCATCTGCACGTGGCCCGTAAGAAGGGCCGCCAGATTGTGCATTGGCTCCGCAACCTCGCCGATCCGACAATCGACCTGCGAGAGCTGGACTAGAACTGATTGCCGGCTGATTCAGCAGCAGTGGGCATGAAGAAGCAGTGGGGTCGGGCTTTCGCCCGGCCCCACCTGCGTATCTGGTATCTCGTACCCGTGTACCTGATACTCGATACTTTGTACTCAGGCGCCGGAGGCGCCTGCCGGCATCACGTACACCGTTCCCGTAAACGTGCCGCACACTCGCTCGTCGTCAGTGCGAGTCACCAAGACTCGATATGTGGCCAGAGTACGACCCCTCGTGATCTCCTCGACGACTGCGCGCAAGGTGTCTCCGGCCTTCGTTGCCGCGGTTATCGCCAAGTGGGTGTCGATTGCGACCGCCAGGCCCCCGGGCACGTTGGACGCCAGCGAAAAGGCGCAGTCGGCCAGGCTGAACAGCACTCCCCCATGCGTGCTGCCGGCGAAGTTGTGATGCGTTGTAGTGACGTCCATCTCAATGGTGATGAATTCGTCCGTCACATCGACGAGCGCAACGCCGAGGCTTTGGGCGTATGGGTCCTCGGCGAGGAGCTCGGCGGCTCGCTTCGCCCGATCAACCATTCCTGACGTCAACCGTGTATCTCTTCGTGCTCTTCGCCGAGGTAGGCCTTGATGACCTCGGGGTTGCGCTGGATCTCGGTGGGTGTGCCGACTGCGATCTTCACGCCGAAATCGAGCACCATGACCCGGTCCGCGATGTCCATGACGAGTCCCATGTCGTGTTCGACCAAGATCATGGCGATTCCGAGCTCCTCGCGAATGTCGAGAATGAACCTCGCCATGTCTTCTGTCTCTTCGAGGTTCATACCGGCTACCGGCTCGTCGAGGAGCAGTAGCTCGGGCTCCATCGCGAGCGCCCGGCCCAGCTCGACCCGCTTCTGAACGCCGTAAGGGAGCAGCGCCACCGGGTATTTGCGCCACTGTTTGATCTCGAGAAGGTCGATGATGTCTTCGACGAGAGCGCGGTTGTCCATCTCTTCGCGCTTGGCGCTGCCGAACCACAACGCCCCCGACAGCCACCCGGTATCGGTGCGGACGTGACGCCCGGTCAGTAGGTTCTCGAGCACGGTCATGTGGGCAAACAACTCGATGTTCTGGAACGTCCGTGCAATACCGAGGCCGGCAATCGTGTCTGGGCGGCGGCCGATGATGGAGTCGCCCTTCCACAAGATGTCGCCTTCCTGCGGTTTGTAGACACCGTTGAGGCAGTTGAAAGTCGATGTCTTTCCGGCGCCGTTCGGACCGATCACGGCAAACAACTCGCCGTCGTCCACGTGGAAACCGACGTCCGTCAGCGCCTTGACGCCCTTGAAAGACAGCGACACGTCCCTGAACTCCAACAAGTGCTCGTAGTCGC
>JAHEJX010000117.1 GCA_024638645.1 Actinomycetes bacterium
GGTTAGGTGTGTTGTCCATGGAGGTTGTCGACTCTCGGTGCGACCGAGCGCCCTGAGCCGATGGGGGCCGATGAGATACGGAGAGTGGCGACCAGCAGTCGAGGCCGCACTCCAAGGTGCCGGTCCCGGACACTCGGCGGAATGCTCGCTCTCACCCGATATCTCGCGATCGGAGCGTCCACCGCGATGTGTCCCCCCGGAGCGGAGGGGGAGGTCCCTCCAGGCGCCCGCCAGGGCGCCGCAGAGGTAGGGGGGCGCCTCGTCGGGCGTCGCTCCCGGTTCAAGCTGGTTCGAGAGCTCGGTGCGATAGAACCCTTGTGGCCGGGAATCACCCCCACGAGGCGCCCCCCTACCCGCGCGGCGACTCCGTCGCCGGCGGGGCCCTTCCCCCCTCCGGGTGGACACATGAGAGGCGCCCCCCTACCCGCGCGGTGACTCCGTCGCCGGCGGGGCCCTTCCCCCCTCCGGGTGGACACATAGGAGAAGCACCCGCCACCCAGCTCACTCGCCGCCCCGGGCGATATCGCGCACCCGCCACTGAGAGATATCCGGTCGGTCTCGCGCGCACTCGGAATACCACGTTGAGCGGCTGCCGACAGGCCCCAGCTCCTGACTGAGTTGCTCAATCGAGCCCGCCACCGGCCGAGGGAGTCAACAACCTCGCGGGACGGTACACCTCGGGGGGTGTCGCGGGCTCGCTAGCGGTTGGCGAGAACGTCGATGATCTCGTCGATCAAGATGCCCAGGCTGATCAGGGCGTCGCCGAGCGCCGTCCACAGTCCGGAGGACTTGAACTCGGGATCCTGTGACAGTCCGAAGTTGAGGAGGCGCTCGATGTCGGCCGCCAGGCGCTCGAGGTCCTCGTCGATGTGGACCTTGATCGCTTCTATGAGCGAATTGGCGATGATCACCTCGGCGGCGACCTCGCGATTGCAGAAATCAGAGCCGATTCGAGCCGTCAGCGTGACCGGGCCCGGTGCTTCGCCGATGATGAAGAAGTCGGCGGAATCGTCGCCCTCGGCGATGACGATCGAGTCGACCGGCTCGCCATTCTCGGTGAGCGCGACGTAGGCCGCCGCGGGATCTTCGTCTTTGTCTACGGCGGCGGCTAGCAGCGTGATGTGCACCTCGGCGCCTCCGGCCGGGGCGGGCCCGGCCAGCGTTACGGTGGCTGGCTCAGATTCGCCGACGGCGACGACATACACCCGGAAATCCAGCGTCACTTCCATGGTGACACCGACCCGAACCTTGTCGGTATCGAACAGTTCGCCGTCGTCGACCTCGAGCTCTATCACGTAGTGGCCCAGCCGGTCCGGGTTGAATGCGGTGCTCTCTGCGGTGGGGTCGCCGAGGGTGGCGCTCGAGCCGTTCGGGCTCTTGATGACGACCCATTGGTACGCGAGGGGCTCGCCTTCGGGGTCGGACGATTCGGAACCATCGAGGACGACCTGGTCACCGAAGAGCACACAAACGTCGTCTCCGGCATCGGCCTTCGGTGGCTGGTTCCTCTCTTCGCCGCAGGGCCCGAGAGTGTCGCCGTGGTTGGCGATGTGGCTGTCGGCAGCCTTGCCGCCAACCGTGATGGTGTGAGCATTCCCCGGATTGCCGGGGGGGATGTGACAGATCGTCACCTTGGGCTTGGGCGCCGCCAGTGCCGCCATCGGCACTGCAAACACGAGGCACATCGCCGCCACGAACGCGACAGACTTCCGGCTCATCACCACTCCAAGTTATTGTCCACCACTTAACGTGGCACAGTATCACCGATTGGCCGTCAGGTCACGGGCCATTCTCATTGCGATGGACGGCTCCCGAAGTGCGTGCCTCTGCTTCGGATTGGATGACGAACGCCAAGGTGCCTGATCGGACGGCACTCGGAGCGATGCTCGTTGCGGCGTTCTTGGCGTCTTCAACCAGGCTGCCGTATGGCGGGCCCACTAGGCAGTCGTTCTACCGGCGACTCCAGGCCGATACCCACCACAGATCAACTGAATCAGAGTTGGGTCCGGGAGGACACCCAGGGACGACTCTGAATCCAGCGTGGCCGGCTCGCACCCTGATACACCGGCACTTCGGATAAGTCACTTCCCGGACCCAACCCCAACACTACGCCCAAGCCGGCCACAAAGCGCCGGACAACCCACCCCGCCCAGCCAGACTCCAAGACTCCCCTTGGTTGTCCGGTATCTGGTGAGCGCCACCCTCGACGACGCCTGACGTCGGGCCGCGTACCCCGTTCGGCTGTCTGGAGGGGTAGGTTCGAGAAGAGGGCTCGATAGGGGAGAGTTCCAGCATGGGTATCCGGACGAAGATCTGCTGTGCCCAAGTTCGAGGTGAGCTGCTGGCCGCTTTCCTCGTCACTCCACACTCAGGAGGTGTGTGATGGATGCAGTGCGCCCATATCGTGTGGACAGATCTCCGATGCGATCGGCGGCGCTGCTGCCGTCGTTTGTGCTGATGCTGGCGCTGCTGGTCGGTGTGGCCGCGCCGGCTCCGGCGAACAGCAGCATCGATGACCTCATCGGCGAGGTCCAAGCAGCGGTCGACTCCGGTGATCTCAGCGCGGGGCTCGGCAATTCGTTGATCGCGAAGCTGACAGCAGCCGGCCGGTCGCTCGACCGGGAATTGGGTTCGGCGACATGCGGTCAACTCGGCGCATTCATCAATCACGTGAAGGCGTTGGACAAGACGGGGAAGCTCGAACTCAATCTGGCGCAGTCACTGATCGGCGGTGTCAATGCCGTCGGCAGCCCTATCGAATGTGCGCTCTTCGACGGGACGATCGTCCTGGGAGCGGCTCTCAGCGAGACCGGCCGGTTCGCGCTCGAGGGCACCGACGTCCGACGTGGCTACGAACTGTGGAGAGAGTGGGTCAACAACGAGTATGGCGGGATCAACATTGGGGGCAACCGCTACCAAGTTGAGATCGTGTACTACGACGACGCCGGTGATGCTGGCCTGGCTGCCGACCTCGTCGAGAAGCTGATCACCGAGGACCGAGTCGACTTTCTGCTCGGCCCGTACTCCAGCGGTCTGACCATGCCCACCAGTGCCGTTGCTGAGGAATACGGCGTGATCATGGTCGAGGGCAACGGCGCCGTGGAGGCCATCTTCGAACGAGGATTCAGGAACATCTTCGCCGTGCTCACGACAGCTTCGAAGTACACCAAGTCGGCCCTCGAACTGCTCGCAGAAAAGGGCGCCGAATCGGCGGTGGTCTTCTATGAGGACACAGCGTTCCCGATGTCAGTCGGGCAGGCTGCGAGCAGATGGGCCGAGGAGAACGGGATGGAGGTCCTGGCAGAAGAGAGCTACCCACTCTTCGTTCCCGATGTGTCAGACGCCTTCACAAGGTTCCGCCAGCTCGATCCCGATGTTTTCGTCGGTGGTGGCCACTTCGAGGACGCTCTGTTGTTCGTTGAGACGGCCAAGGCACTCGACTGGGCTCCAAGCGGGATGGTCATCACTGTCGGCCCAAGCAGTGGCGAGTTCCCGGCAGCGGTGGGACCCGACGCTGAATACATGCTCGGCCTTGCTCAGTGGGCTGACACCATGTTGTGGGAAGGCGACTGGTTCGGCACCGCCGCCGACTACGCCGCCCGCTATGAAGCAAGATGGGGCGAGCCCGCAACTTTCTGGGCAGCCGAGTCGACAGGCGCGGCGCTCTCGTTGATGGTGGCCATCGAGAACGCCGCCTCGATCGACGCCGACGCCGTGAGACAAGCCCTCTACGACCTCGACATTATGACGTTCTACGGTCCGATCAACTTCGACGACACCGGCAGAAACGTAGCCAAACCGATGGGCGTCACCCAGATCCAAGACGGCGTCATAACCGTCGTCGCTCCGCCACAAGCGGCAACCGCACCGTTCGTGTACCCGATGCCGCCCTGGCACGAGCGATAGCCCGCCGCCGCGAGCCGCAGGCCGACGTGCCGTTGTGGGGCACCGAGTTGGAGGCGCTTTCGGCGCCGGATTTGGCGAGCGGGGTGGTCATCCATCGCGTTGTGTCTCCCCGGAGCGGAGCAGAGGGAGAAGCGACCCGCCGGCGACATGGTCGCCGAGTGGGTAGAGCGGCGCACCGTCAGGAACCCGCCGAGGCGCTCATTCGTCGACTCCGGGCTCGTTGGTGTAGCGGTCCAGCGCGAAGTCCATGTCGGCCTTGGTCACCTCGATCGCGGTCGAGTCGCGGCGCAGTGCCTGCAGGGCGGCTTCTCGCAACATGCCGCTCATGTCGGCGAACGACAGGCCCTCGGTCGTCGCGATGTAATGCTCGGTGTCGACGTCTTCGGCGAACGGGATGTCCTGGATGCCGAAGAAAGCACGGCGCGACTCCTGTTCGGGCAGCCCTAGGTAGAGATGGGTTTCCAGCCTTCCCGGCCGCAGCAAAGCCGCATCGACGAGGTCGCGGCGATTGGTTGCCCCAATGACGAAGACGTCGCCGCGATCGGAGACGCCGTCCATCTCGGTCAGCAATGCGGCGACGACGGAATCGGTGACGGAGTTGGTCGAGTTGCCGCGGGTCGGGGCGAGGGCGTCGACCTCGTCGAAGAAGAGAATCGCCGGGGCCACGGCCCGGGCCCTGGCGAAGACCTCACGCACTGCCCGCTCGGATTCGCCGACGAACTTGTCGAGCAGCTCGGCGCCCTTGATCGTGAAGAACGCTGCTCCCGATTCGTGGGCCAGGGCCCGGGTCACAAACGTCTTGCCGGTCCCGGGAGGACCGTAGAGCAGCAGACCCCTTGGCGGCTCGATGCCGAGCCGCTCAAACCGCTCCGGCTCCTGCATCTGCCAGATGACGGCCTCGGTGAGGCGCTGCTTGACCTCGTCGAGGTTGGCGACCCGCGCGAAGCCGTAGGTCGGCAATTCGCCGAGCGACGCCGTGCCCAGCGACGGAGTCGTGTCCCGGATGGCGCGATCCAGCAGCTCGTCGTTGAGAGTGTTGCCGGTGCCGGCAATCAGAGCAGAGGCACTGACCACCGCAGCGAGGATGTCGGCACCCGAGAACCCGGCCGTCCTCGAAGCGAGGCGCTCGTAGTCGAGTTCTTCGGTGGGAACGGCCGACAGGGCGGCTTCGAACAGGAGAGCGCGCCGGTTCAGATCGGGAGGCGGAATCGACAACGTGCGCGGCACCAGCTTCGAGCTGGTGATGGTTGGCGACAGCTTGGTCACCGAGGAGATCGCCAACACGGTGGCTACCCGGGGCTTGTCGGCTACGGCATCGAGGAACCACCGCAGGATCGCCGTGACCTGGTTGCGGAACATGGCATCGTCTCCGGCCACCGCATCCAGTCGATCGACGAAGATCACGGCCGGGCCCGTTGTCGTCGACACCGCCCTTTCGAGACGCTCGAGCAGCTTGTCGGGCTTGAAGACGAGCTCGAGCGAGATCTCGACGACGGACGCCCGAGCGGCGTCGGCCGCCGCGGCCACGAGCTCGGACTTGCCGCTCCCAGTTGGCCCCTCGAGCAGTACTCCGGCGACTTTGGGCAGGTTCCACGCCCCGGTCAGGTCGTTGGGGCTCGTGAGCAGCGCCAGCCACCCGGTGAGGGTCTCCAGCTCGGTGTCGAGGCCGGCGAGGAGGGCGGCCGCCGTTGTCGGGCTCTCGCCGCCGGGGTGGCCGGTCGGGTGGGCGATGACATCCGGCGGGACCTCACCCTCTTCATGGACGACCGTGGAGCTGCCGACGAGGCCGGCGTTGCCCGGCTCGACGGACAGCACCCGCAGCTCGATGTCCTGAGAGCCGGAATCCGCGCCGTAAGAGGTGTGAACGACGACGGAATCGCCCACAGTGACCGGATTGCCCTGCAAGGAGCGTGCCAGGTGGCGGGCGTCGAGTTTCACGTCTGCGCCGCCGACAACCACCCGTTTGGCTTCGTGGAGGATGGTGCGTTTGGCGTCCACGGAGTCTCCGATTCCGAGTCCGGCGTTGCGCCGGGCCCGATCGCCGAGGGTGATGGTGTTGGTGGTCGCCACTTCGCCGGGGACCACGAGGACGTGAGTGCGCCCGATGGCGATCACGCCGCCGCCGGGTAGTCCCATCGCAGTGAGCAGGACGGAATCCGCTCTGGCTTGGGGATCGGCTCCTTGGCGGACGATGAACTTCATGTGACTGAGGCTAGTGGCGGTGGCAGGTCATCCCGCAAGCGCCTCGAGTGACGGCACCGGGCGGGCCGGCGAGGCCAGCGGAGATACGGTGTCGATCACTCTCGATCCGGGGCGGATCAGCCAGCGCCACACGATTTGGACTTCTTCCTGGAGAGCGATGGATGTCGGCACCTGGCTCGGCTCGAGAGCATCGTCGCCGGCGATATTGAAAAGCGGAGAGCCGTCCCCGGACGTCCACGTGGACGCGAGCCGTCCCTGATCGATGAGGGCGCTGTCGCCGTCGGCGCTTTCGACCCAGAGGCGGCCTGCGGCCTGGAGGCTCTGCCATTGGCGCCTCCGGTTGAGGCTGCCAGCCAGCGCCTGGAACCGATCACGCGCCAGCGCGGCGTCTTCGAAGCGCTGGTCGCGGGCGCGAGCCTTCATGCGCTCTGCGAGCGGCGCCAGCAGCCGCTCCGGCTCGTGGGCGATCCCGACGCGGACGTCTTCGCACACCTGCGTGTAGCGGGCTTCGTCGATGTCTCCGGCGCACGGGCACATCGCGATGCCGAGTTGGGCGTAGTTGCAGGCCGCGGTTGCCCGGCCGGGGCCGCCGGTGCAGCGGCGAATCGGCACCGCATCCCAGATCGCAGTCATCACCGTCTCGGCGGCCTGTTTGGATCGAAACGGTCCCAGATAGCTGCTGCCCTCATCCCGGTACGTGCGCACGATCGACAGCCGCGGGTGGTGCTCGGCGGTCAGCTTCAGCCAGTGGGTCGTCTTCGGCGGCCGCGATCGGCGGTTGTAGCGCGGGGCCATCGCGTGGATGAGACGGAGCTCTGTGATCTCGGCTTCCAGCTCGGTGGGACATACTCGATGGTCGACGCGGGCGAGATTCCGCAGCATCGTCGTAACGCTGCGCCGCGTGTCGCCGTAGAAATAGGAGCGGACTCGAGATCGCAGGTTCTTGGCCTTGCCGACGTAGATGACATTGTCGTCGAGGTCGTGGAACAGGTACACACCGGGCAGGCGGGGCAGCCGGTCCGTCAGGTGGAGCTTGTCGTAGTGCGGCCTGCCCTTGGCCGTGGGCAGCCGCAGTAGGTCTTCCAGGTAGGTAGCGCCGACGCTGCCGGCCCGCTCGAGGAGCTCGAAGAACACGTGGGCCGTGGCCCTGGCGTCCTCGAGGGCCCGGTGGTTCGGCTTGGTGGGGGAGCGGAAGTGGGCGGCGAGGCTCGAGAGCTTGAGGTTGCGGACCTCGGTTTGCACCAGGCGCCGCGCCAGCCCGATCGTGTCGACGGTGCGGTTGGAGAGTCGGCCGTAGCCGAGGCGCAACGCCGCCGCGTTGAGAAACGACATGTCGAAGCGGATGTTGTGGCCGACGATCACGGCGTCGCCGATGAACTCGAGAAGCGAGGCCATGCCTTCGTCGATCTTGGGCGCATCGATCACCATCGCCTGGGTGATCCCGGTGAGCACCGTGATCGTCGGCGGGATCGGGGCCCCGGGGTTGATCAGCGACTGAAAGGTCCCGATGAGCTCGCCGCCGCGGTACTTCACCGCCCCGATCTCGGTTATCTCACAATTAGCTGCAGTCGCACCGGTGGTCTCCAGATCCAGGATCACGAAGGTCACGTCGTAGAGCGGCGTGCCCAGATCGGAAAATGATCTCTGACCGAGCATCGGGAAGTGCGGCCTCTCGTCGGGCACATCAACGTAGCATCGAACATATGTTCGATCAAGGATCGGAGGAGTGCTGAGTAGTAGGCGAGTATCGAGTACCCGCGTCTACCGGTACTTAGTACTTAGTACTTAGTACTTAGTACTTAGTACTAGGTACTCAGGACTCGTTACCTCTCTGCCTTAGGGCCTCGTACAGAAGCAGGGCGGCCGCGGTGGCGGCATTGAGGCTGTCGCTGTGGCCGTGCATGGGAATGGCGATCTGAGGGACCTCCCGCCACGGCGCAGACAGGCCGGCGTGCTCGCTGCCGACCACGATGGCGATGGGGCCGGTGAGATCGCAGTCCCACAGCATCGTTGTCGCTTCGGCCGTGGCCGCCACCACCGATATCTCCCGTGCAGCCAGCCACCCGGTCACGTTCTCACCCGATTCGGTTCCGACGGCGGCCGAGAACACAGCGCCCTGGGATGCTCGGATCACGTTGGGGTTGACGAGGTCGGTGGCCGGATCCGACACGATGACGGCATCGGCCCCGGCGCCGTCGGCGCTGCGGATCATCGCTCCGACGTTGCCCGGCTTCTCGATGGCGTCGGCGATCAGCAGCAGTGGTCGGTCGCTCAGGGAGAGGCGATCGAGCGAAAAAGCGGGGGAGCGAGCAATCCCGATGATGCCGGCCGGGTGAACCCGGACGGAGACCTTGCCCATGGCGGCTTCCCCGACCTCGTAGCGACGCGCCCCGCGCCGGTTGAGCACAGCTGCCAGCTCGACTTCGGATAGTGCCGCTTTGTCGCCGACGAGCACCGACTCAAACTCGACGTCGGCGCCCACCGCCCGGCTCACCTCGCGGGCGCCTTCGACGATGCAGAGAGCCTGGCGATCGCGTTCCCGCCGTTTGTGGAGTTCGCGCCAGCGCCTGATGGCCGGGTTGCTCGTCGAGTCGATGCGGCGGACGGCTGGGGAGTTCACCAGCTCGAGCCGCCGCCTCCACCACCGAAGCCGCCACCGCCGCCCCAGCCGCCGAACCCGCCGCCGCCCCAGCTGCCACCGCCCCACGAGGAACCGCCGCCGCCGCCGCTGAAGCCGCCACCGCCGCCCCAGCCGCTGAAGGCGTCCCCCCACCAGGAGCTCCGGTCCTGAGACCAGGACTGGTCGCGATAGATCGGCTCCCAGCCCAGAGAGCCATGGTGGCCCTTGGTGATGACCCAGTGGTAGAAGAGCAGCGTGAAGGGATCGAAGTCGTAAAGGCCGGGCGGAATCCGATCCCGGGTCCAGCTGTCCGTCTGGTAGGCGGTGCCGTCGTGGGCCAGCTCCGGGGCAAACCGGTCGGCTCCCTCGACGTCGCTCCGGGCCAATGCCTGGCGTTGGGCGGCGTAGGCGAGCGCGAAGCGGCGGGGGCCGCGATGATCCGATGCCCCAAAGGCGGCGGCGACGTCGGCGTAGGAACCCTCGAGACCCAGGTCGGCGAGCGCCTTGCGGGCAGCCAACCAGCGATTGATTGCCTGGGCGGGCTCCAGCGAGACGGCGAGGATCCCGGCGATGGTGCGCCGGGTTTCATTCTCGATGCCGTGGCCGGCGAGTTCGCGCAGCAACTCCTCATAGACCTCGGGGCCGTCATCGCGTCTGCGCAGCAGGGCAGTTGTGATCGAGACGGGCAGGCCGAGGCGGGAGGCTTCATCGCGGACCAGCTTGATATCGGCGGGATGGCGCAGCCCGGCCAAGGCCAGTTCGACCGACTCGCCCGGGTCGATGCCGCGGCCCC
>JAHEJX010000118.1 GCA_024638645.1 Actinomycetes bacterium
TGAGTCTGGTCCACGCTGGGCTGGCCATCGATAGCCACCCGCGAGCCTTTTCCCTATTGTTCTGGGAAGTGCGCGCTGCAACTTGAGGGGATGGTGGCGGCAAGGTGGGGAAGCGAATCAGTCTTGTAGTCGTCTTTGCGATGGTTGCAAGCCTCAACCTGGCGGTCGCGGCCGCGGTACCGGGCGGTGCTCAGCTTCAGTTCATCGGGGCCGGCTTCGATGACGAGGTAATGGATGTCGTCTTCGCCCCTGGTGACGACAGTATCTACATCGTGGAACGCCCCGGCGTGGTGCGCATCATCGAGCAAGACGGCACGATCCTGCCAACGCCCTTCCTTGACGTCGATAGCCGAGCCACTTCGATCAACGGGCTCGTTTTTCACCCCGACTACGAGACGAACGGCCTCTTCTACGTCTACACCGTCGAGGATGGGCTGCCCGGCAACACATACATCCTCGAGTATCAAGTCAGCGCCGATCCCGACCGCGCCGACCACAGCTCGCGGCGGGTGGTCTTGACGCGCCCGCGTCAGGCCAACAACCACAAGGGCGGCCAGATGGCCTTCGACTCGCTCGGCAACCTCGTTGTCTCGTTCGGCGACGGCGGCCCTCCCCCTGGTGACCCTTTCGAGAACGGCCAGAACATCAACACGATCGACGGCTCCATAATCAAGATCGATCCCGTGACCGGCGCCGGTGCTCCTGGTAATCCATTCATCGATGCGCCCGGCGACGACGCCATCTGGATCTATGGTTTTCGCCATCCCTGGAAGTACTCGATCGACGAGCTTACGGGGCTCATGTACATAGGCGACGTGGGCGACGCCGCGCGTGAAGAGATCGATGTCGTGGCTCCTGACCAGGCGGGCGACAACTTCGGCTGGGACGTCATGGAGGGCACCCGCTGCTTCGAGGATCCTGAGCCAGGCGAAGCGCCATGTGGCGACCCGTCATACGTCATGCCCGATGTCGAATACCCCCATAGTGGGCCAGATGGTGGGTGCGCTGTGATCGGTGGATACGTCTATCGGGGCACGCAGATCCCATCGATGCAGGGCCAGTATTTCTACGCCGACTACTGCAGGGGTTGGATCAAGTCTTTCGAGTATGTCAACGGGGCAGTGACCAACCAGCAGGAGTGGACAACGGTCTTCGGTGCGATTCCTGACGTGACCTCGTGGGGTC
Source organism: Actinomycetes bacterium (assembly GCA_024638645.1). Classification (GTDB taxonomy): domain Bacteria; phylum Actinomycetota; class Acidimicrobiia; order Spongiisociales; family UBA5794; genus JAHEJX01. Next base: position 1,186 of record JAHEJX010000118.1, read on the forward strand.
AAGACAACGCCGGGGAGCTCTACTTGGCAGTTCTCGGCACGATCTACAAGATCGTGCCAGACGGGCCGCCGGCGGAGGTCGGAACGATCCAAGGCACCGCTTGGGACGACGTGAACCTCGACGGGCTCCAGCTAGGTGAACCCGCAGTGGCCAACGTCGTCATGGAGCTGTGGGTCGATTCGAACACAGACGGGACGCCTGATCTCCAGCTGGGCTCAACGGCGACGGATGGCTCGGGGAACTACCAATTCACCGACCTGGCTACCACCTCCACATACATGATCAAGGCGGAACCGGCGATCGGGCAGAGTCTGACGACGAGAGACGTTGGCGGTGACGACACGATCGACAGCGACTTCGATCCTGTAACGGGATTCACCGGGCCGATCGTGCTCGCCGCCGACGAGGTCAACGACACCATCGACGCCGGCCTGATTGCGGCCCCGTTCGGCACGCTGGGCGGCCGGACCTGGCACGACCCCGACGGGGACGGGATCCAAGATCCCGGCGACGCCGGGTTCCCCGGTCTATGGGCGTGGCTCTACACGGACGACGACCTCGATGGCACTCCGGACACCAAGGTCGAGGAAGCGCTTGTCGACGAGTTCGGCGCCTACAGCTTCGCTCTCAGTCCCGCCTTGACCTACTACGTGTTGTTCGGCCAGCAGATCTTCATCGAAGGAGAACTCACCCTCGTCCTGCCCAATCGAACAACGTGGTCGCCCCTCCAAGCGGGAGCCGATCCGGCGGCCGACAGTGATGCTGATCCCGCGACGGGCTTTGCCGGTCCGCTCAGCGTCACCGATGGGGAGGTCAATCTGACGATCGACGCCGGGTTTGTCCCAGCCGCGGTCGACTATGCCGATCTCGTAACCGAGGACGGAGCCGCGGCTTACTGGCGTCTTGGCGAGGCGGCGGGTACCACGGCGGACGATGCCGTTGGCGCCGTCGACGGCACCGTGACCGGTCTGGCCGGATGGGGAGCGGTTGGCCTCGTTGGCGACACCGACACCGCTCTCCGCTTCGACGGAACCACCCGGGTGGCGATTCCGGATTCGACGGTGATCAACATCGGCGGCCCCTTCGAGCAGCGCACCATCGAAGCCTGGATCCAGCCGGACGCAGTGGGGAGCCGCCAGATCGTATGGGAAGAGGGGTCGACCTCGCGGGGAGCATCGGTATATGTCGAGGGCGGCAACGTGTACGGCGGAATCTGGAACCGAACGAACAATGGTGACGGCACAACGCCCTGGGCTTCGACGATCTTCCTGTCCGGATCTGTCGTTGCGGGGTTGGCCCACCACGTTGTGCTCGTCTACGACTACCCGAACGACTCAGTCGAGCTCTACATCAACGGAGTGTCGGCCGACGTCGCCACCGGGGTGGGCCGTTGGTTCGCCCACGGCGACGACGTGGCCATCGGTGCGCTCAACGGCGGCACCCGCTTCCACACAGGAGGCCAGTTTGGCGGCAACTCGCGGGCATTTTCCGGCATCATCGACGACGTAGCCATCTACAACGATGCGCTCACAGCCAGCCAGATCTTCTCCCACTTCAGCGGCACGCTGCCCAACGATCCGCCCGTCGTCGACGCAGGCGTCGACCAAACGATCGAGCTTCCTGCCGACGTATTGCTCGACGCGTCTGTATCGGACGACGGCCTCCCCATTGATCCTGGCGTCCTCTCCATACTGTGGACGAAAGAGTCGGGCCCTGGATCTGTGGTGTTCGCCAACGAGAACTCCATCGATACCACGGCTTCTTTCAGTAGCGATGGAACATATGTGTTGCGCTTGACAGCCAGTGACGGCGAATTCGCCGTCTTCGACGAGGTCACGATCACCGTTGACCCGAATCCGGTGAACATGCCGCCGGCCGTGGACGCCGGCGCCGATTTCGCAATTGAACTGCCGAACGATGCGAGTCTCGATGCCACCGTCACCGACGACGGGCTCACGACGTTGACTACGACTTGGTCGGTCGTAGCGGGTCCCGGCACCGTGAATTTCGCAGATGTCGGCGCAGTCGACACGACGGCATCATTCAGCGCTGACGGCGTCTACACGTTGCGCCTTACCGCGGACGACACCGAGTTCGTCGTGGCAGACGACGTCGTGGTCACAGTTGATCCCGAGTCGCCAAACGTAGCGCCGACCGTGAATGCCGGTCCTGATGACGCAGTCGAGCTGCCATCGGCTGTATCACTAGACGGCACCGTGTCAGACGACGGCAAAGGAATTCCGCCCGGCACCTTGGTGACGACGTGGTCGGCAGTCGATGGTCCAGGCACCGTGATGTTCGGTGACGAGAATGCCGTTGATACGACGGCGTCGTTCAGTGCGGACGGCGTCTATACCTTGCGCCTGACTGCCGATGACGGCGAATTCGCTCCCTTCGATGATGTGGTGATCACGGTGGCCCCCGAGCCTCCGAATGCGCCGCCGTCGGTGAACGCCGGGTCAGACGTCACGATCGAGCTGCCGGATGTGGCGAATCTCGATGGCACGGTCACCGATGACGGGCGGCCGCTGCCGCCTTCGCTCACGACCGCGTGGACGCTGGTCAACGGACCGGGGACTGTGACGTTCGGCGACGAAAACGCAGTCGACACGACGGCATCGTTCAGCACCGACGGCGCCTACACGTTGCGGCTGACCGCGGACGACGGCGAGTTTGCTCCGTTCGATGAAGTGATTGTCACCGTTGAGCCGCCAGCGGTGTCGTATTCGGAGCTGGTGCTGGCTGCCAATCCCGTTGCCTATTGGCGGTTTGAGGAGACTGGCGGTTCGACGGCGGCAGACACTGTCGGCGCGGGCGACGGGTCGATCCAAGGTTCGCCGAGCTTGGCTGAGGCCGGTCTGGTAAGAGGTGGCACCGCTTTCCGGTTCGACGGCACGGACGACTGGATCGACGTTCCCGATATCAACGGCGTCAACAAAGGCGGACCCTTCCAGCAGCGCACGACCGAACTGTGGTTCAACGCGGACGACGTGGCTTCCCGGCAGGTGATCTATGAGGAGGGCAGTACCTCGCGCGGCCTGTCGATCACCGTCGACGGTGGGAATCTGTATGCCGGCATCTGGAATCGCTCGGCCGGTGGAGGAGGGTCGGTCTGGCCATCTCCGGTCTTCCTGTCGACCCCGATCCAAGCTGGATCCGACTACCACGTCGCCTTCGTCTTCGACAGCCTGACCGACTCGGTGACCCTCTACGTCAACGGAGTTGTCGTGGATACCGGCTCCAACGTCGCAACGTGGGGTAACCATGGCGGCGATATCGGCATTGGCGCCTTCAATGGCGGGACCCGGTTCTACAACGCCGGCCAGACCTCGGGGAACATCCGCGCATTCGACGGAGTCATCGACGAAGTCGCCCTGTACAACGCAGCGCTCAGCGGGACGGAGATAGGCGCCCACTACGCGGCGCGCTAAGCGCCGTTGGTGGCGCCTCGCCTGAGAATCAGGCCCAGCACCAGGCCCTCGACCACGGCCTTCCAGGAGGCGTCGATGATGTTGGGGTGCACCCCAATGGTGCCCCAACTCTCATCGCCGTTGCTGTGCTCGGTCAGTACGCGGACTCGGGCGCTTGTGCCGTCGCTGGAGTCGAGGTCGCGCACTCGGTAGTCGATGAGCTTCACGCTGGCGAGCTCCGGATAGGCGTCGATCAGGGCCGCTCGCAGCGCCCGGTCGAGTGCGCTCACCGGCCCATCTCCCTCCCGCGTAGTCACGATGCGCTCATCGCCGACGTAGACCTTCACCGTGGCCTCGGCGACCACTCGGTCGTCGACGTGCTCGACGAACACTCGATATGACTCGAGTTCGAAGAAGTCCTGCTTCCAGCCCTGAGCCTCGCGCAACAGCAACTCGAACGATCCGTCGGCCGCCTCGAACTGATATCCGAGATGCTCGAGCTCTTTGATTTTGTCGACCACCGCCTGCGCCTGGTCCGGCTTCAAGTCGAAGCCGTGTGCTTCGGCCTTGGCCATCACTGTGGAGCGGCCCGCCAGCTCGGACACCACAACCCGGGTGTGGTTGCCCACGTCTGCCGGATCCATGTGCTCGTATGCGTCTGGTCGGCGCGCCAGCGCAGACGTGTGCAGGCCCGCTTTGTGCGTGAAAGCCGAGTTGCCGACGTAAGGGAGGTGTGGATCGAGCGTGAGGTTGATGATCTCCGCGATGTGGTGGGAAACGGTGGTCAGCTTCTCGAACCGATCCTTGGGGATTGTCTCCAGCCCCATCTTGAGGCCGAGGTTGGGGATCAGCGAGCAGAGGTCGGCGTTGCCGGTGCGCTCGCCGTACCCGTTGACGCACCCCTGCACCTGGTAGACGCCCTCGAGCACAGCGCTTATCGAGTTGGCAACGGCCATACCCGAGTCGTTGTGGAAGTGGCAGCCGAGTGTGGCGTCGCCGAGCGCGGCGGCTACCTTGCCGACGATCCCCTGGACTTCGTGGGCGAGCAAACCGCCGTTGGTGTCGCACATGACGATGCGTTCGGCGCCTGCCTCGTTGGCAGCCCGCAAGACCGCGAGGGTGAAATCCGGGTTGGAGCGATAGCCGTCGAAGAAGTGTTCGGCGTCAAAGAACACACGGCGTCCCTGGCCACGGAGGTACTCGATCGAGTCGGCGACCATGTTGACCGCCTCATCTCGAGTAGTGCGCAGCGCATGCTCGACGTGATAGTCCCAACTCTTGCCGACGAGGCAGATCACGTCGGTCTCGGCAGCCAGCAAGGCAGCTAGTTGTTCATCGTCCTCGGGCTTGGCGTCTTTGCGCCTCGTGGAACCGAAGGCCGTCAATGTGGCGTGCGTGAGGTCGAGCTCGGTTTTGGCGCGCTCGAAGAACTCGTCGTCTTTGGGGTTGGCGCCGGGCCATCCGCCTTCGACATACGCCACTCCGAGATCGTCGAGAAGACGAGCTACGGCCAGTTTGTCCGTGGCAGTAAGTGAAATGCCCTCTTGCTGCGTGCCGTCGCGCAGGGTGGTGTCGTAGATCTCGACTGATTGGCTCATGTGAGTCTCGCTTGTATGGCTGTCAGGATTGGGGCAGAAAAAAGCCCTCCGGGCGGAGGGCAACGGGCGCAAAGCCCCCTTGGGGGATTCGCGCCTACAGAATAATGATGGTGTTGGCGTTCTTCATCGGTTGCTGAGTATGGATGGAGACCGCGAAAACGTCAAGGGCGTCAGAGCGCCAGCGCTTGCTCCAAATCGTCGATGATGTCGCCGACGGCCTCGAGCCCGACTGACATTCGCACCAGGCCGTCCGTAATGCCGGCAGCTTGGCGTTGCTCCGGTGGAACCACTCGATGTGTCATCGAGGCGGGATGTTCGACAAGACTGTCGATGTTGCCCAGGCTGACGGCGAGGGCGCAGAGCTCGAGGCCATCGAGGAAACGCGCGGCGGCCGCATAGCTACCCAGATCGAACGCAATCATCGCTCCGAACCCATCCATCTGCTTAGCGGCCACCTCGTGGCCGGGGTGGTCGACCAGGCCGGGGTAGTGGGCGGCGACGACCTTTTCGTGATCGGCCAGGAACGCAGCAACCTCGGTGGCGTTTGCGCAATGGCGCTCCATCCGCAAGGGAAGAGTCTTGAGCCCGAGATTCGTGAGCCAGCAGTCGAACGAGCTTGGCACGCCACCTGTGAACTTGATCAGGCGCGCGATTCTGTCACCGAGCTCGGCCGCGTCACGGTAGACCGCGGCGCCGCCGATGACTGTGCCGTGACCATTGATGTACTTCGTAGTGCTGTGGACGACAACGTCCGCCCCGAGGCTCAGAGGTCGCTGTAGAACCGGCGTGGCGAAAGTGTTGTCGACCACGACTTTGGCGCCGTGTTCGTGGGCGATGGCGACTGTCGTAGCGATGTCGATGATGCGCATCGTCGGGTTGGCAGGAGTCTCGAGGAACACCGCGGTCGTTTCGGGGCGAGTGGCGAGCTCTTGCTCGAGACGATCCGGATCGAGCCCGGGCACCCGAGACGTCGTAACCCCGTACTCCGGAAGCACATCGGAAACAAGGTGGTCTGTCGAGCCGTAAAGAACATTCTGCGTAATGACGTGATCCCCTGCCCTGGCCAAGCCCATCAGCGACGCGGCGATGGCGGCCATCCCGGACGAAAAGATCTCGGCACCCACGTCGACGCTGCCGTCGAGACCGATGCTCTCCAGAGCGGCCAGTTTGGCAGCGAGGGCACGACGAGTGGGATTCCCGACTCGCGTGTAGATGTCGGCTTCGACCTCGCCGGCACCCCAGCGCGCCACGGTGTCCATGTCCGGGAAAGAGAAGGTCGACGTCTGATGGATGGGGGCAATGTGGGCGCCGCTCGGGTCGTGAAACTCACCAGCGTGGATTGCCTGGGACTCCATCGCCAACCGCTTGTTGGTCATCTTCCTGTCCCTTTCGCCTGGCGCGCCCCGCGATTGTATTGCAGCTTGGGCTCCGTGGATATCTTGAGTTCATCGCGCAATCAGAAATCGATGCCTTTCACCACGAAGTCGACGCACCGTTGCGTGCTGCGGCGGCGACGTGCACCGGTGCAAGACGTCGCATGCCGACGTTATGTTCGCTGTCTTCGACTACTACAGCGATCAGGCGCCTGCCCTTCTGTCGCGCGGCATTTGGGAAGCGGCAGAAGGCCGTTGGCCGGGTGCTGCCGAGGGTAGGCGACCTCGGTCCGAGGCGGCTTTGCTATTGTTGCCCTATGAGCACGATTCGACGTTGGTGGTGGCGCAGCTGAGAGATCTCCGCGCGCCGTAACGTCAAGAACGCCGGAGGTCACTGGCCCCGGCGTCTTTCTTTGCCATCGTCAGTGACTTCCCTTCGTAGAAAGCAAGATTCAGATGAGCGATACCCGCCAGACAGTCTTCTCCGGGCTTCAGCCCACTGGGAACATCCACATCGGCAACTATCTGGGCGCACTCGTCAACTGGGTGAAGCTTCAGGACGACTACGACACGGTCTACTGCGTGGTCGACCTCCACGCCATCACCAGCAACTACGACCCCGAGGAGTTCCAGAAGGAGCGCCTCGAAGCCGCCAAGATGCTGATAGCCAGCGGCATCGATCCCGGCCGCTCGCTGTTCTACTTTCAGAGCCAGGTGCCACAGCACGCCGAGCTGTCGTGGATTCTCGGGACGATGACGCCGACCGGTGTGCTCAACCGCATGACCCAGTTCAAGGAGAAGGCCGAAGCGGCCGGCTCGAACCTGGGTTTGTACTCGTATCCGGTGCTCATGGCGGCCGACATCTTGCTGTATCGGGCCAATCTGGTGCCGGTGGGCGACGACCAGCGCCAGCACCTCGAGATGACGCGTGACCTGGCCGAGCGCTTCAACAACCGCTTTGGCGAGGTGTTCCCGATCCCTGATGCGCTCATTCCCGAGAAGTCGGCGCGGGTGATGTCGCTCACGGACCCAACGGCGAAGATGTCGAAGTCCGCATCCAACGAGAAGAGCCGAGTGCTGATCCTCGACCCGCCCGACGTGATTCGCAAGAAGATCAAGTCGGCCGTTACCGACTCGGAGCCCACTGTCCGTTACGACTGGGATGCCAAGCCGGGGATCTCGAACCTGCTCGAGATCATGTCGGGCTGCACGGGTACCTCGATCGACGATCTGGTTGGGGAGTACGGGGATTCCGGGTACGGCGCATTCAAGGAGGCCGTAGCCGAGTCCGTGGTGACGCGGCTGGCTCCGATTCGCAGCGCTTTTCAGCAACTCGACGACCGGGAGGTCGCCCGGATCATGCAGAAGGGCGCACTCGACGCACGGACCCGCGCCGAGGGATTCCAAAACGAGATTCGGCGAGTCACCGGGTTGTTGGCGCCAACGTGATGTTGTCCCGGCTGTGGACGGTGGGCGCTGCGGTTGTGTTGCTAGTCGCCACGTTGCCTGTGGTGTGGCTCATCGGGTATCAGGATCATCCATGGCGACGGACCGAGGTTGCGGTGGTGGTGGCTGCGGTCGCGATCGTGGCGAGTCTGGCGACGATGATGGCGGGGCGTCATGAGGAGCCGCGTGTATCGCCGGTGCTGACGGGTGCCTCAGTGGTTGTGTCGGTGATCGCGCTTGTGAGCACAATCTCGTGGGTGTTGTTGAACTAGTGACCCTCACAGGCGGTGTCGCGTTCGTAGCGGGCCCAGTCGGCGTTTTCGGTGGTCGCATAGATGATGTTCGGGTCTTCCATTGAATGAGCAATGGCCCGGCCGCCATCGAATTGCAGCACGG
>JAHEJX010000206.1 GCA_024638645.1 Actinomycetes bacterium
CGCCCTCGCACAGCTCGGGTAACGTATCGGAAACCGGCTCCACGAGCTAAAAAGTGCAGGATCTCGCCTTGTTCACTATTCGAACGCCAGTGTCTCGGCCAACGTCTGTTGCGTCGCATTTAGGGCCGGGAAGAAACTAGCCATTGTGGACACCACAAGAACGATGGCCGTCCAGGTCACCAGGCTGGAGGGCGTAGCCACAAAAGCAATCGGAGCCTGAAACATGATCTGTCCAAACGCGTTGCCGACAACGAGGCTCATGGGAACGGACAATGGAATGGCGATTAGGCAGCTCAGCATGCCAATGAAGAGCCCCTCGACCAAGATGATGTTGTGGATGGTTTTGTGCGGCGCGCCGATGGCTCGCATGACACCGATCTCCCGAGTGCGCTCCAGCACGGCAAGACTCATTGTCGTAGCCAAGCCCAAGCCGCCCACAACAATGATGATCAGCGACATGACTACCAAGAAGGCCGCGACCATCAGGAGATGATCCTCCATTACCACCCGGACGTTCTGCATGAGATGGGCCATCTGAACTTCGAAACCGGCACCCGCAAGTGCTAGTTGAAGCTGTTGCAGCAGTTGTTCCTGGTTTGCCGTGTCGTCTCCCGATACCGCTACCAGGGCGTGATTCCCCCGTCCCGGTTCGCCGGCCAGTTCCGACAGGAAATCACGGCTGGCGTAGGCAATTGGTCTAGAGGGGGAAGAGACTACGATCCCGACGATGACCCACTCGGATTCTTGCCCACCGGTTTGGATGGTTACCTTGTCGCCGAGTTGCACATCAGGTTCTGCATCTATGAACTGGTTGTTCACGACGAGCGCGTTCGAGTCGCCGCTCTCGAGCCAACGGCCCTCCAAGAGGGGATACTCAACCAGTTCCGTGCGGGGTGGAAGTCCGTTGATGGCAAATGCATTCCCTTGGGTTTTGTCGTTGTAAACGAGTGAAGCGCGCGCAAATCTGCAAGCTTCCAAGGAGGCTATTCCGCCCACATCGGCGATCACCTGCTCGATTTCGGAATAAGGGTAGGATTGAGCGAGGCCCACGGTAATGTCGAAGTGCATGGCATCGAATGTCGTGGTTACCTGTTGACGGATCGAGGTGCGGAGATTGAGCGTGCCAAGGAAGACCGCGCCGCCGGTCGCCAATGCAAGCAACGTGAGTACGAGGCGGAGCCGGCGTCGGAAGCTGTTGCGCAGGGAAAGTAGCAGCGGTCTGGTTGGACCGCTGGCTCGGCCCAAAACCCTGTCGGTCACGCCTGAGCCAAACATACGGTCACCGATACCATAATCTCTGAGTGCCTCGACCACGGACATTCTCGAAGCCCGGTACACGGGAACGATCGTGGCCACCAAAGGCAAGAGCGCGCCTGCCGCGAGCTGAAGCAGGACGACGTAGGCTCGAGGGTGATAGTCCGCTATGTCGAAGTTGAGCAATCCCGCGACGTACTCTGCGTAGGCATTGCCGGTCCACAAAGCAATGGGTATAGCCAGGGCGCTCGCGGTGACTCCCAACAACACGGCCAGGGCCAGATAGATCCCAACGACCTGGCCTGGGCTCGCGCCGAGCGCTTTCATGACGCCGATCTCTCGAATCTGCCCCGCGAGGATGGCGGTCATGAGGTTCAGGATGAGCACCGCACTAAGTACGAGAGCCAACAGACCCAAGGCAGCCTGCACAAACAGAAGTGAATCCATCTGCTCGGCATGCACGTGTTGGTTCGCTTCGGGAACAGACACATCGTGCACGGCACGACCGGTGGATTCGATGAGGGTCTTGACCTCAAAGGCAACTCCACGAACAAAATCTTGGTCGAGCTTGTTGCCGCCGACCACGATCTGGAGCCGGTCGAAGTTCGGAGACCCACCGAGTGAACTCAGCGTTTGGGACGTGATAAACCCATAAATGACGTTCTCCATCCACCCGGGGGCCAGACCCGAATCACGGACGATGCCGCTGACCGGGAGTGCGAGACTGTGACCGTGAACGACGCCCAGACGCAGGTCGTCTCCCAGGCCGACCTCGGCAACCGAGAGAGAGGACCTTTCGAGAACGATCTCCCGATCAGAGGGTGGCCACGCGCCGGTGACCGGCTCAACCAGGCCTATGCGGTTATTCTGAAAATCGTCCAACACGAACAATCGTATGGGGCGCCACCGTTCCCCAACCAATGCGAGCCCGTCAACGTGCAGCTGCGATTCGACTTCAGAGACGGCAGGCAGCTTTCCAATGTCGTCAAGAAGTGCGTCGTCTATGTTCTCGGTGTGAATGATGGCGGACGGCGGGTTGGTGGCCAGATATCCTCCACGCAGTGCCTGTTGCAGAATAGAGTACGTGTTCAACACTGATCCGGAGCCCACCAAGCCTACAGCGATCGCGAGGACAACAAGGAGTGTC
>JAHEJX010000119.1 GCA_024638645.1 Actinomycetes bacterium
TGAGTCCGGAACACAACGAACGGGACCACGAGGCGTGGATGTCGAGCATTCCACACATACGGTCAACGCCTGGATTCCCGGACGGATCGTGGCCAACGCCGATGACGCTGGAGCGCAACCGCCAAGACCTCGTGAGACATGCCCGGGACTTCGAGATGCGCCAGGGGTTCACCTACACGATCCTCGACGATCAGGCTGTCATCGGCTGTGTCTACATCTATCCGAGCGATCGAGCAGACCATGACGCCGAAGTGAGCTCATGGGTCAGGGAGAGCAGGGCCGACATGGACACCGTCGTCTGGAAAGCCTTGACAGAGTGGATCGGGGAAGCCTGGCCCTTCTCACACCCCTATTACGCCGAGCGCCGGTGACACTCGGCCACCCTGGGCGGCTGCCGCAGGGTGCTATCTGGCGACGCATGCGCGGATCAGCCGATATCCGCCGCAACGGCGAGAACTCCCAGTCTTGCCCCTCGCACCTCACTGCGTTCCTCTACCTCCAGTAGTGCTGTGCCCGGTTCCTCCTAGGCGCCAGAAACGGACCCCGGCGAGTGGCGGGTCGGACAGATCACGCACCACCCGAGCTCGCACCGCCCAGCAGAGTTCGGCAAGCTGCGCTCTTCAGATATCACGTTCCGAAGTGACACCACCGCCCCATGCCCGAGCGTCACAAAATGTTACATGAGGACCAATTCCTCCTCCTGAGCCTGGATCCACGGTTGCAGAGGACCGCATCGTCGGGCCGGCCAGCATGCAACGCCGCCAGTCCGGAACCGCACTTCCACCGAATCGTGTGGGCTTTCTTCCCCCGCTCGCGGGGGAAGTACCCGAGCGCAGCGAGGGGGATGGGGGCGCGGATGTCCGCTACCGCTCCGGCGCGAAACCCAAGCCGCGCCGCGCCGGTATCCAGAGTCGCGCGCCTCTCCCCTGCGGGCTGCGCCCTCCGGGACTCCCCCCGCACAGCGGGGGGAGAAAGGCCCGCCTCGCCGAAGAGTCCGTGGATTGAGGCCTGAGGGAGGTGCCCCGGAGGGCCGGGAGCCCCTCAGGCCTTCGAGAACCCGGCCTTCAGGAACATCCTCTCCGAAGGGGCATTGCCATCGGTGATCCAGGCATCCGCCTGCACATAGCCGACCGCCTGCAACGTATCGAGGCACCGGCCCAGAAGCCATGCGGCCACACCCTGATTCTTCGCGTGGGCGGCGGTCATGACATACGCGATGAGCGGGCGATCGTCCTGCTTGCTGACCAGGCAGGCCGACACCACAGACCCGCCCCGGACCCCGATCCACGAATGCTCCAGGATTGGATCGCCGTCGAAGTAGCCAGCGACCTCAAGGCGAGCATCGTCGACGGTCTCCCCCTCGTAGTCAATGGTGCCGCGGTAGGCATCCATCATCAGAAGCGCCAGAGCCTCAGCATCGTCGGTAGTTGGCGAGCGCGTCGCGATTGGATCGGGTCTAGGCAGCGGCGGTCGTGCGGTCCCTAGATCCATGACGTAGTAGTGGCGTGGCACCGGGTTGAGGCTAGGCCATGGTGGCTCACGACCTCCCACCGCGCCATGCCCAAGCGTCACGGGATGTCACATGAGGGCTGTGGACCAGACCGCCGGGGACGTTCGAACCAATGGGCTGTTGTGTTGCGCTTAGAGGGAGGCCGCTCTGCTGTACCAGACTCGAACGACCTCTGCGTGATGGGCAGGCTCCATAGCGACCTGGATCCGCCACCGCCCTGGGCTCAGGCCAACGGTTTCCACTCGATCGGCATCCCCAATGGCGAGCCGACCCGATGGAAGTTCGATGACGTCGTCGAACTCGAGAGCCTGGCTTTGGGCCGTACCGCCCGAGCAGCTCAACCGGACGGCGAACGGTGTGATTTCGTCGGGGTTGTCGCCCGACAACGCCACGTCCTGCTCATGCCGCACGGGGATGGCAACCTGTGTTGCGCTCCGACTGATCGAACCTTCGGCCGGAACGCTGGGAATCCGCGCATCTGAAGCATCCCCGACGAGCAAGACACCCCAGGCGAAAGGACGGCGCAACTCAACGAGTTGTTCTGTCACCTGCGCATGATGCCACTTGGCCGTTGCGGGGTGGCTCTCGTCCCCTCACACTCGCGTGCGCCAGCGTCACCAAACGGTAGATGATGGGATGGGGTCTGAGGAGATCAGCCGGCTGCCCGTTGCTGGCGTTTCAACTCGTTGTAGGCGTGCACCATGGCTCTGACGGCGGCGCCGTGCTCTCCGGCCAGCTCCGATGGGGAGCCGCCAGCCAGCAGGGTGGCGAGGACGTCAGCAGCATGTCCTCGGCCGAACGCGTTGCCTTTGCCGTTGCCGCGCTGGAGGTTTCGGTTGATCACGGCGGCGGCTCGCTCCCGTCCCCGCAGCCTGTTCTCGTTGCGGGCCTCATCGAGCCCTCGGGCCCGGTTGTCTTGACCCGGTGCGGCAGTGTCCTTACCTTTGGCGTTCTCCAGCCCTTGCTGGGTTGCCTGGCGCGCCCTGTCGAGTCCGGTGGGATGGCCGGGCTGAGCCGAGGCAGGCGCTGCCATCCCGATGGTGAGCAAGATCACCACTACCAGCATCGCCGTGGAGTTTCCGTGTCGCATCACTACCGCCATAGGTGACATATCGGCCGCGTAGGTTGTCGATCTTTAATAGCCGAGTACTGGTTCGTGGTCGGGACAGAGAACGCCGACACTGACGCCGAGCAGCGACCCGGCAAGGATCAGTTCGTCGTCGCCTGCTGCGTCTATCGTTCCGCCTGTCAACTCCTCGACGTAGTGGGTGAGGAGGTCGTCCGGATCGGCTCCAAGATTGAGTTCCTCGCACATGAGCCAACCCGTCGCAAGGAACACCTCAGCGCTGGCAAGTGGTTCGCCCTCGTAACGTGTACCGGCGAGGCTGTTCTCCATGGCGGCAATGAACTCGGCAAAGGGCTCATCCACGCCGACCGTCAGATTCGGGCCCACCTCGTCAGACGTTGCGGTTGTAGCCACCGTTGACGAGACAGTGTCGGCCACCTCTGGCGGCAGGGTCGAAGCCTCGGTCGACGTTGCAGGGACCGTTGACGCGGCGGGCCGGTCGATGTTCGACGGGGTGCTCCCGTCACCGCAAGAGCCGAGCAGCCCAGCGACCAACACAACGACGATTGTCCGTGACATCCCCTCAACCATCGACCGCGGAGCCTCTCATCTGAAGGGGACCACACCGAGACACGCCACGCAAGCAGCAGTTCCCGACCGAGGGGCGTTGTTGCGGCACCGACCTGGTGATCTCCTCGGCATCGGGGGAGGAATGCAAGAACATGGTCCGAGGATGTCCGGCTTGGTGGGCCTAACAGGACAGAACGCGAACCATCGGCCGCGCCGCGAAACTGGACGGCGTCTATTCTCGTCCGAGCGACTGAGGAGGACGGTGATCCGGGAGGGCTTCGCCAGCGTCAACGGCGTCGATCTGCACTATGCCGAGGGTCCCGATAGCGGCCCACCGCTGCTGTTGATGCCGGGCTTCCCGGACCCGTGGCGGCAGTGGGTCCCGATCATCCCGACGCTCGCCACCAGGTGGCACGTATTTGCGCTGTCAATCCGCGGCATGGACCGATCGGGGGGCGTCGCCCCCTATCGAACCAACGACCTCGTGGAGGACGTCATCGCATTCGTGCGCGATGTGGTCGGGGAACCGGCGTTTGTCGTGGGCCATTCCGGCGGTGCCGTGCTGAGCGCCTCCGCCGCGGGCAGGCAGCCCGAACTCTTCAGGGGCCTCGTCATAGGAGACGTGCCCCTAGACCAAGCATGGCACCTCGAGTTTGGCACGATGATGCGGGAGTTCTTCGTCCGGCTTGGCGACCTCATACGGAGCGACGCCCCAATCGAGAAGAAGGTGCTCGAGTACGCGGGATGGCCGACTGCGACCATCGGCGGGACGATGGCCGATCACTATTCGGCGGTCGACATCATGCGCACAATCGCAGACCTGCGCGGTATGGACGCGGACTTGCTGGGACCCTGGGTGGACGGGCGGCTCGAACAGGAGGTCGAAGCGCTGTTCTCATCGGTGCCCGGGAACTACCGCGGCCCAATCATGTTCCTGTGTTGCGACCCCGCAGCCGGCGGTCTCCTCGGACCCGAACGCCTCGAGACCGAGTTGACACGGTACCCCTGGGCGCAGCACGCCGTGTTGGCAGGCGCATCCCATGGCATGGGCTTGTACCAGTGGGACGTGGGGCCGCTGCTGAAGGCAGTCACGGCATTCCTCGAAATGTATCGATGAGCCTTCGCCGGCGTTGACTCCGGTCGACGGGTGGGCCCGAGGCATCACGCTGCGCACGTGGCTTAAGTAGGTGATCAGCCGCGCTCACCGGTTTCCGAGATGTCAATATCGAGAACGGTGCGGAGAGCAACATCAGCCGGGCCGGCAGCTGCTGGCGGTCGTGGGCTCGTCACCTCGTTCTGGGCCTGGTCTTCGCTGCGCATCCACGGCGGTCTCGACGACGCCTACAGCATCGACATCATGACCGTCTTTGCACTGGGCGCGCGGCTGGCTCCAGCGACGGATGAGGACTCATGTGGGCCCGGCAGGACTCGAAAGCCGAGAGAGCTCCCAGTTCGTCGGCGCGGAATCCACGCACATATTGCTCACCGCAGAAGTCGATCTCGCACGCTCCATGCCGAGCCGAACCGGCATTCTGCGCCGCCTCGGTGGTGTCGCACGTCCCCGCGTCGCCCCCTGCCCAAGCGTCACAAAATGTTACATGAGGAATCTGGCAGCCCTGTGAGCCTCGGTACTTCGAAGCGCACCCGTACGTGCCGCTCGGGGCGGTCGACCGTAGGAGGGTTCCTGGACCAGAACAGGTGATCTGTCGGCGATCCGCTGCCCTCCACAGTAGGCCGGTGGAGCCGCTTCTACGCTGAGGTCTTGGAGGCGTACTTCCGCTGCGCAGCCTGCTTCGACACGCCGAGCATCGCCCCGATCTCAGACCAGCTGCGACGAGCCCGACGAGCGGAGCGGACGGCTGCGGTGAGCTCCTCGTCGACCTCGTTGCGCCGCTCGACAAGCTCCGCAATGATCCGCAACGCTTCGGTGTCGGCGATAGTCAGGTCTCTGGTATCGACGCGGTTGGCCCAGTCCTCTAGGGCCTCGGCGCGTTCAGCTCTCGTCTTGCTCACTCGGTCCACCAACCCTTCAAGAACTTCGGGCGAGCCGGCATCGCATGGATGATGGCCGTTCCGTCCTCATCTGTTACCACCCCAACCTCCAATGGAGCGGCTGTTGTGGATGGTCCGATGAACATGGTGGCCGCAGGGTCGTCGGTCTCGAACGCTCGCCAATGATGTTGAAGTGCGTGCAGCATGTCTTGGTCCGGGACACCGTGCTTGCGTGCGCTCGCCTCGATGTCCACGGATTCACGGTACCGGCGGATACCGCAATCGTCAACACAAGTTGACGATACATGGTCCTGCGCAGGACTGCAGCCCGCTCTCCGACGTGCCGTTCTCGCACACCTGCGTTCTCAGGCCGATGCCGCTCATACTCGGCGGTTTGGGTGGGATCTCATCCGCTTGCACCCACAAGAAGGCTTCGCGCAGAGGGACCCCCGCAGCCGCGAGGGTCCCTCGTCAGGTGTCAGCGCGTCCGACTACTACTTGTGGACCTTGATGTTCCCGCCTCCGATCACGGTGCCGTCGTAGCCGTCGTAGCCGAAGCCCATCTTGTTGTCGTATTCCGGCGCATCGTTGTCGTCCTTGTCCCAGATCCTGATCCGGAAGGTGTCGCCGCTGTTGCCATTGTCGAGCGCAGTGAGCATGAACCCGTAGTTCCCCGACCCGTTGATGGTGCCGGTGCCCTTGTACTTGGCTTTGTCTTGGCCAGCGACCACCAGCCAGTCGTAGCTGTCCGAGTGGAAGTTCAGGTCACCGGCCTTGAACTGGAACCCGGTGCTGCCCTCAGGGACGGAGGCGCCCTTCTTGTACTTGGACACGAACCCGAAGTTGGCCTTGCCCGTCAGCGTCGGATCCGCAACGTAGGCACCGGCCGGGGAGTCGATCCATCCGCCGCCGGTGACGAACCCGCCGTCGGGGTCGTAGATCACGACGAACTCGTAGGTCTCGGTGTCGGACCCGCCGTCGTCGTCCACAACCGTCACCTCGACCGCGTACACCCCCGGCGTCAGGTATTCGTGGGACTCGGTAGCAGGACTGGTGACCCCGTTCTGGGTGTTCGAGCCGGTGTCGCCCCATACCCAGGACACGTTGTGGGTGTCCCCCGAACCAGGGTCGGTGAACTCGACCGTCACCGGCGTTAGCACCCCCACTTCCAAGGGGTCGAGCGAGCCGTCCACGGACTCGATGTCCGGCGCGACATTGGCCACGGTCACCGTGGCATCGTCGCTGACCGGAGCGGCCGTCCCGTCGTCAGCGGTCAACGTCACGGTGAACGTGCCGTTGTCGTCGCACGTCAGGTCCGGATTCAGCGCCGCCGGGTCGGAGAACCCGCAGTTGGCCGACGTCGGGCTGGTGTCCACCGTCCACGACAATGTCAACGGATCCGAATCCGGATCGGTCGCGGTAGCGGCACTCAACGTGATCGCCGCACCCTCATTCCCGCTGTACGGCCCACGCGCATCTGGCATCGGTGGCCCATTCTGGCGGAACTTCTGGATGCGGTAGTTGGCGGCGTCATTGACGAACAGGTTGAAGTCGTCGTCGACGGCAAGACCCCACACCTGGTCGAACGGGCCGGCGCCGCCGCCGGTCAGTGACCAGACGTGCTGGCCGTCTGGCGTGAATTTCTGGACTCGGTCGTTGTGCAGGTCGGCGACGTAGATGAAGCCGTCCCGGTCGACGTCCAGCTCCCCGGCGTAGTACATGAACTGGCCATCTGCGCTCCCGAGGCTTCCCCAAGTCGCCAGGAGCGTGCCATCGCTGGTGAACGCCTGAAGCTTGGCGGTTGAGTCGACGACGTAGACACGGCCGTCGAGTCCGACGGCGACGCCACTCGGGCCGTCCCATGGGTCGCCGCTGCTGGCGTCGGCTATCGGCCACTTGGTGATGAAGGTTCCGTCGCTCGTGAACTTCTGGATTCGGTCGTTGCCGGTGTCGGCCACGTAGACGTTGCCTTCGCCGTCGATGGCTAGGTCTCGTGGGAACCAGAATTGGCCGTCACCCGATCCCGCGCTTCCCCACCACAGCAGTGGGGTCCCGTCCGAGGTGAACTTCTCGATGCGGGCCGGCCCGAACGGCCCGGTCGTGGCCACGTACAGGTTGTCGTCCGCGTCGACTGCGATCGCTTCCGGATGGCTCAGGGTTGTCGGCCAGGACATCACGAGCGCGCCATCGTTGGTGAACTTGTGGATCTTGTCACCGGATGCGTCCGAGATATAGACATTGCCCAGGCTGTCGGTGGCCACCGCTATCGGCTCCACGAACTGACCGGGCGCCGATCCCTGGCTGCCCCACGACAATACGAACTCCGGCAATGGCTCCGTCGCAGGAACTCCAACCGCCGGAAGTGTCACCAGAAGCGCGCAAGCCAACATCAATACCGCAAGGCGTCTCATAGGCCCCCCTTTCAATGGTCATGAATCGCCACAACTCGGGGATCAGTGGATTCCGTTGGCCCGTGACACTCCTGACACCGCCTGCACGGTCCTCAACCCCACGGACCAAGTAACCGTGACTCGTTCTGCCAGCTAGTGGTAGGGTCGTCTGGCTCATTCGTCGACAACACCTCAGGCTGACTCCAATAGCCCAGGCAGACGCACCGTGCGGTTGCGGTCGGATTCTCGTGCCACGGTCCTGGCCGGCTGGGAAACCAGCGCCGACGCCCATTATTTCAAGCCCAACGTCGCCCTCGAACAGAGACCCATCCGAGGATTGGCGCCAAGCACCCAACCAGCACACCACGGGGCACAGATCAGCGCTAAACGGTGTCGCTCCTGAGACCAACGACATACGCGCTATCCGGTGTTCTGCGCCGCCTCGGTGGTGTCGCACGTCCCCGCGCCACCGCCTGCCCCAGCATCACCTCAGGTGACGGAGCTCGGCGCTCGTGCGCGGAGCGCTCCCAGCATCCCGGCGGGCGTCAAGTCCCGCTCCGCCATCAGCACCAGCAGGTGGTAGAGCAGGTCGGCGGCTTCCTCGGCGACCCGCTCGCCGGACCCCCCGGCGGCGTGGTCCTTGGCGGCCAGCAGCACCTCGCCGGCTTCCTCGAGGACCTTGCGGCTCACGGCGTCGACGCCACCGTCGAGGAGCTCGACGGTGTAGCTGCCGGCGGGCCGAGTCGCGGCACGCTCAGTGATCGTCGCCCACAGTCCCTCGAGGGCGGCGAAGCCCTGGGGACGGTCGTCGCCGAAGCAGGTCGCCGCGCCGGTGTGGCACGCCGGGCCCGCCGGCTCGGCGGTCACCAGCACGGAATCGCCGTCGCAGTCGGCGGCCACGTCGACCACCCGCATCGTGTTGCCGCTGGTGGCGCCCTTATGCCACAGCTCGTCGCGGGATCGGCTCCAGAAGTGCACCTCGCCGGTGGTGAGCGTCGCCTCCAGCGCCTCCCGATTCATGTAGGCCAGCATGAGCACCTGGCCGGTGCGGGCGTCCTGGACCACGGCCGGCGCCAGGCCGGCTTCATCGAAGGCGACGGCGTCGGGGTCGATCACAGCCGCACCGGAATGCCGGCCGCCGCCATGCCGTCCTTGACGGCCTCGATGGTGATCTCCCGCCGGTGGAAGATCGACGCCGCCAGCACCGCATCCGCACCCCCGTCGCGGACGGCCGCCACGCAATGGTCGACGTCGCCGGCCCCGCCCGAGGCGATCACCGGCACGGTCACCGCTGCGCCCACCGCGGCCAGCAGGTCGACGTCGAAGCCGTCCTTGGTGCCGTCCCGGTCCATCGACGTGAGCAGGATCTCGCCGGCCCCCCGCTCCACGCCCTCCCGGGCCCAGGCGACGGCGTCCCGCCCAGTCGGCGTGCGCCCGCCGTTGACCACGACCTCCCAGCGGTCTGGCCCGGTGGCCCGGGCGTCGATGGCCAGCACCACGCACTGGCGGCCGAACTCGGCGGCGCACCTCGATATCAGCGTCGGGTCGGCCACCGCGGCGGTGTTGACGGCGACCTTGTCGGCGCCCGCCCGCAGCACTTGCCGCATGTCTTCCGGGCTGCGCACCCCGCCGCCCACGGTGAGCGGGACGAACACCTGTTGCGCCGTGGCGCGGACCACCTCCAGCAGAGTGCCCCGCCGCTCCGGTGAGGCGGTGATGTCGAGGTAGACGATCTCGTCGGCGCCCTCAGCGGCGTAGCGGGCGGCCAGCTCGACCGGGTCGCCCTCGTCGACGAGGTCCACGAA
>JAHEJX010000120.1 GCA_024638645.1 Actinomycetes bacterium
CGTCGAGGAAGGCACCCCGGAGCACTTCTTCACTAACCCCCAGCACGACCGCACGAAGCTGTTCCTCAGCCAGATTCTCTAGCCGAAGCAAAGGCTTCGGCGGTATCTGGCATCTAGTAGCTCGTTTCTAGATCTGTCTTAGAGCGCGCCTACGGCAGCTTCGAGCCGTTTCATTCCCTGTTCGAGGAGCACGCGTGGTGTCGCGTACGTGAGGCGGATGAAGCCGTCGCCTTCAGCGCCGTATGTGGCGCCGTTTTCAATCCAAAGGCCGGCACTACGGATGCGTTCGTTGAGTTCGTTGCCTGGCAAACCGAGTCTGCGGCAGTCGATCCAAGCGAGGTAGAGGCAGTCCGGCTGTGCCAGCGACAGCTCTGGCAATCGGTTCGACAGGAAGTCCCTCATAAATCCAAGGTTGCCCTCGAGGTATGACAGCAACGCATCGAGCCATGGCTGACCTTCGGTGTAGGCAGCCTCGAGCGCAGCGGCTCCCATCAGGTTCGCCGACCACAGCTCGTTCTGCCTGTCGAGCGTGGCGAGGAATCGAGCTCGCAACTCGGGGTTTGGGATAACCGTCAGGGACAACTTCAGGGCCGGCACGTTGAATGCCTTGCTCGGACCCGTACAGATGATGAGGTGCTCATCGACCTCGGGTCCCAGCGAGCCGGCAGTGGTGAACTTCGCCCACGGATACGTCAAGTCGGCGTGGATCTCGTCGCTAACGAGAATGAGACCGGATTCCCTGCAGATCTCGGCGACTGCGCGCAGATCCTGTTCACTCCACACCCGGCCGATCGGGTTGTGCGGGTTGCAGAGGATCATCATCTTCGCCCTGGGGTCGGCTGCCTTGGTCGCCAGGTCGTCGAGGTCCATGCGGTAGAGCCCACTCTCGAGAATGAGCGGGCTCAGGACGGTGGTGCGACCGTTCAGGCCGGCTGCCTCCGTGATCGGGTGGAACACCGGGGGCTGGGCGATCACTTGGTCGCCCGGATCCGTGAAGGTCTGGATCGCCAGGTTGATCGCCGGCATCACTCCGCTGTTGACCACAATCGACTCGCGTGAGGGCGTCCAGGCATGGCGCCTGCCGTTCCACGCCTCGATCGCCTCGTAGAACCCCGGTGTGTACGTCGTATAACCGAAGGACCCGAACTCGACCCGACTGTGAAGTGCAGCCTGGATCTCCGGTGCGACGGCAAAGTCCATGTCGGCCAGCCACATCGGCAACGGGTCAACCTCAGCGATCTCTCCTTCGGCGAGTGAAGGAACCCACTGCCCGGACGCTTCGCCGTCCGACCACTTGATCGAACCCGTGCCCCGGCGTTCGACCGGATCCGAGAAGCTGTACGCAGTCATGGGCTCTCAGCTATCGGCGCCGAGCTCTCCCCAGCGGTCGCCTTGTGCAATGTCGACGACGGTCCACGCCATGGCCAGCGCCCCGTCCCGGATCGCCTGGTTGCCCGCAGGCTCGATCGTGGCGGCTGCGAAGTCGCGCTGATGGTTCACGTGGGGATCGCAGTGAATGTTCAGCATCGGGTGAAGGCTTGGGAGCTCATGGCTGACGTTGGCCATGTCGGTTGAGCCGGTCTTCAACATGTCGAGCGAGCCGCTGCGAGTCATGGGTCGGCCGGCTTGCGCGCTGTTTGGATCAACGACCATGTCCGTATAGGTATGGCCTCGCTCCGAGACCTCGAGGCGGCAACCGCTGGCGATGGCGGCTGCCTCGAATTGGGTAGTCAGCATCTTCATGAGCTCCTCGAGCCTGGTGTGGGTTTCAGCACGGGCGTACCAAGCCATCGACGCGTGAGGAGGTATGACGTTCGGCGCTTCACCGCCAGCGGTGATCACACCGTGAACCTTGTCGGTTGCGATCATCCGCTGCCGCATGAGTCCGACATTGGTGTAGGCCATGACGGCGGCGTCGAGGGCATTGAGGCCCAGCTCTGGAGCGAAGGCCGCGTGTGATTCGAGGCCGTAGAAGTCGACGTCCATGTGGGCAACGGCGAGGAATGGCTTGTCGACGATGTCGCTCGTGCCCGGATGCACCATGATCGAGAGTGCTCCGCCTTCGAAGGCCCCCTCCCTGATCAGGTCGACCTTGCCACCGTATGCCTCCTCGGCAGGGGTTCCCTGAACCCGGACCCGGAACCCGAGTTCGTCGGCCAGCGGAGCCAGCGCGGCGCCGGCCCCACAAGCCGCGGCGGCGATGATGTTGTGTCCGCATGCGTGGCCGACCTCTGGGAGCGCGTCGTACTCGGCGCAGATGATCACTTCGGGGCCGGCGGATCCGGCGCGTGCTGCGAATGCCGTGTCCAATCCGAAACTGGGGTACTCGACTGCGAAGCCGTTGCCTTCCAAGAACGCAACAAGACGAGCCGAAGACTCATGTTCCTGGAATGCCAACTCCGGGTTTTCGTACAGCCATTTTGAGATGCCCTCTAGCTCCCCGTGCACCTCGCCATATCGTGCAGCCGCCCTCTGTTTCAGATCCACAATGCACTCCTTCGTGAATGGCGAGCGTAGACCGAACGTTGTGGGCGCGCCCAGAAGAACGACGCCGTACCATTGCGAGCCTCGCGGAATCGGAAGTGGGTCGATGGCGAAAGAGTTCTTCACGGAAGTGCCGAGCAAGGTTGGCTTTGCTGGATTGGACTCCGCAAACCCATATTCGTTCAAGGTCTACGATCCCGATCGGGTGGTGCTCGGCAAGCGGATGGAAGATCACCTCCGGGTGGCCGTTTGCTACTGGCACTCTTTCAACTGGCCCGGATCCGACGTGTTCGGCGTTGGGACCTTTGACCGACCATGGCTGCAACCGACCGAGGATGCGCTTGCCGCAGCCAGACAGAAGGCCGACGCCGCTTTCGAGTTCGTGGCGAAGCTCGGAGTTCCGTTCTTCTGCTTCCACGACGTCGATATCGCCCCGGAGGGAAAGACATTCGCCGAGTCGGCGTCGAACCTGGCGGCGATGATCGACTACGCCGGGGAGAAGATGGCCGATACCGGCATCAAGCTGCTGTGGGGCACGGCCAACCTGTTCTCCCACCGCCGATATGCAGCCGGCGCGGCAACGAATCCCGACCCCGAGGTATTTGCTTACGCAGCAGCACAGGTCAAACACGCCTTGGAGGCGACGCACCGGCTTGGCGGCGAAAACTATGTCTTGTGGGGGGGCCGCGAAGGCTACGAAACTCTGCTCAACACGGACCTCAAGCGCGAGTCCGATCAACTGGCCCGGTTTCTCCATCTCGTTGCCGAGCACAAGCACAAGATAGGTTTTGCCGGCACGCTGCTCATCGAGCCCAAGCCGCAGGAGCCGACGAAGCATCAGTACGACTACGACTGTCAGTCCGTGCATGGATTCCTCGACCGCTACGGACTGACAGACGAGTACCGGGTGAACATCGAGGTCAACCACGCAACGCTGGCGGGACACTCGTTCCATCACGAGGTCGCGTACTCGATTGACAACGGGATCTTCGGGAGCGTCGACGCTAATCGTGGTGATTATCAGAACGGGTGGGACACCGACCAGTTCCCCAACTCGGTGGACGAGCTCTCTCTCGCCGTCTACGAGATCCTGCGCGGCGGTGGATTCACGACGGGCGGTTTCAACTTTGACACCAAGCTGCGCCGCCAGTCCATGGATCGGGAGGATCTGTTTCACGGACACATCGGCGGCATAGACACGCTGGCTCAGTCGCTCATCGTGGCCGGCGCCATGGTCGAACTCGAGACGCTTTCCGCTCCGAGGGCAGCTCGTTACTCCGGCTGGTCCGGCTCCCTCGGCCGGGCAATCTCGGAAGGGGAGGAGTCGCTGGACTCGCTCGAATCCAAGGTTGCCTCCGGGGACATCGACCCGATCCCCGTGTCAGGCCAACAGGAGAAACTGGAGAACGCCGTCAACCAGGCGATCTGGTCGGCGAATTCCTAGCAAGTCCGGACCGGGGGTTATCGATAACTGCCAACCTCTGAGTACCCTCGGGCACGATGGCAGCCATCACTTATCCGCCAATCCCGATCTTCGAGCTCGGACCACTCAACCTGTCATTGCACGGGTTGTTCGCCGGGCTTGGATTCGTCGGCGGGGCGATCCTGATGATTCGGGAGGTCCGACGGCGCGGGTTCGACGTCGAGGGCACGACCTCCGTTCTCACTTGGGCTTTGGTGGCTTCGATCCTCGGTGCCCGCTTCTTCACGGTGCCGGCACACATCGGCGACCCCGGCTACGGGCTAGATGACGTCTTCAACATTGCCGGCGATTTCTCGATCCTCGGCGGATATGCGGGCGGGATCATTGGAGGGCTCATCCGTTTTCGGATGCTCAAGATGCCGCCCTTGCCGTATCTGGATGCGGCAGCAGCCGGTCTCGCCATCGGGGCTGTCATTGGCCGCATCGGCGACATTGCCATTGTTGAGCACCTCGGTTCGCCGACGAACTTCTTCCTCGGTTACCTGCTGAAGTCAGGATACGAACCATCGCCGCAGCACGACGCCTTGCAGGCCTTGTGTGATGCGGGCACTTTCTGCGGTCCCTATCACCACACCGGCCTGTACGACATGATCGGCGCCGCGGTGCTTCTCGGCGTCATCTATTGGCTGGCACGTACGTGGCAGACAAGGCGCTACGGCCAGCTCTTCAGCCTCTGGATCGTCTGGTACGGACTCCAGCGCTTCTTCATCGACTTCGCCAGGCTCGGAGCGGCTCGCGACGGAATCACGCTTCCCGACGGAACGGTCGTCGACGGCGTGATCGCAGACGGAGTGATGGGCCCGTTCACGGGTAGCCAGTGGGGTGGCCTGCTCGCCGCGCTTCTCGGTGGCCTGCTCCTGGTCTACTACGGCCGCCGCAACCGGGTTGTGAGTGTGGAAAACGATACTTGGTATGGAGCCAAGCAGCCGGGGGTGGATGCGTCACCAGGACTGCCGGCCGAGCCCGAAGAAGAGGAAGCCGAATCTTCCTCTTGATATGTGAGTAAATACTCACATATAATGCACCCATGGACGAGGTGTTCAAGGCTATCAACGATCCCAGCCGACGGCTGCTTCTCGACGTGTTGTTCGAGAGCGATGGCCAGACGCTCGGAGAGCTGACGAGCCATCTTCCCGAGATGACGCGCTATGGCGTCATGAACCATCTACGCGTGCTCGAGGACGCCAAACTGATCACCACGTTGCGGCAGGGGAGAAGCAAGCTCCACTATCTCAACCCCGTCCCGATAAGGCTGATCCATGATCGCTGGATCAACAAGTACGCCGAGCTGCGGGTCGGGGCGATCGCCGGCCTCAAAGCTCGAGTCGAAAGAGGAGGCCGGCGCATGGGCGCACCCGACCATATCTACAAGGCATATATCAACGGCTCGCAGGCAGACGTCTGGGACGCCATCGTCAATCCTGACAAGACGGCGCAGTACTTCTACGGCACCCGCATTGACGCCGACCTCGAGGTCGGCGGCAAGATGAATTACAACTATGCCCACAACGGTGAGGTGGCTTCAACGGGCGAGATAATCGCCATTGATCCCCCGAACAAACTCGAGTTCACCTTTCAGGCAATGTGGGACGAGGCGCTGGTCGCCGAGGGCCCGGCCCGGGAGGTGTGGGCGCTGGTTGAAGTCAACGGAATGGTCGAGCTGACTATCGAGCTCTACGAAGCGCCGAGTGGTTCGAAGACTTATGACGACTTCACGAACGGCTTCCCCTACATCGTCAGCGGATTGAAGAGTCTCGTGGAGACGGGCAAAGGGCTGCCCGCGCCCTATTGAACCGTTGGCATGGTTGTTGTGGCGCTGGGCGTCTATGGTCGGAACCATGGACCAATTGGACTCGATCAATCGCGAGCTAGCTGAAGTTGTCGATCAGATGAATGCAACGCCCGCCGACGACTTTGCTCGCCGTCACGAACTCCACAAGCGCCAGGACGAGCTCCGCGAGCTGGCTGCGAAGTTCTGGGTCGACTCTGATGAACAGCGTTCTCGTGAGGATCTGGCCAGAGAGCTAGCTGCCCTCGCAGCGCGGTGAGACAAGATCATCGAGTCTGGTATCAACATGGTGACGCAGGCCGGCGGCGGAAGCCGGACCGGCGGCTCATACACCTCCGCCGGCGAGACGGCACTGAACCGCGGCGTAAAGGAGGCGGCAGGGCTCGGCGACATCGAAAGCCGAATTGCCAAGCTCCGCCAACTGCTGGAAGCGCGCTCCGCCGACAACTGACGGTCCAGTGCTGAGCGGCGGCTGCGCACGTACCATTTGAGGTGTGGACGACCGCAAATACCGCAAGATGCGGCATGATGCGTGCGATCGCCATCTGGTTCGCCGTGATCGTGGGACTCGTCGTTGTTGTCGTTGAGTCGGGGCCCTTGGCTAAGGCGGCGGCTATGGACGGGTCTAGGTGATGAGCGCCTCACCTGACTCGATTTGTTCCCGCAAGTGGGCGACGTATCTGGCGGCAGGGGCTCCGTCGACCATGTTGTGGTCAAATGTGATCGTGAGGTTGAGGATGTCTCGAGACTGGATCTCACCCGCAACGATCCTCGGTGCCTTGCTCATTCCGCCGACGACGACGGTGAGCGCATAGACGGTTGAGCCGCCAAACCCGTAGCCGGGTCCAGCACCGAACATCCCGATTGCCGTAACCGAAACCGTTCCCATTCGCTGCCGAACTCTCACAGAGCGGCTACCCAGCCGAAAGAGCGACGTGGCCAGGAGCGGGATCCTTGTCAGGCCCATGGCGAAGGCTGTCAGAAACCGGGCGTTGCCACTCTGGCGAGGCGTTCTCTTGGCGCTGCGCAGTTGGTCTGTGATGTCCGCCACACTGCGGATGTCGGCATCTCCGACCACTACGGCCAGCGGGAACTTCCCCTGGCTGGTGTCGACCTCGACCATCGTGGTTACGTCGACATAGCTGTGCGTTACCAAACGGCCGCGCCAGTCGCGGTAGGCATGCACTTCCGGGTGTTGGCTCGCAGCCCGCGCTACTGATGCGACGACGAACGCGGTGAATGACAGGTCGGCGGTGGAAGCCGTCAAGAGCTGCTGCGGCTTGGTGACATCGACCTCGATTAGCCCGTACATAGGAGAGCGCCTACGGCCTGCCTTGAGCGCCGCGATGGACATGCGTCGCGTATCGGGAAAGCGGCTGGCGGAAACGCTCCGCCGCCGAGCAGCCCTCTCAGACGTGTGCGACTGGACCATCTGCCATCATCGAACCGCAAGGCCTCAAAGCCGGATAGAGGAAGAAGTCCGATGGCAACTCAGTTTCAAGTCACCTTCGACTCCAACGACCCGTCCGAGCTAACTGAGTTCTGGGCAGCCGCCCTCGGTTATGAGTTCCCGCAGCCTCCGCCGGGCCACGACTCATGGGACAACTGGGCCACAGCCATAAATATCCGGCGCGAAGAGTGGGACAACGCCCGAGCACTCGTAGACCCGGATGGGAACGGTCCGCGGATCTTCATTCAGAAAGTGCCTGAACGTAAGACCGCCAAGAATCGGGTCCACCTCGATCTGCGCATCGGAGGAGCCCCCGAAGCGCCGCTTGCGACCCGCAAGGAGCTCATCTTGGCCGAGGCCGATCGCCTCGAAGCTCTCGGCGCGACTCGGATCGGCCCGATCGAGGAACGAGACAGCTACCACATCGTGATGCGGGATCCCGAGGGCAACGAATTCTGCGTGGACTGAGCAGCGTTGTC
This sequence comes from Actinomycetes bacterium, assembly GCA_024638645.1. Lineage (GTDB taxonomy): Bacteria > Actinomycetota > Acidimicrobiia > Spongiisociales > UBA5794 > JAHEJX01. Next base: position 7,686 of record JAHEJX010000120.1, read on the forward strand.
CCAGGTGCGAGCTGCGAAGTGAGGGCCCGGAAATGTTGTGCGTTGCTGACAAGACGACGACAATCAGCTGAGAAATACCAAGAGGACGATGATGCACGAGCTCTTCCAGGTCGTATTCGATGCCACTGATCCGCAGAAGCTGGCCGGCTTCTGGGCCAAGGCGCTCAACTACGAGTTCCAGCTGCCGCCGCCCGAGTTCGACACTTGGGACGAGTTCGCGGAGAAGATGGGTATACCGGAAGAGGATCGCGACAAGCTCATCGCTCTGGTTCCAAAGGGCAAGGTGGGCAACCGCCTGCTGTTCCAGAAGGTGCCTGAGTCCAAAACCTCGAAGAATCGGATTCACATCGACGTTCCAAGCGGCGCCGAGCGCAACGCCCCACGTCTCGAGCGGTTGGCCGCCATTGAGGAGAAGGTGAACGAGCTGGTCGCCGTTGGCGCCACCAAGGGAAAGGCACACTCCGAGTTCGGTGCCGAGTGGACGGTCATGCAGGACCCCGAGGGCAACGAGTTCTGCGTCGTCTAGGCCCGAACGGGTCAGGCCGGGAACGGCTTAGGCTGGCCAGGTGAAACGAATCGTTGTTACCGGAGGGAGCGGCAAGGCCGGCAGAGCAGTAGTTGCCGACCTCATTGAGCACGGTTTCGACGTGGTCGACGTCGACGTTGCGGCCTCGCGTGATCCGGACGCCCCGACCGTCATTGCAGATCTGACCGATCTGGGTCAGGCGTATGACGTGCTGCAAGGCGCAGACGCTGTCGCTCATCTCGCTGCGATTCCTGCTCCCAACGTTCTCCCGGACGGGGAGACGTTTCGCATCAACATGATGTCCACGTACAACGTGTTTGCTGCAGCCACCAAGCTGGGCCTCGACAAGGTGGTGTGGGCGTCCTCGGAAACGCTGATCGGAATCCCGTTCCAGCGCGAACAGCCCAAATACGCACCGATAGATGAAGAGCATCCGAGGCTGCCCGAGTTCCACTATGCCCTGTCCAAGCTGGCAGGCGAGGTAATCGCGGATCAGTTCCATCGGTGGTCCGGCATTCCGTTCGCATCGCTGCGCTATTCCAATGTGATGGAGGTGGACGACTACCAGCGTTTCCCTGCGTTCTGGGACGACCCCAGAATCCGAGCATGGAACCTATGGAGTTACGTGGATGCCCGCGACGTGGCTCAGGCCACTCGCCTCGCACTGGAAGTGGACGTCCCCGGGCACGAGGCCTATTTGGTCGCTGCCGCCGATACCTGCATGACACGTCCCAGCGCAGATTTGATGGCGGAGGTCTACCCGGACGTGACGCTCGCCCGAGAGATTGTCGGTCACGAAACACTGCTCTCAATCGAAAAGGCTTCACGGATCCTTGGCTATGACCCCGTGCACTCGTGGCGGGAGTAACGCGACCTGAGGCAGGAGGACCCGCTTCCACGTCGTAGAAGCTGCCAGCCGTCTTCTGCCAGTTTATGCCTCAAGACAGTGGGGCGAAGTGTCGATTTCTAAGCCTATAGCGAAAGGCAACGGAGATCTATGCGCTGGCCTCTGCCTACAACCGACCGCGGCGGGATCCTCATCAGCAAGCCGGTTCTGGGTGGCATTGCCAGCGCATTGATCGCAGTCATCGT
>JAHEJX010000121.1 GCA_024638645.1 Actinomycetes bacterium
CGATCGCCGCTACAACGTGCACATCAGCATGGGTGTCCACCCCACCGACCACGACCCGTACCATCGACATCAGCCGCCCCTTTCACTCGCTTCAGGGCAAAGGGGTGGCATGCACCACCGGGACGGCGGGACGTGACCCAACCGAGCTGGAGCTAACAGCTCAACCGGTGCCGCACCGCCCGACCGGTGCGTGCCACACAGCCAACATCATCCCTCCCAGCCGGTTATGTGCGGGGCTGCGAATGTGGCTTTCGCCTCTTAACGCGATCGCCTCTCAAAGAGAAGATACCTGCAGGGAGGGGGCTGATGAGGGTCCTGGCTGCGTTGCTTGTGTGCTGTCTAGCTGTCGGGTGCGCAGGCGAGCCGGCGGAGGTCGACTCCACGCCCCTGCTCACTACGACCCACTCGGCAACGACCACGATGCAGGCGAGTCCCGAGGCGACCACGACAACGTCGACGACAACGGCTTCCAATGCTCCGCGGTCCACGACAACGCCAGCCGCGCCCGAACCGGTTCACGAAGAGCCGCTGTTGTGGGTTCGGACTGAGTCGGGCTTGGACGCCTGGGCTGACGCCATCATCCAGGTCGACGATCAACTGTTGATTGTGGGGTCCAACGGTGGTGGATCGCCGAGCCCTATGGCGTGGACCTCGCCCGATGGTTTCACTTGGACGGAACTGGACCACTGGTTCGCGAGTGAGGGATGGTTGAGAGATGCAGCCGCAACCGACTGGGGCATCGTTGCCGTCGGTCACACCGGCGGCTTTGCCGTTGACTGGACTACGGCAGCAATCTGGGTTGAGATCGATAGCTCATGGAGACAAGTACCCAATGAGGACGGTCTCTTTGACGACATGGATGGCGCATGGAGCGAAGCGTTTGGCGTCGTATCTGATGGCCCACTCTCCATCGTTGGCGGCTATGGCGTCGGATCCGTCGACGGCGGCAACATCACTTACTCGCCAACCCTGTGGCTGACTACTGATGGTGTGGACTGGGTAAGGCTGAAGCTTTCCGACGAGCGCGGCACGGTGCGCGATGTTGTCAGGTTCCAGGATTCGTGGGTCGCAGTCGGGAGTATCCGCGTTGGCGATAGTCGTTATGCAGCTTCCTGGAAGTCGGATGATGGGTATTCATGGGTCCAGACCACTGAGGTTTCGGACGAGAGCCTTGGGGAAATGCGGAAACTCGCAACGAACAACAACACGTTGGTGGCTTTGGGCGAGCCATGGATCTGGACTTCCGAGGACGGGGTCGCGTGGGTCAGGTACGAGTTCGGAGAAGTAGCGCCGTTCGTTGCGGGCTTCGAGGCGATAACCGTTCACGGGGACATCTACTACATGGCCGGCTACGAGGGGCGGCTGGGACTCGTTTGGGCTTCGAGGGACGGCTCCGACTGGGAAATAGTCTCGGATAGCGACGTCTATCAGGATTCAGGGCCCCAGGGCTGGGCAATCGCCACGACTCAAACAGGGGGCGCGGGCGCGTATCTGCTGGTCTTCGGGCCAGCCGACTCCGGTTTGGACCTCTACAGCGCGCCCCTCCCATAGCCGCACATAACGGCACGTGTGCGCTCGGTTAAGGCGCTCTTTCGAAGCCCTATCCAACGTATGACGAATCGTGATACACTCTTGACATGGCTCAACCGATATCTGTACGGCTCGACAGCGAAGCCCTCCATGCCCTCGAGCAGCTCGAAGCGACCGGCATGACTCGTTCGGAAGCTATCCGGGCGGCTCTGGTCGAGACCGCGTCGCGCCGTCAGGAGAAACAAGCATTGGCCGCCGAGGTGGCGGCCCTCGAAGCCGACGAAGATGACCGGGCCGAGATGATGGCTGTAGCCGACCTCATGGAGAGCCTACGTGCAGCGGGGTGACATCTTTGACCTGCGGCTCCCGAAAGGAGCGGGTCACGAACAGCAAGGAAGACGCTTCGGTGTCGTAGTGCAATCGGACGCGTTCCTTCCCCGGTCCGTCGTTCTAGTTGCTCCGACTTCTAGGAGAGCCAAGCCGGCATCGTTCCGGCCTGAGATCGAGATCGATGGGTCTTCGACTCGTGTCCTTGTCGAACAGGTTGGTGCCGTTGACATCAACCGGCTTGGTGACTTGACCGGACACCTCACACCAGAAGAACAATGGGGTGTCGACACGGCTCTGCTCACCGTTCTCGGACTGAACTAGCCGCCCCGATCAACAAGTCGGGTGCCATAACGCGCAGAATCACAAACCACGCTGAACGGCACATCTGCGCTCGTTACGTCGCTAGCTAGAGGAACGCAAAGAGGCTCTCCCTTCGTCGCTGCCTGATTGCTAGCTCACAGGTCACGAATCAGTGTGGCTAGTCGATGTGAAGGCCGCCGAAGTAGACATCGAGTACGCAATCATCCGGATTGCCACAGGGGACCCCCGGAATCCCGAAACCGGAGCCGGCGCCGTGGAGGTCCTCGTAGGCACCGAGGCCGCTCAGGACATTCCAGTTGAACGTAACGCCCTTCCTGAAGTCGATACGGGCCTGCAAGTTCACAAAGAACTCGCCAGAACCGTCCTCGCAGACGAAGTGTTTGATTCCCTGGAAGTTGAAGCCATTCGGTGACAATCCGGTCACTTTGCCAGCTGCGTCATAAACCAAACCCTCGGAACAAACCACACCTTCAACAACGGCCGGGCCAAATGCATTGAATGGGCCCGAATCGCCCAAGAGCGAACTCTCGACGACGAACTCAACATCCGTCGGCGGCGTTGCACCGACGGGCAATGCAAAGGCGACCATCAGGACCATTGCGAATAGGAAGACCAGTGTTTTCCTCATCACCCTTTCCTCCCCAAATCGGCCACCAGGTGTGGCCGCTCGCGAACAGCCAACCACCCTCCGAACCCGACCGTAAGAGGAGAAAGCCCCTCGGTCACTCAGTCGCTGGACGGCAAATCGGCCACGAGTTCAAACTGCAATCCGATTGCAACCCAACTCCAGACACCAGGGCATCACTCAGCGGTACTGGACGGCACGACGGTTACGAGAAACGCCTACTCAGGGCCACTAAACGGCACTCAACGACACCAGACGACACAGCAGCTATCTGACTACGGATCAGAAGGATGGGGCCTGTCGAGGGCGACAGGAGCGAGTCTCTCTGGGCGTGCTGAGAACCCTTGTCTTGCAAGGGGCTTCCCCGCGCCTCGGTAGGTCGTGAGATGTCACTAACCGCCGACCCAGTCGTGCTTGGTTGATGACTGGTCCCCCGCCTGTCGTGCTCACCGATTTCGTGTGACAGATTCGTGGCGCTGGATCTTTTAATAAGTGAATGAGTACCTTCAGAAGTCGAGTGATCCAAGACCAACCCTTGCGCGACTCGTTCACCGAGTTCGTTAACGAGGTGGAGCCACGTCTGAAGCGTGCGCTGTGCGTAGGACTCGGAACCGAGCGGGGTGTCGAGGCCACGGCCGACGCCCTGGCGTACGGATGGGAGCACTGGGAGCGGGTCAAGGGCATGGAGAATCCGGCCGGCTATCTCTACCAGGTCGGGAGGAGCCGCGGGAGACCTCGGCGCGTCCCCCGCCCCACGTTCCCGGCATTCCCGCCGGAGTCATCTCCCTGGGTAGAGCCAGGCCTTCCCGATGCCTTGGCGCGCCTGTCCGAGTCACAGCGTTTGGCGGTGTGGCTCGTCCACGGCTTCGAGTGGACTCTCGACGAGGCGGCGTCCCTTCTCGGAGTCTCTGTGTCGACGCTACGCAATCACCTTGGGCGCGGCGAAAAGAAGCTACGCAAGGCTCTGGGGGTGTCGGCATGAGTGCGCCGATCGATGTTCAACTTCGCGACTACACGACTTTCTTCGATTCCCAGCTGCCCGTCATCGATGTCGAAGGCATCCTGAGTGAGCGCGTCGGCTCGGGAGCGGTCAGGCCGCTTCGACCCCGCCGGCCACAGGGTCGCCGGCGCTTCGTGGTAGCCGTTGCTGCCGCCGCCGCGGTGCTCGTTCTCGTCGGTGGTGTTGCATGGTTGGCGGGTTCTCCGGATGGTGCTCCCCCAGCCACGACTCCAATGCCGACAACGACCGTGTCGACGACCACTGAGACTGAGACTTCTCCAACGACAACCTCGAGCCAGACGACATCAACTCCTCCCACTACGCAGGCCGACCCTCCGGCCACGGTGCCGGTCAGTGATGCAGCGCTGACGTGGGAGAGGATCGAAGGGACTCCGGCGGAGGCGTTCGGGCCGTTCTTCAATACGGGGTCGACCGTAGGCACCGTGGTCCGCAACGGGCCCTTCGACCACACGGTGTGGACATCCGAGGACCTGAGATCGTGGACCGAAATCGATCTCCCAGTCCCGTCGTCGTTCTTCGAGGTCTCGATCATGTCGACGGCCTCGGGTCGATGGCTCATTGGCTCAGGTCCCACCGAGCTCTGGTTCACTCCACATGGTGAGCTGTCCCCATGGCGCGAGGTGGACCTATCGGGCTTGGCGCGGGCGGCTCCAGATGGGCTGATCGCTCAGCCGAACGTCGGGCGACCGGGACAGATCGGCGATGTCACGCTTGTCCCGGTCGAGCACCGCGTCGACATCGACTGGGAACAAATCTTCGGGATCGCGCCCGGCACGTATCCCGTCGTCACCATCCACCAGGAGACCGAGTTCACGGAGACCGTGGTCGTCACCGGGATATCACCGCTGGGTTCTGTCACCTTGGGTCGAGTAGTCCCTAGGGAGACCACAGACGGGCTGTCGCTGACCAACGAAACGACCGGTGACGAGCTCTTCTTCTACCCGCGTGGGATCGCCGGGGTCGACCAGGACATGGCAAGCGAGCTGCTGAATGGCGTTTCGAGTTCGTCGCTGTATGCGGTCACGGACGGCGGTGCCCAAGAGTTGAACCTCTTCGCGACCGCGAACGGAGACCAGCCGAGACCATTCGCGGTACAGGTCGTCGAATACTTCGGGCAGGTCATTGCGATCGCCGTAGGCGACGGTGGGGTCGAAAGCCTCATCTCTACTAATGGCGTTGATTGGCAGAGCCACCCCGCACCTCCGTTCTACGGCGACGTGATCGTGCACGAGCCGTCGGGTCTCCTCTATTCCTCACCCATCGGGATGTTTCTAACCCATTGGATTTCGGCCGACGCCGTCACCTGGACCGCCGTCGACCCACCTGAGGAGGATGGGTTCTCCTCGCTGCACCGCCTGACGTCGGGGTGGCTGGTCCTGCCGCTGGATGACGAGGGCCTGCTCGCCGACGCTGGTGTGTTCATCGTCGGAGATGATCGCGCACAGATCGCGATCAACGATGCCGCAGGTGCAGTCGTCCACTCCGCCGTGGCGATCGGCGACACGATCTTGCTGATCGGCCCGGAAACGGCATGGCTCGGCGAATTGAGCTCCGAGCCATGAGATCGCAGAGAGGGAGGAGACCGACAGGTCATCGAGGAGCGAGCAGTATGGAGGTCGAAAGGTGAAACGTCTGGGAATCCCCACTGCGGTCCTGCTCATTCTTGGAGCCGCATGCGGCGGTGACGAACCCGCATCCGAGGAAGTCACGCCGGCTCCGGACCCATCGGCGATATCGACTACGGTCGGCAACGCCGTCGTATCGACCACGACCACAGCAGCACTTGCGCCGTCGACGACTGCGGGCCACCCAGTCGCCTCGGACGCGGAACGAAGGATCTCCTTCGATGCCGAGGGATGCTCGTCAGCCGATTCTGGCGAATCGCCGTCTGGCTCAATCGAGATCGTTGCGGCGAACACGACGTCCCGTCGGGTCGCCGTTGTCATGGGCACCTATAACGATGGTTACGACCGCGAGGATCTGGTCGCCTACGGTCCCGACATCTCCACCCGCCCCGACTTCATAACCGCGCTGGAGATCTTCGAGATTTCGTCACAGGCGACCCGCACACTCAACTTCGACCATGGACCTGGCACGTACTTCGTTACATGCTTGCCGAATACGAACACGATGGTCGTTCTAGACGACCTCAGGGTTGACGGATAGGCCCGCCTGTAACGCGCATACGGGGTGCGGACCCGCGGCGACCGCAACCGAACTGCAGCCCCAACCCCAGACCACTGGAAGTGACCGGACGGACTGGCTGACACGACCGACTCCGCGAATCGGTTGGGAGTTCGAGTCTCTCCGGGCGAGCCGCAGACTCCGAAGGAGTGTGTCGAGGCCCCTTCCGTGTGCGGGGGTTTCGTGTTTCATGGGGATCAACTGCGGGCGGTCAAGGATGTTGCAGCTCGGGCCGTTAGTTCGACCTTTCTTTTTGGGACCGATGAGGATGACCATTCCGTCTCTCCCAGCCACCCCGATGTGGTTGCCGACCTCGACTAGCGGGGCGAAATCGGCAGCGGTTCTGACATCGCTCCTACCCGGCGAAGAGATAGACCAGGACGATTGCGGCTAGGACTACCGCGGCAACGGCAGGGGCCTTACCTGGGTGTTCAACGCCTTGCGCCATGGCATGGGCGCGCTCCCGCGTCGTATCAACGCCAAGCCGCCCAGGGCCACAGGAGCGGTGATAGCGAGCAGTATTCCTCCGATCGCCAGCTCTATCGATCCCATGTCATCTGTGTTGTAGTCGGTGAGGACGACCAGGGTGGCGACGCGGAGTTCGTTTACCAGCACGATGGCGAACGGAACGACGAGTACCCCTCCGATGATCGTGGTGGCGTGGATGCGATTGAGAGCCTTCACAACGGTTCTCCTTCCGTTGTGCAGGCGCCATCGTCGAACTGATGCACCTGCGGGTCCAGACGTCAGGCGTTCCCGGGCGAAGCCCAATCGACCGGCGGGCCTCTCAACTCGGCCTTCGCTGCGTCGTCGGAGCCATGGTTCCGCACTTCTCACTGGCCGCGCAGATACTCGCCCAGACAGACCTGCTGCTCACCGTACCGTCGGTCGCCATGGGCAACACCGCTACCGCCTTTCACCTCGAGCAACGCGAACTCCCGTTCGACCTCCCCGATATGGGGCTTTCGCTGTTCCGCAGCGCGGCGGGCGGTGGAACGTCGATTCGTCAATGCCCGCGGTTTGCGCAGCTTGGGATTCGTACATTCCGTCGCGGATAGCCTCGACTATGGCTGCTTGCGTAGCGGTGTTGAGCTTGGTGGGGCGGCCCATCTATTCGGCCTCGGCGAATCGTTCCGCGTTCCCAGAGTCGGTGAGATCGAATACCGGGCGCCATCCTCTACTTGGCGAAGCACTTCCGCTATGGCAATCGGGTCGTCAAGCAGATGACAGAGGCCATCAACGCTCTACCCGGATTCGAAGACGTTCCCATCGCGACAGTTCGCCATTGGGTCTGGCGGGCGAGAAAGGCGGGATGGCTCTCGGAGACTGTTAGGGGCAAGGCCGGCGGTACGCCAGGTCCTCGACTGGCTGAGTGGTTGGAGAATCAGGAGGAATACCCCCAATATGGGATCGATACAGAAACGGCCTGATCGGCCCAAACCCTGGCGGGCTCGGTACCGAGGCCCAGACGGACGGCAACGATCTCAATCGTTCCGCACGAAGGTCAAGGCGGAGCGTTGGCTCCGCGACCAGCTGACGCGACTTGATCGAGGAACGTGGGTAGATCCCTCCGCCGGGCGCATGCAGTTCAACGAGTGGGCGAGGAGTTGGTACGACGGCCTCACAGGGCTAAAGCCCGCGACTATGGCGGGCTACCGATCCCTGCTCCGTTCGAGGGTGGTTCCTTTCTTCGGGGAGTATCAACTTGCTCGCATCGACTCAGCCGCAGTTCGACACTGGATCGCAGCTATGGATGCAGAGGGCCTATCACCGTCACGCATTCGACAAGCACGACAGGTTCTGAACGCAATCATGAATCAGGCATACGCTGATGGACTCATAGGGCGGAACCCGGTGGCTGGATGCCGGGCGCCCGCAGACAGGCCCCGCGAACCACGGTTTCTATCCGCCGCTCAGCTTGGCGCCCTGGCGGACGCATGTGAGAAGCGTATGAGCGGCGCACGGGTCCTAATTCATGTCTTGGGTTACTTGGGTCTGAGGTGGGGAGAAGCGGTCGCGCTCAGGCCATCGTCGATTGACATCCTGCACCGGCCTTTGATCGTTCGTGAGTCTGCGACCGAGGTAGGCGGAAGTCTCGTGTTCGGGACACCAAAGAGCCATCGAGCCCGATCTGTTGTGATCCCGGCGTTCCTGGCTGAGATGCTCTCCGAGCAGCTGGAGGATTGCACGCCGGAAGGGTTCGTCTTCTCCCCTGATGGAGCATCGCCGTTGCGGAGCTCGAACTTCAGAATCCGAGTGTGGTTGCCATCTCTAAGCGACTCAAGACTCGACGGCCTCCGAATCCACGATCTAAGGCACACCGCTGCATCACTGGCCGTGTCCGCTGGAGCGTCCATCAAGGCAGTGCAGCGAATGCTCGGCCATGCTTCGGCGCAGATCACTCTGGATCGCTACGCGGGTCTCTATGAAGAGGACTTGGAGATGCTCGCTGAGCGGATCGATGCCCACTTTCGTGTTGCCGCTGTGGCCCAGGCGTGGCCCAAGGGGGCAGGTGACATCATCAACCTCCGGCAGGTGACGCCGGGACGGCAAGCACCCCAACACCTTCCGTTGTGGGCCCGGCAGGACTCGAACCTGCGGCCAAGGGATTATGAGTCCCCTGCTCTAACCAACTGAGCTACGGGCCCGGAAACGAGAGTCTACGACAGGGACGCAGGGGACGAGTCCCCCTCGAGGGACCTTCGAAGCTTCACTCGCACCACCAATACCACCTTCAAGACCGGCCCGTTCGGCTCGTTCGACTTCAACGACTCGTTCGAGGTCGCGTTCAACGGATTCGTCACCGGCCGCCGGATCGACAGGGACGGGGACGAGGGGATCTGGGTCGAGGACGCGGGCGGCCTTCAGCTGGTCCTCCAGGAGGGCGACACGGCGCCCGGGGAGTTCGGCTCGCGCGCCATCTTCCACAGCGGCGCCTACGCGACCTTCACGGACATCCGCCGCAACAACGCCGGCGCGATCCTCTTCCGGGGCGAGGTCGACCCCCGCTTCTCGGCCCGGCACCCGACGATCTACACCACCCGCGGCGGCACTCTCCAGCTGGTCGCCAAGGGGTCCCGGGAAGGGATGGTCGCCGACGCTCTGCCTGGCGACCCCGCGCCCGGCACCCAGCTCAACTTCATGGGCTTGGCCTCGGGCGACCTCAACGACCGGGGGGACATCGTCTTCCGGGCCTCTCTCAATTCGACGTCGGATCCGTTCGCGCGCCTCGACACCGGGATCTGGGTCGATCGCGGTTTCG
>JAHEJX010000207.1 GCA_024638645.1 Actinomycetes bacterium
TCGACTTTCTCATTGGCTGGTCGAGGGACCAACTGGCCGAGTTCCCCGGTCTGGAGCGTTGACAGACCCTGGAAGGTGGACTAGATGGTAGCGTCAAGCGGGGCGCCGCCTAACCAGTCGCTGCACCGGACACGGCGCTTCGCGCCGCGCCGGTGATCTCCCGGAACGTTCGCGCGCAGAGGGTCCCACTACTCGGGGGTAGCCCCGGAGAGGGCCTTGATTGATGAACGCGAAACGGAGCTTCTACCTTGTTGCTGGGCCGAATGACCAGTCACTTTCCGTGGTCAGGACAGACGAAATGGTGTCCTATGAGGAACTCGATTCCCTTCGAGCCGGCGCTGACTGGTCCCCCAAGACAATCGTTGCCGGGCCAGGTCGGCTGGTGGACCATCCCCCGAACAATTTGGTTGGCTGGAGCTTCCTCTGTTCCGAACGAATGCGCGAGGTCTTGGAGCCCTTCTCGAACCTATTCCGGTGGTTAGAAGTCACAGTGATGCATGGCGGTAGTGCTCACCGATACTTCTCATTGCTTGGCGTCGGATTCCCGGATGTTCTTGACCACCAGCAGACCATCAGGAATCCGAAGACATCGAGGATCATCAAGGCGGTACTCTCGGAGAGCAAAGTTCGAGACTTGGATCTGCTCATGCGCCACGAAGGTTCCCTGACGCCGGTATGCAGTCGGCGCGTCCGCCGGGCCCTCGAAGTCGCCCAGATCAGCGGTCTGGCCTTCGAGAGGGTTGCCATTCGGTGAGGTCGCAAGGAGCGTTCGTTGCCCTTCGCCTGCGCGCGAACAAGTCGATGGAGCGGACGCGATGGGAAACCACGACAGGACTGAATCAATACCGGCGTGCCGCTCATCGAGACGCCGTTAGGCGGCAGCTGCAACCTGTACTCGCAAGCGAACACGATAGGAGGAGAGATTGTCGACCTGCCCTAAATGTCAACAGCCCGTAGACTCCAACGCCGTCGAGTGTCATTCATGTGGTGTCATTCTGAGCAAAGCTCGCCGACCGTCCCAGGCTCCCAGCGCGCCCCGAGTCGCACAGAACACTCATGCTTCCGGGAAGAACGTCGGTATCGATGGTCGACAAGCTGTCCGTCCCAAGCTATGGAAGCTTCTTACCCGTGATTATTTGTGCGTTCTTCTGGTCATGTTCCCCTTGGTCTTTTCGGGAATGGCTATTGCCACAGGGGTGTTCGGCCTTTCCATCGCGCGGCGCGGACGCGCGGTAGGGCCTGAGGCTGGTAGTTTTTTCGCGGTTCTCGCTCTCGTATCTGTTGCGATGGCCGCCCCCCTGCTGGTACTTAGAGTTCGAGCGCTGTTGGGTTTCTTTCAGCGGGCTGTGCAGATCGAGGGCTCCATCAAGTCCGTCTGGCTTTCGGGTAGAGTTCTCCTATCAGTATGAAGGCAGCGCCATGGAATCAGGGAGTGCCATCACGAAGAACAGAATCACGAAGTCATTCGAGGAGGGCCAAAAGGTCCTGCTCTTGGTGGACCCCGACAACCCAAAGAAGGTCAAGATCAGGGGTCTGTTTGTCTAGCAGCAACGGCGAGTTGCCCCAGCGGGGTAGGTGCCATGCGTTTCGGGAATATGGGCTCTCGAGCCGCGGGTTCTGCTCCGCGTACCGGTCGGCGATCTCCTCGCAGGTCATGCCGCAGAGCCGGTGCTGGACGAGCCAAGTCAGGTGGTGCCGTGCTGCCTTCCGCGGCACCTTCTGGAACCCGAGATCCTCGAGGGGGGTGATGCAATTAGAATCCAAACCATGAGTGACCTCTTTGTCCCACGCGTCGGCGGAGTCCTGAGCGCCGACATTGCGGTTCCCGAACACGAGCGTGAAGTGCGCTTTTACTCACGTGTACTCTGCACAGGCGACGATCCGCTTTGGCGCGAGGATCTGATGAACAACCGAGGCATGCCGATCATCGGTTTGGGCGCGCGCAGCGCGGAGTCTGCGGACCTTCCGCTCCAATGGATGCCGCACATTCAGGTCGCCGATGTCGCAGCGAGTGTCGAGCGCGCGCTCGATCTGCGCGCGAGTGAGCTCATGCATGGCAAAGACGACGATGGAAAGAGCCAGTGGGCGGTGCTGCTCGATCCGAATGGCGCGGCGTTCGGGATCATCCCGGTCGTTTCTGCGGAGGCGCTTCCCCCAACCGAGGGCGTTGCATCGCGCAAAGCCACGGCGCGTATGGGTCGCATCTCCTGGCTCGACCTGACAGTCTCCGACGCCTCGGCAACCCGTGACTTCTATCGACAGGTCGTTGGCTGGTCGGTGCAGGACGTGGAGATGGAGGACGCGAGCGAGCGCTACGCCGACTACAACATGCTGGGTGATGATAGAAACCCCGCGGCGGGAATCTGTCATGCGCGCGGCG